>DASQIZ010000098.1:0-168968 GCA_035631315.1 Gemmatimonadales bacterium
CGTCGTCCGGACGTCGCGATGACCCAGTAACTCCTGCACCGTGCGAATGTCGTAGCCCCCGGCCAAGAGGTGAGTCGCAAATGAGTGCCGGAGCGTGTGACACGTCGCGTGCTTGGTCAGGTCGGCTCGCACTACCGCGTCGTGGAAAGCCCGCTGAACCCAACTTTCGTGGAGGTGATGGCGCCTTCGTTCTCCGGTAGGCGCGTGCTCGTAGATCCGAGTCGCTGGGAAAACCCACTGCCACCGCCATTCGCTCCCAGCCCGGGGGTACTTCCGAGCCAGGGCAAACGGGAGTTCGATCCAACCAGCTCCCATGGCGCGGTCATGCTCATGCTGACGCTTGACCATCTCGAGATGCCGAGTGAGCGCCGGCTGCAGGCGCGCCGGGAGTATCGTCACCCGGTCCCGTTGCCCCTTCCCCATGCGGACGCGCAGTTCGCCCGATGCGAAGTCGAGGTCCTTCACTCGCAACTGGAGTCCCTCCAACAACCGCAGTCCGCTTCCATATAGCAGGGCAGCGACCAAACGCGACGGATGCTCCATATGCTTGAGCACCGAGCGCACTTCGTCGCGGGTCAGGACAACGGGAAGGCGCCGGGTCCGTCGTGCCGGCACGATTTGCGAGAGCCAGGGGACCGAGAGCTCCAAGACCTCTCGGTACAGAAAGAGCACTGCAGCGAGCGCTTGGTTCTGGGTGGACGCGCTGACGTTCTTTTCCACAGCTAGGTTGGACAGGAACGCCGTGACTTCTGGCGCACCGAGCTCTCGGGGGTGCCGCAGGCCATGATAGCGAATGAAGCGCTTGATCCAGTGGACATACGTCTCCTCCGTCCGCGGGCTGTAATGCCGGGTCCGCAGGGCCATCCGCACCTGTGTCAGAAGCTTCACCGCCACACGCACCGGCAGAAAGATGTCTGCGTGGAAACCTATGCCTCGATGGTCCACACGCGCAGGTCCTCCGGGACGTTACACCGTCACATCGCCTCGGCCACGTGATCAGCAGAGGCACACTTGCGTGATTTTGGTCGCGAGCGGAGCACGAATGCGGTGCGATTTTGGGCGCAATTACGTATGAAAAACGTGTGAAAAGGGCAGTGAAAATGGGTGTGAATCGTGCTAGTCAGTCTCCCGGAAAGGTTCTAGTCACCACTCTAGTCAGGGATCCAGTCAGCGTCTCACCCGCTCGCCCCGAACCACCCCGATTGGTGGTAACACATGGTACCACGTTCGCCACTTGACCAAGCCTCGGCCCACCCGACATAAATACTCCGGAGCCGATGCCCCCTAAGGGCAGACACGGAATCGCGAGGTGCGTCCATCAACCTCGGATTCTTGAAAGGGCGCGATCCCCGCGCCTGGTCTGCATCGAAGGGGTTTCCCATGGGCAGTCAGTCCCCGAAGTCGCCTCGGCATTTCACGACCGCCGACTTGGACGCGGCCATCCAGTTCCACGGCGCCCGTGTGCGCCGCATCCAGCTCTGGCGACGCGCGAATCAGCGGCGACCCGGCAAATGGATGCATCTCGGGCGCTTTCGGCCGCGCCTCGACTTGCTTAATCAGATCCGTGTCGCCTTCGGCGGCGGGACCTACCGTGCCAAGCTCCTCGGCCCCTGGCTCCCCCGCCAGCGCCGGGACGCCTTCGTGCAGCAGGTCACCTTCACCCTCCCGGGCGTGCCTTCGTCGCGGATGGCGCAGCGGCTCGCGGCTCTCGGGTACCGCACCACCCCATGACGAGCCGCGAGCAGATACGCGTGACGAATGCCGAACCCCTTCGCAGCCTCGCGACTGCATGGCGGGAGCGGGCCGACACTCTTCGGCCGTTCAGCACCGCCGCAGCTGAAGCCTTCAACCGCGCCGCCGACGAACTCGAGGGCACGCTGAACGCCGTGGAACTCCAAGCCCTCACGCTCCAGGAGGCCGAGGCGGAATCCGGTTACTCCGCCGACCATCTGGGCCGCATGATCGCCAAGGGAAAAATCCCCAATGCAGGGCGCCCCGGCGCTCCTAGGATTCTGCGCCGTGACCTGCCCCGGAAACTCTCCTCCTTGCCCGCTCCCGGTCCCGATATCAGGTTGGTAGGCGTAGGACCCCGGCAAATCGCGCGGGCCGTCGTGACCTCCAGAAAAGGAGCGACACGATGACCGACGCGAAACACAAGCGGTGGAGCTTTTCCACCGGCGAGCGGGGCCGGAATCGGGTGCGCGCATTCATGCATCCAGTCACCGGGCGGATCTTCCTCGAGTTCACCGACCACGGCCGGCGCACCCGGATCGCCCTCGGGCACCAGGACACCGAAGCCGCCAAGGCGAAGGCCGAGGAGCTCGCAACGGCGCTGCGACGCGGGGCAATTCCCGCAGGGGCAGCGCCGACCTTGGACCAGCTCTTTGACATCTACGTTCGGGAAGTGACGCCTCAGAAGGGACCGAGCGGACAGCGGCACGACCGCCGCACCGCGGCGTTATTTCTGGGGTTTTTCGGAGCAGATCAGAAGGCTGCAGCGCTTAACCGGCGTGACTGGGATCGGTACATCCGGTGGCGCCGGAACGGCCCGGGCTCACCTCGGGACCGCACCATCCAGGGCGACCTGCGATTCCTGTACACCGTATTGAACTGGGCGGTGAGGGCTGGACTGCTGGACCGGAATCCACTGGTGGGGTGCCCCTGGCCTCGCGAGTTGAGTCCGCGGCGGCCGATCATGACCGAGGCAGAGTACCACCAGCTCCTGTCAGTGGCCAGCACGATCGAACCGCGTTTCGCGTTGGCGCTCGTCCTCGCCAACGAGACTGGCCACCGAATCAGCGCGATCCGGCAGCTGCGATGGTCAGATGTCGATCTTCAGCAGGGGACCATCCGCTGGCGGGCCCAGCATGACAAGATCGGATTCGAGCACGAGACGCCGGTGTCTCCAGCGGCCGCCATGGCGCTGGAACGGACGCGTCCCGTCGCGCTGGCGGTGGGTGACGCGTGGGTATTCCCTTCCCCCGCTGATCCCGTGAAACCATGCTCCGTGTTCATCATGCAGGACTGGTGGCAGCGTGCGGAGGCCGCAGCGGGGCTCACGC
Source organism: Gemmatimonadales bacterium (assembly GCA_035631315.1). Lineage (GTDB taxonomy): Bacteria > Gemmatimonadota > Gemmatimonadetes > Gemmatimonadales > GWC2-71-9 > 40CM-2-70-7. The sequence continues at coordinate 3,063 of DASQIZ010000098.1, forward strand.
ACGTGCGGGGACGGGGGTGGCACAGTTTGCGGCGGAAGTTCGCCACGGAGATGAAGAGCATGCCCCTCCGCGATCTGTGCCACCTGGGTGGCTGGAAAAACCCGCAGACGCTCCTCGGGGTCTACCAGCGGCCCGACGATGCCACGATGGCGTCGGCGTTCGCGCAGCGGCGGAAGTACGGCGAACGGCCGATGGCAATCGACACCGCAACCGACACCATGCCGAAATTCGTCCCGAAAAACGAAACCCGCCGGGTGGGCTAACGCACGGCGGGTGAGTCACTTCGAAGGAATGCGCCGACTCGGAATCGAACCGAGAACCTAAGGATTAAGAGTCCTTTGCTCTGCCAGTTGAGCTATCGGCGCGGGGGCGTAAACATCATCAGGCACAAAGCCTTGCGCAAGCGGGACGTCCCCGGAACGTAACAACTCGAGCCCGCATCCACCCAACTCCAATTCCCCGGGGTAGTTCCTAGAAGAACGATCCGCATCCCGCGGCTCCTGCCTGGCGGCGCCACGCGCACCGGGACGCCTCCAGGATCCCATGCGACCGGTGCGTGGAGCACTTCCATGGACCTTGCTCGTTCGATCGCATCACCTCGCCGGCCGGAGTCCGATCGCCTCCTCGTCGTCAAACGGTTCGACACGCCCGAAACGGTCCTGCGCTTCGATCAGGGCCGCCTCGAGCTCGTCACCTTGGACGGCCGATTGGTCGGCAAGGGAAGCTACCGCCCGGGGTGGCGGTGGTCGCAGATCACGGGACCCGGCCGCCGGGGGGATCGCCCCCTCGCGCACACCGGCGTCCTGCTCTCCGGTCGCGCCAAGATCCGGATTTCGGATCACGACGAAGTGGACCTCACGCCCGGAGACTTCTTTCACGTCGCGGCCGAGTACGAAAGCTGGGTCGTGGGATACCGCCCCTGCGAAGTGCTCTACTTCGACGGGATGGAAGCGCTGGTGGAACGCCTGCATCGCGAAGGGTCCGCGCACCTCTAGACCTTCTCGAAGACCAGCCTCCAGTGGTCCAGCAGCTCCCGCTGGAAGCAGACACTGTTGGCACTCACGCCGGAGCTGAAGGCGTCGCGGAATCGCTTGCTCGAGAGATACCGCGGCGCCAGCGTGAGCTTCAGCAGGGCCTTCCTCAGGGAGAACGCGGCGAACCGCTCCCGCCACCGCTTGATGGTCTCGATGTAGTCGAGCCGGCCATTCTCCGCCGCCACCAGACGAAATACGGGCGCCGCCGCTCGCTCGATCTGGTCGCGGCCCATCGGCAACCACGAGCCGGGGAACTGCGCCCGCAAGAGCCCGAGAATCCATTCATCCGAATCCCTGGGGGCGTGCAGGTCGATCCGCTCGGGCGCGATCATGTTCCGGCCGAATACCATGGTCTGCAGGTACAGGTGACCCCGGTCCGGGATCAGGTCCGCCACTGCACGGAAAAAACGGCCATAGATCTCCTCCTGCTTCCCGGCGCTGAACTCCGCGGGCGAGCAGAAGTGCTCGAAGGCCCCGAGACTCACCGCGCCGTCGAAGCCACCGAAGGCCGATCGCGGCACCGCCCGACAATCCTGGAGATGGACGTCGAGGCCGTTCCGCAGACAGGCCTGATACTGCCCCCGGGAGAGGGTGAGGCCGACCCCCTGCGCACCGCGGCTGCGGGCATAGTTAAGGAAGGGCCCCCACCCGCAGCCCAGATCGATGACCCGGGACTCCGCCCTGAGGCCCACGCTCCGGGCCACGAGGTCGTGCTTCGCACGCTGGGCCTGCTCCAGCGTGAGCGCGAAGTTTCCGTCGAACTTCGCCCCGGAAAAATCGGCCATCTCGCCCAGACTGAGGCGAAAGATCCGATCGATGGTCGAATAGATGAAATTGAGGTCGGCTGCCTGCGCCATGGGTGCCCTTACTTCTTGTGAACCTCTTTTTCCTTCAGGACGACTTTCGAGAAGTAAAACACCATCAGCGCGACGATCAGGAAATCGATGGCCGAGCCGGCCACCGGGCCGATCAGGAAGTGGACGGATCCGATGTCGAGCGTCGCGGTCCGCCAAGCGCCGCCGGGCACGAAGAACGTGACGATGGGCATCAGAATGCCATTCACGATCTGGGTGATCAGATCATTGAGCTTGCCACCGATGATGACGGCGATGGCCAACCCGATAACGCCGTACTCCTTGAGGAAGGCGATGAATTCCTTGCCCATCGTACCCCCGGGAAGAAAGAAGGAAGGGTGTGCTTGCGGCCCGTGCAGCGCCCTGGCGATATTGAGCGCCCCCGGCGGTATCGTCTAGGGGACTAGGACGGAGCCCTCTCAAGGCTCAAACACGGGTTCGAATCCCGTTACCGCTATTCCCGACGTCGTTGCTCGACGCCTTTGCTTGACGTCTTTTGCCTTTGTTAGTCCCGCCCCCATCGTCTAACGGTTAGGACACCACTCTTTCAAGGTGGGAACAGGGGTTCGATTCCCCTTGGGGGCATTTGCCTGAAGCAGCGCTTCAGCGACCTCCGTCGCGCATGCGCTTCGCTATCGCAATCCCTCTGGACGCGATCAACAGGCCCGGTTGTTGCTTCCATTCCCGGGCATGACCCAAACACCAGCACTGCCTCATCCCGCGCGCCCCATGTGGTGGCGCTGGGCCCGGACCATCCGCCATCTGCCCGACCGCCTGTTCCATTCGTGGCGTCGCCGGCACGCCCTGGCCTGGCTCTCCGGCGCGTCCCTGCCCCAAAATGTGCTCGTCGTCTGTCATGGAAACATCTGCCGCAGTCCTTATGCCGCGTACCGGCTACGGGCACTCTTCGCCACCGAAGGACACGCGTGCACCATCGCGTCCGCCGGATTCATTGGACCCGACCGTCCTTCTCCGGGCAATGCGATCGCGACGGCCGCGGTCCGCGGCATCGACCTCAAACCGCACCGCTCCCAGCTCCTCAGCAACACCCTGATCGCGGCCGCGCAACTCATCATCGTGATGGAAGCCCGGCAGGCCGAGGCGCTGCGGCTCGTCTTCGGCGACGTGCCGGCGCCCATCCTGATTCTCGGTGACCTCGATCCCTGGCCCGCCGAGACGCGGACGGTGCGCGATCCGGCCCTGCAATCCCGCGCGGTCTTCGCCGGGAGCTATGACCGCATCGACCGGTGTCTGGAAGTTCTCGTGGAGACGCTCGCATGAGCGCGACGCTCTCGCTGGCCCTCGTCCTCGCGATCCTGCTCGCCCACTACTGCAGTGAGCGCCGCCTTGTTCGCCGGTTCGCCCTCGGCGCCACGCGCGGCGAGCAGAATCCCGGCCGCGCAGCTCTGGCCCTGGCCACCGTGATTCACCAACGCATCCCCCGCGGCAAAGACCACGCCTTCCTCGGCCTCGAGGTTCCCGCCTGGCTCGGCGCGACGCCCGGGGAGGTGCTCCGCCGGGGCGGATGCTGCTCGGGACTGTCGCGGTTGTACGTACTCGCACTCCGGTCACTCGGAATCCGCGCGGCCCAGGTGACGCTCTACCACGAGTCCGGACTGGCGCGGCATGCGCTCGTCGAAGTCCGCATCGGCGCGGATTCGTGGTTCGTGGACCCCACCTACGGCTTTCACTACGTGGACGACTCCGGCAGACCGCTCGGACTCGAGGCGCTGCGCGCCGGTGCCGTGCCGCACTTCTGTCCATTCACGCCGGGCGGGAGTGACGGATACCCGCTCAACAACTATTACGCGTTCGACTATCAGCGCTCAAAGACCGCCAACTGGACGCTGACGCTGGGCCGCCGGCTCACGTATCCCACTTTGCGCCTGCTCACCGCCGGCGGGATCGATACGCTTCGTCAACCCGGATTCCTTGAGTGGCCCCAGCTCGTCGTCGCCGGGGGTGTCATGGCCGCGTTGATTTGCATCTGGACTTGAAGCGAACCCGCGACTGACGCGTCGACGACGCATCACGCACCCCGCCACGACCGCCCCTCCGCGACGTCGCTGCCGCACCTGTAGGCGATGGTCCGCCCCTTGCACCTCTCATGAACATGAGCACTCGACGCCGGCTCAGCCAATCCCTGAAGGTCGCGCTGACGGCCGCGGTGACCTGCGCGTCCTGTAAAGTCGGCTCGCTCGTCGACAGCGGGACCGCCACACTCGGCGACGCGACCCACCTGATGTTCGTGACCCAGCCGTCGAATGGCACCGCGGGTGAGGCGATGCGCGTACAGGTTTCCGCGGTCGATTCGAATGGCGCCGTGGTGGCGGTCTTTAATGGCCAGGTGACCCTGGCCCTCGCGGACAATCCCGGAAACGATCAGCTGCATGGAACGGTGACGGTGACCGCCATCCAGGGCACGGCGACCTTTGCCGACGTCGCGATCGATCACGCCGCGTCCGGCTATTCCCTGTCGGCAGCGACCACGGGGCTGACGGGCGCCACGAGCGGCCACTTCGATGTCGCCGCCGGCGCGCCGGCCACGGCGACATACACCACGCAGCCGACCTCGACGTCGAGCGGCTCGACCATTACCCCGGCGGTGCAGGTCCAGGTGGTCGACGCATTCGGCAACCCGGTGACGGCATACAGTGGGAACGTCACGATCGCGTTGGCCCACGACGGAAGCGTGCTCCGGGACGCTTCCTTACAGGGCACGACCACCGTGACCGCCACCAGTGGCCGCGCCTCCTTTTCGAACCTCCACATCGACCAGTCGGGCCTCGGGTACACATTGGGTGCCGGCGTCCCCACCGGGGGGACGCCGGAGGTGAGCCAACCCTTTGACGTCGTCCCCCTGTGAACTCGAAAACCGGCTCGGACGCCGGCACGATTCTCGTGGTGGAGGACCATCAGGAAACCAGAATGATGGTGAACCGCGAGTTGCGGATGGCCGGCTACTACGTCTTCGACGCGTCGGGAGCCGCCGAAGCGCTCACCTTGGCGGAGGCGCATCCGGGACACGTGGACCTGCTCGTTTCGGAGGTCCTGTTGTGGGGGATGACGGGGGTGGAGCTGTACGGTCGCCTGCGCCAGCGTCACCAGTCGCTGCGGGTGCTCTTCATGTCGGGGTATACCGAGGAGGTCCTGCAACAGAACGGCGTCTCGCCGTCCACCGCCCCGTTCCTCCGGAAACCGTTCGCGTCGCCGAAGCTCGTGGAGAGAGTCAAGGAAGTGCTGCAGGCCCCGGCGCCTGCCGTGCTGGCCCGCGGTTAGCCCGCGATCCGCTCCAGATCCGCTTCGACCCCCTCCAGCTCTCCGGTCTCACCGAGTGATTCGAAGATGGCTCGGGCCTTCTCCAGATAGGCGCGTGCTTCGTCGGGAGATCCCAGGAGCGATCGGAAGTTTCCGTATTCGCGGTAGAGCCTTCCTTCGGCAGATGGCGCGCGCTCGGTGGCGCGGCAGAGCTCGATGGCCTGCTCGAAGAACACGAACCCCGTTTCGTCCTTCTGCTGGCCGCGCAGGCGGCCCATGAGCGTGTAGACCTGCACCAGCCGGCGGGAGAGCGTGTGCGCGATGGCGGTCTGCTCGGCGCGGCGCAGCTCCTCCTCCGCTTCGTGGAAGCGGTCGCCCTTGAGATGGAACTCGGCGAGCCGGATGAGAATCGCGCACTCGACCTCCGGCGCCGACGCCCGCCGCGCCCACGCAAGCCCTTCGCGATAACTCAGCGCCGCGGAGTCGGCGTGGCCCTGCTCGCTCTCGACGTCTCCCTGAGCCGCCAGCACCCGCGCCAGTCCCTCGGCATCCTGAATCGATTCGACGCTGCGTCGCGCTTCCTGCAGGTGCTCTAGGGCGGCCGCGGCGTCCCCTTCGTGATGATCGACGCTCGCCAGGCGGTGATACAGATGCCCGATGCGCTTCACATCCCGCGCCGCCTGCGCGGCCGTAAGCCCGCGTTTGTACCAGGCGCGCGCCCCGGTCCACTGGCTCTGCGCCGCCGCGAGTGACCCCAATCCCGCGCATGCCTCGGCCACCCCGCTCTGATCGAACTCCGCCTCGGCGAGCGCCAGACACCGCTGGAAATACCGGGCCCCCTGCTGGAAGTGTCCCTGGGCGCGCGCGAGGCGCCCCAGGGCGCCGAGGATCTCGATCTCGGGCCGGCGGTCCTGCAGCTCATCCGCCAGCTTCAGCGCGACCTCATACCACACGCGTGCCTGCGACAGCCGCCCCGGAGACTCCTCCGCCCGTCCGGCGCGGAGCAACGCGGCAACCGCCGGCGCGAGGTCCCCCGCGGAGAGCGCCTCGAGTGCATCGATATAGGCATGATAGAGCAGCGAGAGATGCTCGGTGATCTGCTCCAACACGCCGTCGAGCTGCCGGCGGAGCTGGGCGGGTTCAACGCCCCGCTTGCCAACGGTCAAGTACGGTCCGGAGCTGGCCCACTGCGCCCCCGCATCCGCGCGGCTGGCCGCGACCACGAGCGCGCGCAACGGCGTCAGCGCTTCGAGGTCGGGCAGCAGACGCAGCGCCCGCTCCACCCGCAATGACGGAGCCCCGTCGCGCGACGTCTTCGGCGCGGTCACAGGCCGTACTCCCGGATCTTGCGGGTCAAGGTATTCCGGTGGATCCCAAGAATGGTGGCCGCGGCACCGATCTGGCCCCCGGTGTGCGCAAGCACGCGCGCGATATGCCGGGCCTCGGCCTCCGCCAGCGTCGCCAACTCACCCGACATGGTACCCGCGATCGACCCCTCGTGTCCGCGGATCTCATCAGGCAAATGCTCAACCAGCACCGTGCCGCCATCGGCGACGATCACCGCCTGCTCGATGACGTTCCGCAACTCGCGAACATTCCCGACCCAGCGGTGTGCCGTGAGCAGCTCGAGCGCGCGGTCGGAAAAACCGGTGATGTGCTTGCCATACTGCGCTCCGAACTGCCGCACGAAGTACGCCGCGAGCAGAGCCAGGTCTCCGCCGCGGTCCGAGAGGCGCGGGAGCCGCACGATGACAACGGCGAGCCGGTAGTAGAGGTCCTCGCGGAACCGCCCCTGCTGAATCGCGTCGCGCAGCTCGCGGTTCGATGCGGCGATGAGCCGGACGTCGATCGGAATCGGGTCGCCGCCGCCGACCCGCTCGATTTCGCGCTCCTGCACGGCGCGTAAAATCTTGGCCTGCAGGGGGAGGCTCATGTCCGCGATCTCGTCCAGGAAGAGCGTGCCGCCCTTGGCGAGCTCGAACCGGCCGATCTTCCGCGTCACCGCACCCGAGAACGCCCCCTTCTCGTGACCGAAGAGTTCACTCTCGAGGAGGTTCTCGGGAATCGCGGCGCAGTTGAGGGCCACGAAGGGCCCCGAGGCTTTCGGCCCGTTCGCGTGGATGGCGCGGGCGACCACTTCCTTGCCGGTGCCCGATTCTCCCTGAATCAGGACCGTCGCGGTGCTCGGGGCCACGCGCGCGATGAGCTTGTAGACGTCGAGCATGGCGGGACTCTGCCCCACCAGCGCATACCGCCCGACATCTTCCTCCATCGTCGCTTCGAGCGGGACGGCGACCTCGGACGTCCCCCGCCCCACCCGCCGCAACGACCGCATGAGCTCTTCCCGGCGCACAGGCAGCGCCAGGAGATCGTGCGTCCCGAGCTGCTCGGCGCGCAGGGCCAGACCCATCGACGGCCGGTGCGCGAACGCGATCAGGCGTGGCGCGCCCGCACGTCCCCGGAGCGCGTTCGCCCACCAGTGCAGGTCCTCATCGGGGTGCTCACCCAGCACGGTGAGCACCACATCCCACCGGCCTGCCGCCAGGCGGCGGACCGCGTGCGGCAGATCGGCGACGAACTCGATTTGTGCCTGGAGCTCCGTGACCCACGGGCGGATGGCGTGCGTCAGCGCGCCATCGAGCCCCACGCCGAGCACGCGGATGGACGCAGAGGTCTCCGCGGCGCCAACGGGAGGGGATTTGATGGCGGGTGGGTTCGGCATCGCTTTCACAGTTGTCCCAGGTACTTGACGACGAGAATCAGGGCGTCATCGGTGCCCTTGCCATGGGTCGCCATGATCCTCGAGGCGGAGCGCTGGGGAGCGTCCTGGAGGGAGACGGATTCCACGAATCCCTCCCGGATCCCGTCCGTCGCGAACATGAGCAAGTCGCCGGGATCGAGGGCCAGGGTGACGGGCGCCAGCGGCGGGACACCCCGGCCGAGCACCCCACCCCGCGGCACGAGGCTGGTCCTGACCTTTCCGCCCGCGGCATGAGGACGCAGGAGCCAGGCGTCGACATTGCCGACACCGGCCCAGGTGATCTGGGAGTGCTTGGAATCGATCACCGCGACACTCATCACGACCCCACGCGTCCCCACGAGCGCGTCGTGGCATCGGCGGAAGAGGATCGGGATCGGGTCGCGGGCAGCCGCTTCGACGGTGGCGACTGCCCGTCGGGCGGCTGCGGCGGCATCGGCTCCATGGCCCAGGCCATCAACCACGGCGATGGCCGCACCCCCGTCGATGGTCTTGACGAGGAAATGGTCCCCGGACTCGTGTTCTCCGGGGAGTGGCCGAGCGGCGACGCCCCATTCGAGGAGTGGGCCGGCGGCCATCTGCTAGGCGCGCGCCTCACGCCACTTCTTCATGGTGACGGTGGTTCCATTGCCGTTGCTGATCACCTCGAACTCGTCCATGAGGCGCCTGGCCCCGGGCAGTCCCAGCCCCAGGCCCCCGGACGTCGAATACCCGTCCTGCAGCGCGCGTTGAATGTCCTTGATGCCCGGCCCCGAGTCCCGCGCGATGATGATGATGCCGGCGCGCTCGGCCTGGGTGACGGCGCGGAGCTCGATCTCGCCCCGCTTGGCGTACATGAGGATGTTGCGGGCGATCTCGGAGATGGCGGCGGCAATCACCGTCTGATCCCCGGCCGAAAATCCCGCGTCGGCCGCGAGGTTGCGGCCCTGCTGGCGGGTTTGAACGACGTCGACGTCCGCCTGGATGGGGCAGATGACGGCATCAGGCACGATCGATCCGCTCCCGGGCCTGCGTATCGAGGAACGCAAGCCCCTCTTCGAGGTCGAGCGCGGTGGCCACGCCCTTGAGCGTGAGCCCCAGCTGCACCATGGCGAACGCCACCTCGGGCTGGATGCCGACGATGACGGTTTCCGCGCCCCGCAACCGCGCCATGTGCGTGATGTCGCGCAGGGTCCGGACGGCGAACGAGTCCATGACGTCGAGCGCCGTCACGTCCACGATGACCCCGCGGGCGCGGAATTTTCCGACCCGGGCCACCAGCGACTCCCGCAGCTGCATCAGGTCGGCATCCGTCAGCGCCGACTGAATGGAGGCGATGAGGTAGTGGCCCTGTTTGAGAATCGGAACTTCCACCGAATGTCCTCCTGTGCGCCGCGGTTAGTTGTTCTTGGGTGCGGGGGGTGCCGCCAGCTCCAGCACCTTGTAGCCCAGGAGCCGCTCGGCTTCTTCGATACCGCCCTGCAGATCGCCGACCGTCGCCATCTCGGAGAGGTCGACGCCGATGGTGACCAGGGTCTGCGCGATTTCGGGCGACAGGCCCGTCACGATGACGGTGGCGCCGAGGAGGCGGGACGCTTCGACGGTCTGCACCAGGTGGTTCGCGACGTTCGAGTCCATCGCGGCCACACCGGTGATGTCGATCACGACGACTTTCGCGCGGTTGGTCCGGATGGCGCGGAGCAGCTGTTCCGTCAGCTGCCGCGCGCGCTGCGGATCGATGACGCCGATGATCGGGAGAATGAGGAGCCGCTCGCGGACCTGAAGGACCGGCGTCGACAGCTCGCGAATGGCTTCCTGCTGCTGGCGGATGACGCGCTCGCGCTCCTGCACGAAGCCGACGGCCACCGTGTTCGCGATCCGGTTCGCGGCGGGTTCGTACGCGTCGAGAATCCGGTTCAGCTTGTTGAAGTCTTCGTGATACTTGGCGAACAGCGAGCGGGCCAGCACGTCGCGGAGGAGCAGCACGATCCCGACGACTTCGTGGGTCTCGACCCCTCTCGGAATGATTCGCTCGGACAGGTTTCGCGCGTAGGCCTGGAGGGCTTCGAAGGTCCCGGTCTCGAGGGCTTCCACGTAGTTGTCGTACACGGAGGTCGCTTCGGCGAAGATTTCCTCTTCGGTCATCGCCGTCAGCAGCTGTGCCCGGGTGATGCGCCGGGCCCATTCCTCGCGCAGCTGTGTCCGGTTCTGTCGCAGGTGGGAGACGAGCTCCCGGAGTAGCCCCGCGGTTTCTTCGGCGGTGGGGGGTTGGGACGAAGGGTTTCGATCCTTCGGAGTCGACATTGTGCGGTCCTCGGGCGCTGGGGTCCGGGCTACGCGCTACGGATGTATTCGGGAAGCATCAAGGCAAGAGGAGTGCCTCGCCGCTCCCACTCGACTTGAAACGCAACTGGATCCCCAACAACGAGATACAAAAACCGATCAAACTGAACTGATGCACTTTGCACTAAACAGGTGCATGCACTAAAAAATTATGCGCCCAATTACAGTGCTTCGCAAGCTCATCAGAAGATCTTCACCGCGGCATAGATCGCGGTCGGGATGGCGACCAGAATGCTGATGATCTGCACGGTCGCGAGCGCGTCGTGGTGGACGATGGCGGGAATCTCGACCTGATCCCCGGACTGAAATCCCAGGTCGGCCAGCGTCCGCTGACCCGTGACCGCCTGGTTCACCTTCTCACCCTGCCAGCGGACGGCACCATCCCGTTCCAGCTTCATTTTGTGCACGTTCGCCTCCTTGGTCGGCCCGCCCGCGTGCATCAGCAAATCCGAAAACAACAGATCATCGGGCACCGAGTAGTACCCAGGACGCGCGACCTCGCCCACCACGCCCACGCGAATCAGCACGTCGGCGTGCACCACCGGATCGCGGATGTACTTGCTCAGCACGCCCGTGAAGTACGCGGTGAGCGAGTCGCGACTCACGCCCGTGAGCGTCACCGGTCCGATGCCGGGCAAGAGGACTGCCGGCCCCTTCGCCACCTCGAACGTGTCTGACAGCTGACTATCGCCATCGACCCGCAGCAGCACGCGGTCTCCCACACGCACCAGCCGCGGCGCGCTCTGCGCCGCCCCGGGCGACGCCACGCTCACCGCGAGGATGAGCAGTCCCATCGTTCGTTTGTCCATGCACCCCACTCCCACTTAGCCACCTAGCCACTTAGCCACTTAGCCCACTTAGCGCCTTAGCCTAGCGCCTGCATGTACAAGACCAACGCCACAGTATTGCGGGCGCGGCACGCAGCGGCCGGGCTCCACATGCGGCGACGCACTTGTGGACAAATCGCCACAGTTCAAGCGGAAATTTCCCCCGGCACGGCGGCGCCAAGTTTGCATTTGTCGAAAAACGTATGGCGACTCTCACTGCAGCTACCCCGGTTACCTCGGCCCTCATTCTCGTCGCGGCCGGCGCCGGACATCCCGCCCGGCGGCTGGGTCGTGTGCTCTCCGACCGCGGACACCGCGTGGTGTGGGCCTCCGAGGCCGAACAGTCCCGGGAACTGGCCAGCGCACTCCAGCCCGACTGCATTCTCATCGACGCGGCGTTGGGTCCGAGTGGCGGTTCGGCCGTCGCCTGGGCCCTCATCAGCGAGGCGCGCGTCGAGATGTCGACGCCGATCCTCGTGGTGACCGATGGACCACCGTCCCCGGCCGACCGCATCGCCGCGATCAAGCATGGGGTGCGCGCCTGTATCGACAGCGGGATGGATGACGACGAGATGGCCGAGAGCGTGCGGGCGTACGTCGAGTTGAAGCGGGAGGCCGATGGCCTCCTGGCCGATCGCCTCATGGATCCCCGGAGCGGGCTCTACAACCTCCGCGGGCTTGCCCGCCGGATCAACGAACTGGCTGCGCAAGCGGTCCGTCATCACTTCCCACTGGCCTGCGTCGCCTTGACGGTGGAGCTCGAGCCCGAAGCGCCCGAAGCGTCCAGCCGCCTGGCCCTCACGCGCTGTGCACCCGCGTTGCAGGAGATCGGGCGCCGCTCCGACTCCATAGGCCGCATCGGGCCGAGGGAGTTCGTGGTGGTGGCGCCGGACACCGATCATGCCGGCGCGGTGCATCTGGCCCGGCGCCTTTCCGAGGCACTGAAGACGGCAGCGAGTGGCGCGGGGCTCGCGCCGAACGCGGTGCGGATCAGTGGGGGATATGACGCGGTCGACGATCTCGCCTACGCACCGACCGAGGCTCCGGTGATCCTCACCCGCGCGATGTCTGCCATAAGAGCAGGGAGCCCAGATCCAAGCGCTCCCTGGCTCCGAAGCGGTTCCCAAGGCTAGGCTGCTAGACCAGCTGTACCCGATCGGAGTCTTCGGGCTCCTGCGCGACTCCATACTCCAACGCGTAGGGATAGTACCGGTAGGCCGCGCCCTGCGGCACGTCGTTGAGCACGGCGCCCAGCAGACGAATGGGCAGGCGCCGGAGAATCTCCAGACTGGTCTGCGCCACCGACCGCGCGCTCCGGCCAGTCCGCACCACCAGCAGCAGGCTCCCCGTCACTCCCCCGATCACCGTCGCATCGACGCCGGCGCCCAGCGGCGGCGAATCGCAGATCACCACGTCATAGCGGGCCTTGAGGTCGTCGATCAGATGGCGCATGGCGGACGACTCGAGCAGCTCGGGCGAGTCGTTCCCGCGGGTCCCACGGGCGATGAACGTCAAACACGGGAACGACGTGGCTTGCATGATCCGGTCGTACGTCGCCTTGCCGCGCAGGTAGTCTCCCAACCCCGGCCCCTTCTCCGCCGCGAGCTGCCGGTAGAGCGTGCCGCGCCGGAGGTCTCCGTCGATCACCACCGTCCTCAACCCCGACGCCGCGCACGCCAGCGCGAGGTTCGAGGAAATGAACGACTTCCCATCGCCCGGTCCCGGACTCGTAATCGTCAGCGCCATCGCGCCGACGCGATCGAACGCCGAGAGCAAGGTCACACGCAGGCCACGAAGCGCCTCGATCGTCTCGATCGATTCCGGTCCCTTGATCCTGCGGGAGTGCCCGCGATTCAGATGCGGGACGGTGCCCAGGATCGACAGTCCCAAATCCCCGGACACTTCCTCCACCCGGCGCATCCGGCCGTCGAGCCGGTCGAGGATGACCGCACCGACCAGGCCCAGCCCACACCCGGCGACCAGGCCGAGGAGCAGGAGCCCGGGCGCCGTGTTCTTGAGGGGATGCTCGGGCGCGACCGCCAGGTCGAGCACCCGGACATCCGCCACCGCGGCGTTCTCGGTGAGATGCGCTTCCTGGTAACGCTGCTCGAGACTCGTATACAGATCGTCCGCGATACTGACGGCCCGCTGCAGCCGTGCGGCCTCGATGAGTCGGGGCGGCACCTGCCGGAGCTCCGAGGCCTGCCGGTTCAGCCGGCCCCCCATTGCGGCGACTCGCGAGTCGTCGTCGCGCACGACGCCGCGGACCAGATTCGGCAACGTCTGCCGCTGGAGCACCGCGATATCACCCGCGAGCTTCTTTTTCGGCGGATAGTCATCCAGGTACTTGTAGTCCATCGCACGCAGATCGGCCTGCTTGGCCGACAGCTCGGTCAACGCAGCCGCCACCTCGGGTGCCTTCGCGGCCGAGGGAATGGTCTGGAGCATCTGAGCGTCGGGGGTCGAATCTGCCCTGCCGGCGCCCGAGGCCAGGTACTGCGTCATCGCCGCCTTGTCCTGGATCAGCTGTTCGCGATCCGCCTGCATGCTGATGAACCCCGAGCTGGTCTGATCCCCCACCGCCGCGTCGTTCCGCCTGCCGGCCGTCGTGCCGCCGCCAGGCAGTGTCGTCGTGCGAACCTGAAAGTCCTGGAGCGCGCCCTCGGCCTTGTTCAGGTTCGCTTGCGCGATCCCCAGCTGCTCTTCCGTGATCTTCCGGACTTCGGTCAACCGTTGGCGCTTGAGCGTGTCAGCCACCTCGACGAACCGTTGGCTCACGGCGTTCAGCGTCGACGCGAGTCGCTTCGGGTACGCGCCCCGAAGCCCCACTTTGATGAATGACCCGGCCTCATCCTGCGTCACGTCGAGCGCTGAGGCGAGATGCTCCGCCGCTTCACGTGGTGTCGAAACCGTGAACAGAATCGAATGACCTGCGGGAAGGGATGACAGTGTCGGCGTCCACGTAAATCCGTCACGCGCCCCAACTGCGCCGCCCAGCTCCCCACGCTCGAGGGGAGCCCCCTCGGCGGTGGCGAGTGTGTACGATTGGCCGTTCCCATCGACGTCCAGGCGATACACGCCCGGGCGGACATCTTCCGTCACATCAAAATTCTGGAAGGCACCGGCGTCGCGGGGATCCTTCAACGAGAGGTAAAGCCGTTGCGAACGCACCGCGTTCTCGAGCACCGCGAAACTCGTGAGCAGATCGGACCAGGCATTTTCCCCAAGAAGCCGGTCCCCCCGCCCCGCCCAGGCGGGACCCGGATTCCGTGGGTCTCCCTGATCGATCCAGATCGTCGCCGACGCCTGATAGACCGGATGCATCAGCTTTCCGGCTCCGATGCCGACGATGGCCCCGACCACCGTGGTCAGTCCGATCAGCCAGCGATAGCGCCAGAGCGCGGCGAACGTGCGTCGCCAGTCCGGCCCCGACGGCTGGCCCCCACCCTGCCAATTGATCGCCACCGGCAGAGCCACCACCGCCGGGGGCGGCGCACCGGGCGCGTTAGACGGCATCGGTATCAGGCCTCCGTGGAGACCACCGCGATTGTCGTTCACGTCATTCCTCCAATGGACCAGGCGTGTACTCGCCTAGACACCTTCGGAGTACGCAAGACCAGTACCGCTTTCAGGCTCACAAGGGTTAAGGCGCTGCCGCGTCAGGCTTCAGGCGTAGTCGGAGGTAGTCGCAATTCGGTGCACGCTCACTACGGGCGTGGCTCCAGAGTGGTGCGTGCTTTGGAGTGCCCAGATCACGGCCCTTTCGCCGATATCCCAGTCAGGGCGGGACAAAAGAGTGTTTTGAAGGAGCCACAGGAGCTTGGCCCGAAGTGTGCGTTACCACGGGGCAACCCGAGGAGGATCGAGCAATACCATGGCAACCACCGTCACTCCTGATGCCCCTACTCAGGCCACCGAGCCCTACGGCGCTCCCGGATCCGTCACGGCGCTGCTCGCCCTCGACCCCGAAGCGAAATCCGACATCCGCATCCTGGTGGTCGAAGACGACCCCACGCTGCGTGAGACCTGCGCCTCCATCCTCAGGTTGGATGGCTACGGCGTCACGCTCGCCGGCCGCGGCGATGAAGCGCGCGACCTTCTGCGGCGTGAGTCCTTCGACATACTGCTGACCGATCTCTTTCTGGCCCAAGTGCCGGGCACGCAACTGATCCGCACGGCGCTCGAATCCAATCCAGACCTGATCGGGATCGTCATGACGGGCAATCCGTCCGTCGAGTCGAGTCTCGAGTCCCTCCGGGAAGGCGCCTGGGATTACCTGCCCAAGCCCTTCACCGCCACGCAGCTGCAGGTCCTGATCGGCCGCGCGGCGCACACGGTCCTCGTGGCGCGCGAGACCAAGAAGCACGCACACCTCTTCGATTCACCCTTCGAGCACCGCGACCAGGTGGTCCTGCTCGGCCAGTCCCCCGCCTTTCAATCGGTGATCGAGCTGGCGAAGCGCGTGGCTCCCACCGACGCGTCGGTGTTCATCACCGGCGAGAGCGGTGTGGGCAAGGAGCTGATCGCCCAGTTCATCCACCGGCACAGCCGCCGTTCGAGCCGCCCCTTCGTGGCGGTCAACTGCGCCGCCCTGCCCGAAGCATTGCTCGAATCCGAAATGTTCGGACACGTGAAGGGCGCGTTTACGGGCGCCGTTCGCGACAAGGCCGGCCTGCTCGAGACCGCGAATGGCGGCACCCTGTTCCTGGACGAGCTCCTGGAGATGCCCAAGCCGATTCAGGCCAAGCTGCTCCGGGTGCTCCAGGACGGAATCCTGCGGCGCGTCGGCAGCGAAGGCACCGACGCGGTAGTCAACGTCCGGTTCGTCTGCGCGACCAACAAGGATCCGGACGTCGCGGCCCGTTCGGGCGACCTTCGCGAAGACCTGTACTACCGTCTGCGCGTGGTGCCCATCCGGGTCCCGCCCCTGCGGGAACGTCCCGAAGACATTCCGCCCCTCGCCAACCATTTCCTGGCGAGCTACTGGACGAGGTACCGGCGGAAAGGCACGCCGGTCCCGACCTGGACCGAAGCGGGCATGCTGGCGCTCTGCTCGCACCCGTGGCGCGGCAACGTCCGCGAGCTGCAGAACGTGGTGGAGCACGTCGCGGTGCTGGTGAGCCCGGGCGCGAACATCGGGCCCGATGACATTCCGTTCGAGAACGAGGCCACTCCGGTGCAGGCCAGCGTCTCGCCGGCCACGCTCTCGGCACTGGCCGAGGATACGTATCACGCGGCGCGGAACCGGGTGATTTCGCAGTTCGAGATTCATTATCTCAGCTGGTTGATCGACCGGGCCGACGGCAATCTGGCCAAGGCGGCCCGGATGGCCGGGGTGGAGCGGACCACGCTCTACCGGATGATGGAGCGGCATGGGTTGCACCGGACGCCGAACAAGTCTCTGGTGGCGTCGCGGGTGCCCGATTCGGCAAGGACCGGTGACGGCGGTCAGCAGGTGGCCGCTGATGCATGATGACCGAGACACCGGTCCTCGAGTCTTCGACTGAACAAGACGATGCCGATCGCGCCCTCCGGGGCGCCCGGGCCTTGGAGCTGGTGGTCGAGCTGGCGCATGACCTCCGCTCCCCGGTGGCGGCCATCCTGGCGCTCACCGAGCTCTTGGAAGGTGGAGTCGACGCCAACCCGCTGAGTGCGGGGCAGAAGCGGCAGCTCGGATTGATCCGCAGTGCCGCGCTGTCACTTACCACCACGGCGTCGGATGTGATGGCGCTGGCGCGTCGCGGCGGAGGGCTCGTCGATCCGCAGCCGATGAACTTTTCGATCGACGCGGTCCTGCGGGAAGTGCAAGCGATGCTGTCCCCGATCGCGGAGCAGCGCGGGCTGGATCTGATCATCAGGACATCGGGACGCACGGAGCGCGTAGGACATCCCCGCGCCGTTGGTCGGGTGATCCTGAATCTCGCGACCAACGCCCTGCGGTATACGAACGAAGGGCGCGTCGAGGTCTCAGTGAAGCAACGGGCGGGCGATCGGGTTGAGTTCTCCGTGGCGGACACGGGATCCGGCCTGCCACCCGAGGGCGCAAGCGGAAAGCTGGATGACCCTCACGCATTTTCGACGTCGGGCCTCGGACTGATGATCTGTCGCAGAGTGCTGAAGGAAATCGACTCGGAATTGCAGTGCGAATCGACGAAGGGTGTCGGAACGAGATTCTGGTTTGAGCTGGACTTGCCGGAATTGAGACGGGTAGACGGTTAGGGAGAGGTGGGGACCTCGCATTTGTGGACCTAGCCGTTTACCCGTTCTCTTACGCCAACACCCCGCAGCGATCCGTCGCGTAGTCGCCCCGCTTTTCGTCCCTCATCAGGGCATCCGCGAAAAACTTCGTCGCCCAGTTCAGCACCTCGAAGCGCCCGTACCAGCCGGTGAGGGGACTGGATCCCTTGATGCCGCCCCGGATGCCGGGATCTCCGGCGTCGCGGCTCTGCGTGGCCTTGAGGGCGTGCAACATTCGCGGCACGTGCCTCGTCCACGCCCTTTCCCCCGTGATGGCTTCGAGGCGCATCCACACGTTGGCCATTTGCGCCTCACCGGTCAGGCAGCGCCATTTCGCCGCGGACCCCCAGGTGGACGTCAGCCGTCCCGGCAACGTCCCCCGGTCGTCGACACGTTCCGCGATGGCACCCGCCGCGGCAGCCCCGGCAGCGACGAGCGCGGAGTCACCGAGCACACGACCGCCCTCCACGAGTCCGCGGACCGCGTAGGCAAGGGTGTGCAGCAGCGGCTCACTGGGATCGGTGAGACAGCAGGCCGGTAACCAGCCGTTGTCGTGCTGCTGCCGGGCGACTTGGAGCAACGCGCGCCGGGCCCCGTTCGTGTACCGGGGCTCGGCGAACAGCGCGCCGGCTTCCGCGAGCGCCCAGGCGGTGCGCGCATTGTAATTGGTGGCCCGGCGATCGGCGAACATCGAGTTGCCTTTGCGCCAGACGCCATCCTCGTCGAGGGCCGAAACCAGATAGTCCGCAGCCCGACGGGTGGCGGTGGCAAACTCCTCCGATTTCGTGACGTGATAGGCTGCAAGCCAGCCGAACATGACCTGGCCCGTGTTGAAGATGGCCGGGGTCGGAGGCTCGCCGGTCACACCTCCCTGTACCGCGCCGCTGGGAAGCTGTACTTCGATTTCCCATTGCGCAGCGCGAATGGCGCGAACGGCGAGCTCCGGCCAGGCCAGATGATGGGCAGCGAGAAAGAGTGTCGGGATGATATAGCCGGTGGTCTCGGGGTATGCGGCCTGCCAGCCGCGGATACCGAACTGCTCGTGCCGCACGAGCGAGTAGCCTCGCGCGAACCCCGCTGAGTCGGTCGCATCCTGGGCGCGGCAGAGCCATTCGAGTGCACTCCGCAGATGGGGCGTATGGTCATTGGAGACCGCGAAGCCCCCGAGTCGTTCGTGCCAGAGTTCTCCGAGCACCGCGCGGGCCTTGGGCCCCGCGTGGGTGGTGGTCATGCGGTCTCCTTCTCACTCGCGAGTTGGTCACGGATCCAGCGCGTCAGGCGATGACCCGCTTCGTGTTCGTTGCTGAACACCCAACGGGCCCCCGTGCACGTGCGAACCACGGCGCCGAATCCGGTCTTGAACCGGTGCAGCCCATGGCTTGGGTCATTGGGATCGACGGCCGACGCGGGCGCGCCGCCCAGGCAGTAGTGCGTGAATCCGGCAGACTGGAATGCCGCGGCGACTTGGAGGTGGAGCCATACCGACGCGTTGCGCGCGTAGCCGTCGGGCGTCGATCCGCCCGAGACGTAGTATGCGCGCTTCCCGGCCCAACCCACGAGAGCCGCCGCGAGCGGCGCGTCCCCGCGCATCGCCGCGTAGGTCGTGAGCCCCCACGCGGGATCTTCCCGAAACGCGTGGGCCGGCGGCAGCGTGACATCGTCGAAGCCCCGGCGGAGACTGGAGGCTCGACGACGGGCCGACGTAGTGACCTCCGCGACCATGGCGCGAGCCTCCGCGCCCGACAGGGTCTTGAGAGTCCATTCACCGTCTGGAGGAAGGCGGCGGCGATGGTGGGAGGTCAGCCGGCGCGCGAGATCGCCGAACGATCCGGCGAGCGGAAGGTCGTATTCATGACGAGCCTGGAGAGGGGTGCCCCGGCCACCGATCGGCACCGCCCCATGAGCCTCCATGGAGGCGACGTTGAGATCGGCCCAGCCCTCGCGCTCCGCGCACGCCACCAGCGAGTCGAGCATGGCGGAGGCGGGAATGCCGGCGTCGCAAACGACCACGGGCGGAGACGGCAGGTGCGCGTGTTTCGGCAGCGGAGGCATTCGGCAGCGCCGGTGAACGCCGGCGGCGATACCCACGACTTCGTTCCCCTCCACGAGCTTCGCGAAGAAGGGCTCACCCTGCTCCGTGGAAGCCGCCAGCCCGGCGGGGGAATGAAAAAGCCCCGCACGAGAGCGCTCGATGTGCAGAGCCCAGTCCGGGGGACAGGTCGAGTGCAGGTGCCAGCGTAATCGCGTGTCGTTCATGATGGCGGTCATTACCGACTGCAACCTCAAGACGCGGGCCGTGGCCACGTGTCCGTCAGGCGGCGCGTCCACGCAACGCGCGTCCAGCGGGCGCGTCGCGTCACCAAAGCATCTGGCTGGTTCCGTTCTTGCCGCGATGCCCCGTAATGCCGCCCTCTTCCCAGCTCGACCGGACGCTGGTCCACGGTATCGCCTGGACCAGCGTGATCCGGTGGGTGACTCAGCTCGCCAGCTGGGTGATCACCCTGTATGTCGCGCACCTCCTCGCCCCTTCGGATTACGGTCTCGTCGGGATGGCCCTCATCTATTTCGGCTTTGCGCAGCTGGTGTGCGACGCCGGATTGACCGGGGCGATCGTCCAGACTCGCGATCTCGAGGAGCCCCAATTCGCAGCGATCGGTACCGTGGGCGGGGTTGTCGGGATTGCCCTGTGTGCCCTGACCCTTCTGTCCGCTCCGTACGTCGCGTCGTTCTTCCGGGAGGGAAGAGTCTCAGGCATCCTGATGGTACTGTCCCTGACCTTTCCCCTTCGAGGGTTTCAGATCCTCCCCCGCGGGCTCCTGGCGCGGGAGCTCCAGTTCCGTACGCTCGCCTTCATGGACGGCATCGAGTCCGCCACCGTCATGACCACGACGCTCATCATGGCGGTGTTGGGTGCCGGCTATTGGTCCCTTGTGGGCGGTCCGCTCGTCGGCTCTGTGACCAGCACCGTCCTGTGCTATGTCTGGCGGCCGCATCGGCTGGCCATCCCGCGCGATTTCCCGTCCCTTCGTCCGGCACTCAGAATCGGCTGGCATCTCCTGGTGTCCAACATCGCCTGGTACGCCTACTCGAACGCTGACTTCACCGTGGTCGGACGCGTACTCGGCACCGCCGCGCTGGGGGCGTACACGCTTGCGTGGACGATCGCCTCGGTCCCAGTAGACCGCATCAGCTCGTTGGTGGGCCGGGTGACGCCCGCCTTTTTCGCGGCCGTCCAGACCGATCGGGCGGGCCTGCGCCGGTACCTCTCCCTGCTCACTGAGGGACTCGCCCTCATCACGCTGCCACTGTGCCTGGGGCTGTTCCTGACGGCGCCCGACTTTGTCACCGCGTTTCTCGGCGCCCGCTGGAACGGCGTCACCGGTCCGCTGCAGCTCCTGGCCCTCTATGCCGCCCTGCGATCGGTCACCCTGTTCGCCCCGCAGGTGCTCGTTTCGACGGGCCGGAGTGGGCGGAGCATGGTGTTCAGCGTACTGGCCCTGGTCATCCTGCCCCCCGTGTTCTATGTCGGCACCCGGTGGGGTCCCGCCGGCGTGGCACTCGGGTGGGTGACGGTCTATCCGATCCTGGTGGTGATGTCGTTCCTGCGGTACGCCCTGCGGGCCATCGAGATGCGGTGGAGCGGGTATCTGGCGGCGCTCATTCCCGCCGGGATCTCCGCGGCCGTCATGACCGGCGGTGTATGGGGTGCCCGACATCTGGCACCGGTCTCCTGGGGGGTCCGGCCAGTGTTCGTCGTGGAAGTGGTTTCCGGGGCGCTCGCCTATCTCGCCACCTCCTGGATCCTCTACCGCCGGCGAATTCACTCGTTGATATCGCTCCTTCGCCGCGTCCCGGGGAGCACCGTCCCCGGAAGGCCGAAGCGACTGCTGCTCATCTCGTACCACTTTCCCCCTGACCCAGCCGTGGGTGCCGTCCGGTGGGGCAAGCTGGTCCGCTTCGCGGTCGAGCGAGGATGGCAGATGGATGTCGTCACGCGCGACCCGTCTCAGCTCAGCCATCCGGACGCCGCCGCGCTCGCGGAGCTCCCGGCCGGCGTCCATATCCATCACGTGCCCGATCGCCGAGGACTGGCCGAGCGATTCGAGTCGGCCCTGCGAGGGTTCGTCAGACACTTCCGGCGCCCCCGCCGCGCGCAAACGGCCGGGGAAGCCCGGGTGCCGCAGCGTGCACCAATGGTCGAATCGTTGGGTCGGGAGGAGATGGCCCGCTGGCCGCGCACGGCCCGCGCGTGGGTGAGAGTGCACCACGCCTTGATGGAACATGCGCAGGGCGATTGCTGGGCCCGCGACGCGGAGGCCGTCGCACGCCGCCTCATGGATCGTCACTCCGTCACCGCCGTCATCACCTGCGGTCCACCCCACACCGCGCATCGCGCCGGGCAGGCCCTGCAGCGTCGCACCGGGATCCCCTGGGTGCTGGATCTCCGGGACCCGTGGAGTCTCGTGCAACGCCTCCCCGAAGGCATCGCGAGTCCGGCGTGGCTGTTCCTCGCCGCGCGCCGGGAAGCGCAGGCGGCGCGCTTCGCCTCCTTGATCGTCGTCAACACTGAACGTCATGCAACGGCCTTGCGGGCTCGCTACCCCGCCGCATCCTGCCCGATCATTCCGGTGCTAAACGGCTGCGACGACGAGCCCTTGCCCCCGTCCCGAGACCGTGAGCGCTTCGTGATCGCCTACACCGGCACGATCTATCTCGACCGGGATCCGGGTCCGCTGTTCCGTGGAGTCGCCCGGGCCGTTCGCGAGTTGGGCGTGCGCCCCCAAGACCTCGGCATCGAGCTCATGGGACACGTGGCATCGTTCAATGGGGCCTCCGTGCACGACCTGGCCGCAGCGGCAGGGATCCCGGACTATGTCCGGCTGTCCCCTCCGGCCCCCAAAAACGCGGCCCGTGAATTGTTGGCGGGGGCCGCCGTCCTGGTCGTACTTCCACAGGACAGCGACATGGCGATTCCGGCCAAAGTGTTCGAGTACTTGCGATTCGATGCGTGGGTGCTGGCGCTCGCGTCTCCAGCCAGCGCCACCGGGGAGCTGCTATCGGGGACGATCGCGGACGTCGTGCCGCCCGGCGATGAGGCGGGGATCGCCCGCGTGATCTGCGACCGGTTTCAACGATTCCAGCGCGGTGAGCGTCCCACCCGGATCTCGACGCACCCTCGCTTCAGCCGGCACGCGCAGGCCGAGGTACTGTTCCGCTCCATCGAGCGAGTCGTGGACGTCCCGCCCGAGGCGGCGGCGCCGTCCCCCCGACCTCCTATCCTTGCCACATCAGGCGCCGCACAGACTCCATAGCGAAGGGCAACGGGTCCAGCCACCGAAAGACATCCTCGCGATCCCCGCGACGGCTTCGCAGGAAGTCACGGATGATCGCAGCCCGGCTCTGCTCGTCCGGGGGGAGGTGCAGCGCCTCCGGGGACTTGGTGAGGCGGAGGTACAGGTGGTCGACATCACCCCAGAACCACCGACCGCGGATCCCGGTGTCGTAGCGGGTCACCGGGTGGAGATGCCGCCCGAAGGCGCACGCCACGAGAAGTGACGGAAAATCCACTCCCGCGTCGATGGCGAGTTGCAGCGAACCCCAGAACCGGCCGTTGACCTCCATGAACAGCGGTTCGCCCGTCGTCTCATCCCGTTTGCACTCGACCATCGCGACGCCACGCCAGTCCAGCCGGTCCAGCAGGCGCTTGGCGGCGGCGCCGAGGACGGGGTCCACCGGAACGCTCTCGCGGTAGACGCTGACGCCTCCAGCCGGCGGCTTTTCCCGGATCCGGCGGTGGGCAAACTCGGCGACGTATTCCCCGTTCCAGCGGAGCAGAAAAATCCCCACCCCCGCCCCCTGCACCCGTCGTTGCGCGAGGACCGGAAAGGCCGCAGCGGGAATCCGCGCCAGCGCCGCTGTCAAATCCTCCGGTTTCGCGACGAACGCGACACTCGTCTTGACGCGCTTTCCCCACACCGACATCTGCTCCGCCGACACGACAGACCTTCGCGGTTTCAGAACGATCGGGAACCACTCGGGCGGGATGTTCCGCGCCTGCCGGTTCGGGAGCACGATGGTCTCGGGCGTGCCGAGTCCGGCGCTCTTCGCGCGCTCCAGCATCAGGGCCTTGTCGCAGACCGTCCGGTACGCGTACAGCGACGGCGTCGGAAGGCTGATGTCGGCAGGCAGCGCGTCGGCGTTCTCGAGCACGGACTCGGTCGATTCGTCGGAGATGGGAATCAGGACTTCCGCGTCCAGTCGCCGGGCGAGACTCCCGACGCCCCACGCATAGTCGACCGGCCGCTCCAGGGGGTGCCAGCGCACATAGTGGGCGTGGACGCCGCGGGAGACGCCGGCGAGGCTCAGGTGATGCGCGGCCGTGACGTGCACGTCATAGCCGGCACTCACCAGTGACCGCGCGACGGCGAGCGACACGCGATCGTCACCGTCGGTGAGGAGCACCCGGGCCCCGCGGCGCCGGGTGATGATGCGTGGCGTTGCCCTGAAGCCGTTCTCGCGAGCAGCGTCCGCTGCGTCGAGGCGACGGCGGGCCGCTTGAATTCGCACCGTGGACATGGCGTTTCCTTTGCGTTCGGCGGTGACCGTGACGCCACCCTGTTGCAAGTCCACTGCCAGGAGTCTGTCCTGATGTGCGGCATCGCCGGCATCGTACACCGGGATGCAGCCTGTCCCGTAGCGCCCGCCGTCATCGAAGGCATGTGCGATGCCTTGAAGCATCGTGGACCCGACGACGTGGGGCTCTTTGTCCGTGGCCGGGTGGGACTCGGTATGCGGCGGCTGTCCATCATCGACCTCGCCGGGGGCCATCAACCCATCACCAACGAGGACCGCAGCGCCACCCTGGTCTTCAATGGCGAGATTTACAACTATGCCGAGCTGCGGCGTGATCTCATCGCCAAGGGTCATCGCTTCACCACCGCCGGAGATTCCGAGACGATCATTCACCTCTATGAGGACCTTGGCGCCCGGTGCGTGGAGCGTCTTCGCGGGATGTTCGCGCTGGCCATCTGGGACGCAAAGGCCCGTCGCCTCTTTCTGGCGCGCGACCGCTTCGGCATCAAGCCGCTCTACTACGCCAGCGGCCCCTGGGGGCTCGCCTTCGCGAGCGAGATGAAGGCCCTGATGGCGGCGGGACTGACCACCCGACAGATCGACTGGGACGCGCTCGACGAGTTCATGCAGCTCGGCTACATCACCGCCCCCGCGACGCCGTTCCAGGATGTGTGGAAACTCGAGCCCGGCCACTGGTTGTCGTTCGACGAACGCGGCCATGTGACGACCCACGCCTACTGGGACCTCCCGCACGAGCCCGCGCCCGCTCCCCCGGAGGGGCCGTGCGACGTCCTGCGGAAGATCGACGAATCGGTGGCGGCACATCTCGTCAGCGACGTACCGGTCGCCATGTTCCTCTCCGGCGGGCTCGATTCGTCCGCCATCCTCGCGAGCATGGCGGTGCAGGACGCCCCGGTGCACGCCTTCACGGCGCGCTACGCGGACGGTCATCCCCGCGAGAACGACGAGACCGGGCTGGCACGGGATCTCGCCACGCGCTACGGCGCGCGCCTGTCCGTCGTGGACGTCGATCCGGCGCGCGCGCCCCTGGAGCACATCGTCGCGTCTCTCGATGAGCCCCACGCGGACGACTCCGCCATACCAACGTGGTTTCTCTCGGAGGCCGTCGGCCAGCAGTACAAAGTGGCGCTCACCGGGATCGGCGGAGACGAGTTATTCGGAGGGTATCGACGCCACCTGGGACTGGTTGCTGCGAGGTGGTATGCGAGGCTGCCCCTGCCGTTGCGACGGGCCGCGGCGGCGCTGGGCGCCGGCCTGACCCGGGGAAATGGGTCGAGCCTGGGAGTCGAGCGCTTCCGGCGGTTCCTCGAGGGCGGCGCGGCGGCGAGTGTGCGCCCCAACGATCTCTTTCTGGGCCTCGTCGGG
Source organism: Gemmatimonadales bacterium (assembly GCA_035631315.1). Lineage (GTDB taxonomy): Bacteria > Gemmatimonadota > Gemmatimonadetes > Gemmatimonadales > GWC2-71-9 > 40CM-2-70-7. Next base: position 28,312 of record DASQIZ010000098.1, read on the forward strand.
CGCATCGCCGACGTCCCCCGCTCCGCCCTGTATGCGGCCGAGGTCAGGCCTCTCATGCAGGGACATCTGGCCCGCGAGGACTTTCGGCGGCGTTTCCTCGAGGGCGGCTCACCCACCGGCGTGAACGCGGCGCTCTATCTCGATATCAAGACTTTCCTGCCCGACGACATCCTCGCACTGTCGGACCGGCTCTCGATGGCGCACTCCCTCGAGGTGCGCGTGCCGTTGGTAGATCATCAGTTGGCGGAGTACACCTATCCGCTGCCGGGGAGAGTCAAAGTCGGCCATGGACGCCTTAAGCTGCTGCTGCGTCAGGCACTGCGGAGCAGGCTTCCCGCCGGTCATCTGCGCGCGCCCAAGCGGGGATTCGTCGGCCCCACGGCCCGCTGGTTGCGGGGCGCGCTGAAGCCCGTCATGGCGGAGGAGTTATCTGAGATCCGGCAGCGTGCTCTCGGCATCTTCGATCCCCGCGCGATCAGCGGTCTTGTGGGAGAGCACTTGGGCGGCCGTCGCAATCATGAGAACGTATTGTGGGGCTTGGTGTGCTTTTCGATCTGGCACCGCCGGTATCTCGAAAGCGCTTCCATCCCCGCTCCGTACCGTGTCGCACCGCGGCCCGCGCCAGTCGTAGTCGGCGCTGCGTAGACGCCATCCCGACGCCCCAACCCTTTGCCGTGAGCGAACATCATGCTCGACGCGCCGGGGGAGAGCGCAGAGGATGCGCTCGTGGCGTCCACGCGCCGGGATTCGCCCCGACTGTGGGGCATCATGGTGGCGCCTGCCTTGCCCTGTAACGCCGCATGACCTCCACCAACCAGCTACACCCAGCCCCCCTTCGCGTCGCGATCATCGGAGCGGGTCGCATGGCCCGCGCCCATGTCGCCGCCATCGGGAGAGTGCCGGGCCCGGTGATCGCCGGGGTGTTCGACACCAGTCACCCCGCCGCCGTCGCCCTCGCCGCTAACGCCAACGCCCCCGCGTTCATCAACCTCGACGATCTCCTCGCCGAGGCTCGTCCACACGTCGTGCACATCTGCACACCCGCCGGGATGCACTTTGCGGCCGCTGCGGCTTCGCTACGTGCGGGCGCGCACATCTACGTCGAGAAGCCATTCGTCGAGACGAGCATCCAGGCGCGCACCCTCCTCGCGCTGGCGCGGGAACGGGACCGAGAGGTGTGCGTTGGTCATCAGGTGGCGCGCGACCCGGCGTTCACGGCCATGCTGCGGCGTGGCGGCGAGCTTGCGCCCCTCGTGCGCGTGGATTCGGATTTCACCTTCCGGCCGGTGGGCGTACGTGACGGTCAAGTCGGGCCTGCGACCCTCGCGGCACATCTGCTCGACATCGTGCCCCATCCCCTCGCGACCTTGCTCGTGGCGCTCGACACGCTGGTGCCGGACGCGGGGCCGGCGGTGCTCGAGGCCGTCTGCCCAGGCGCCACCGATCTCCACGCCGTGGTCCGAGTGGGATCCGTTCGCGGCCGGCTCTCCGTCAGTCTCCGCGCGCGGCCGATCGTCTCGACGTTGACACTCGTCGGTGGTGGCGGCACGCTCACCGCCGATTTCATCCGCGGGACTGTGGTAGGTGCCGGAAACGCCGGCACCGAGCCCCTCGAGAAGCTCGGCAATCCCGTAGTTGAAGCCTGGCAGCTCGGCACCCGCTCGCTGGCGGGGGTGGTCAGGCGGATCACGGGCGGCGTCGACTATCCGGGCCTGACCGAGCTGATCGGCGAGTTCCACCAGGCGGTGGCGCTCCGGAATCCTCCGCCCTTCCCTCCCGAGCATCTCCAGAACGTGACCGATCTGTATGAGGAGCTGGCGGAGGCGGTGCGGGGATCGTTGAAGGAAACGGCGCCGCGCGCGCAGACGGCAACGGTCACCGCGGGCCAGAAACCGGTGGCCGTGGTCACTGGAGCGCGTGGGTTTCTCGGACGGGAGATCACGCGGTCGCTCGCCAAGCGGGGCTATCACGTTCGCGGAGTGAGCCGGACGCCCGACGTCGATCATCCCTTCGTGCACGCGTGGGTGCGGGCCGATCTGGGCCGGTCGATCGCGCCCGACGTGCTCGCCGGGGCCGAGGTGGTGGTGCATGCGGCGGCGGAGACGGCGGGTGGATACGAAGACCAACAGCGGAACAGCATCGACGCGACCGGGAACATCCTCGCCGCCATGAAAGAGGCGGGAGTCCGGCGCTTGGTGTATGTCTCGAGCATTTCCGTGGTGCGGCCGCCGAAGTTCCAGGAGCGTCAGCATGAGCGCACGCCCCTGCCCGCCGACGCGCGTCCATTGGGTGCGTACACATGGGGGAAGACGGAGGCCGAGCGGCTGGTGAGTCAGGCCATGGCGGCCCGTGAGGTCGAGGCGAGGGTATTGCGCCCCGGTGCACTGGTGGAGTGGAAGAGTGGAGAGCTTCCCGGGCTCCTGGGGCGACGCTTGTTCGGCAAATGGCACCTGGGGTTGGGCAGGCCCGGGTTGCCGTTGCCGGTCTGCGAAGTCCGGGCGGCGGGTGCCACCATCGCGTGGAGCGCCGAGCGGTTCGAGGAAGCGCCTGAGGTCGTCAATCTGTTCGAGGAGAAAGTCGGGACGCGCCGAGCCATTCTCGACAAGTTCCGGGCGGCCGGATGGCGGGGACGGATGGTGTGGATGCCGATCCCGCTCTTCGCCGGCCTGTTCTCGTTCGCGCGGATGGCCATCGGCATGGTGAAGGGCCGGCGGCCTGACCGCCTCGACAGCTGGTCCATCTTGCGGCCGCGGCGCTTCAAGGGCGCCGTCGCCACCTGGGTGCTTGGGAGGGCCCTGCAGCCGACGACCACGCCGAGGCCCATCGTGGAGCTCGAACAGCCGCGATGACGTCCGCCGCGCCGGTATTCCCGAACCTCCCGCGACAGGTATTGGGGATAGGCGCGGGGAACCGGCAGATCGTCTATACGCCGGTGCTGCCCGCGCCCCCCTGGAGCCTGGGGCTCGCCAGCGCGGCGCTTTACATCATCACGGCGGTCGGCCGGGTGCAGGACGTCTTCCCGGTCCTGTCGCCATTGCACCTTGCGCTGCTCTCATCGGGTCTCGCGATCGTCTGCGTCGCACTCGATCCGGGTGCGTTGTCCCGGCTCAATGCCGCGCTCGGCGTCGGGACGTCGTGGTGCGTGGTGGGGATCCTGGTGTGGGCGGTCTTGGGTGTGCCGACGTCGCTCTGGCCGGGCGGCTCGGTGGGCATTCTCCGCACCATCCTGGTCAAAGTCGTGCTGATGTATTTCGTCGTGATCGCCGCGGTGCGGCATCCCCGCGATGTGCAGCGACTTGCCGGCGCCTATGTGGGCTCGGTGATGCTGTACGCCGTGATGGTCTTGATCCGGTTCCGGGGCGATCCTGGCGCGATCCGCATTCACGGCCTCTACGACTATGACTCGAACGACTTCGCGACGCTGATCGCGAGCACGGTGCCCATTGCCTTGCATCTGGTGGTGAAGAAGGGTTGGCGGGTGCCTCGGGTCGTCGGCATCGGCGGACTGCTGTCCCTGCTGTTGGCCTTCATCTGGGCGAATTCCCGCGGCGGCTTTCTGGCCCTGCTTGCGGCGGCGCTGGTGATCCTGATCGGGTATCGCGTGGTCTCCGCGCCGGTGAGAATCGGTGTGGCGGTGGTCGCCGTGGTGGGATTCTTCGTCGCCGCCGGTCCCGCGTTCTGGACGCGCATGGACACCATCACTAACGCCGACCACGACTACAACATGACGTCGTCCGAAGGGCGCTGGCAGCTCTGGGAGCGAGGCATTGGATACATGGCGGCCCGCCCTGGGTTCGGTGTCGGAGTCGGAGGATTTCCGTCGGCCGAGGGCATCCTCTCGCCTGAGGCTCGAGATGCGCGCGCGCATGGAAAAGGTGAGAAGTGGTCGGAGCCACATAACAGCTTTGTCGAGATGGGGGCCGAACTCGGCGTTCCCGGTCTGCTGCTCTTCCTTGCCATGCTTTGGACCGCGGTGCGCGGATTGCGTGGAATCCAGGACCGCGGATTGGCGGTGTCGCTTGTGGCGTCGGTGGTGGCGTTCACCGTTGGCGGATTCTTCTTGTCGCTGGCCTACAAGGAAATGCTGTACACACTCCTCGCGCTCTGCGTGAGTCTTCGGCTGACGAGGCCGGCGTGGCAGTAGTCGACGTCGCGATCGCGGCACTCGCCATCGTCTTGCTCCTGCCCTCGCTCTCAGACGTGTGGTCGCTCCTCGCCTCGCTGCGCCCGGCTTCTCGCCACCACCCCGCTCGTCCGCCTCGCATCCTGGCGCTTGTGCCGGCGCACGATGAGGCCTTGCTCATCGCAGATACGGTTCGGTCGCTGCTCGAGCAGGACTATCCGCCGGATCGCTGGCGGGTGTTGGTCGTGGCCGACAACTGTACCGATGAGACGGCGGTCAAGGCCCGGGCCGCAGGCGCGGAATGCCTGGAGCGCCACGATCTGAAGCAGCCCGGGAAGCCACGCGCCATCGCCTGGACGATCAGTCAGCTGTCGCTCAAGGATCTCGACGCCGTCACGATCGTCGATGCCGACGTGGTAGTCGCGCGCGACTATGCCGCGGGGCTGGCACGAGAGGCGCCGCTGAATGCCAAAGCCGTCCAGCCGTACAATGACGTCCGGAATCCTGAGGAGTCCGCCCTCACCCGGATGTCGGCGGTCTTTGCGGCGGCCCGCTTCCGCGGCTCGTTTGCCCTCAAGCAACGCGTGGGACTCAGTATTCCCCTCTCGGCCGGTCTGTGTATCGGGACGGACTTGCTCAAGCGCTATGGGTGGGACGCATTCACCCTTTGTGAGGACTGGGAACTCTATGCGTCGCTCACCGCCCGGGGCGCCCCGGTGGGCTTGGCCACAAGTGCTCATCTCTATGCCCAGGAGACCAAGTCGCTCCGGCAGAGTGGTCGTCAGCGACGCCGCTGGATGTTGGGAAAGTGGGCGGTGCTCACCCGGTGGGGACCTTCTCTCCTCAAGAGTCGAAAGGCGTCCCTGCATCAGAAGCTGGACGCCATCGCGGAGCTCATGGCCCCCGGCCCCGCCCTGCATCTCGGGCTCGTGGCTATGGGCTGGGGTGCTGCCTGGCTGGCGGGGCTGACGTCGAGCCCGTGGCTGATGGCGTTGCCGGTCTCCCTGGTCCGCCCCGCCGTCTATGCGGCGATTGGGATCGCGTGTGATTCTCAGCCGATCCGGGCCGTCCGCTCCTTCGCCTTTCTGCCGTTGTACGCCGGGTGGCGGTTGCTGAGCGCTGTTGGTGCCCTTGTGACTTCAGGCGGACTGCAGTGGGAACGAACCGAGCGTCACTCGGAACTCTAGCACTACGCAAACGGTGCCGGCCCAAAACGAATCCGGACCGGCACCGTCATTCTATTGCGAACTTCTGCCGCGAGACGACTACCGACGGCTGATGTGCGCCTGATCGAACCAGTAGTAGTCCGTCTGGGTCTTCGTATCGCCGACGCCACCCCAGGTCGGAGACAGTTTCCACTCCGTGAATCCTGCGTCATCCGGCGTCTGGATGTTCGAATAGCTTCCCTGCAGAACACCGTCGATCCACCACATGACGATGCCATCACCCGACGTGGCCGTCGTGGCGTACTTCATATACCACTCGACCTTGTGCCACTGACCGAGCGTCACCGTCGTGGAATTCACGTTCGGCTGGTACCGGATGGAGCCCGACGGGTACTCTTGCACGACATGGAGATGGTAGGGCGCCGGGCCGTACATCTGAATGTCGATACTGTTGGAGCTGTTTCCAGTGAACCAGAAGAGAATCTTGTTGACGTTCGACGAGTGATTCTGCCAGCCGCTACTCGGCTTCCACCAGAACCCCGTGAATACCTCCTTGGCCGCCGGATGATCGTAGTACATCGTGGCTGGCGCGCTGCCACCGGCGAAGCCCACCGGATACATCACCTGGAAGACACTGGGAGCCGACGCCGGTGCCGAAGCGTCCGCGATGATGGAGCCGTTGCCCGCGTCGTTCCAGATGGTCGTCCACCCGCTGCCGTTCAATGCATCAAAACCCCAGTCGTCGATCGTCGTAAAGCCGGAAGGCTCGTTAGTCCAGCCTCCCGGAGGAGGCGGCTGAGTCGCCGAAACCGAGAGGGTGGCGGAAGCGCTGAGCGAACCATCGGTCGCAGTGATCGTGGTGCTCCCGCTCGCCAACGCGGTCACGAGCCCCGTCAGGTTGCCCACCGTGCCCACCAGCACGTTGCTGCTGGTGAACGAGACCGTCTGTCCGGTCAGCACATTGCCGGTCGCGTCCTTGACGGTCGCGGTGAAGAGCTGCGTCGCACCGACCTGAATGCTCGAGCTCGTCGGCGAGATGGTGATGGTCGCAGGCTGACCGGTCGTGCCGCCGCCGGTGACGGTAACGGCCGCCGTCCCGCTCTTCCCACCGCACGCGGCGGTGATGGTCGCAGAACCGCTGCCCTGGGCGGTGGCCAGGCCCGACGCGTTAATCGTCACCACGCCGTTGTTGGAGCTGGACCAATTAACCGTCTGACCGGACATCGTGGCGCCCGACGGGTCGGTCACCGTGGCGGTGAACTGCCCCGTCTGCCCGACCGTGCCCGACACCGACGACGGCGACACCGTGACCGCACCCACCGCCATCTGTGCGATGGTGACGGCCGTCGCGACGTTCGACAATCCGCCGAAAACCGCGTTCTGGTTCAAAGTCCCCCGGAATGAGACGACCTGGAACTGATACGACGTGCCCGCGATCAATCCACCCACGATGCACGAACGCTTGTTCCCGATGGACGTACCAGCAAGGGGCGTACCGCAAGTGCCGGAAACGGGCGGTACCGCCGACCCCCAGGAGATCGTGCCAGCGGCAAAGCGCACTTCGTAACTGGCCGGCGCGCCTGTGCCGTCGTTCACTTCGGTGAACGTGAGGGTGACGGACGAGTCCGTCGTGGCCGATGCCGACAGGTTCGAAACGGTGCCGGGCGCGGTTGGGGCCGGTGTTCCACCGGTTACCGTGATGGCCGCCGTGCCCTGGTAGCCCGAGCTCGTCGCGGTGACGGTCGCTGTTCCGGCGCCGACCGCGGTAACGAGGCCCGAGCCGTTGACCGTAACGACCAAGGTGTTGCTGGACGCCCACGTGACGATCGCACCGGTCATCACTTGGCCGTACTGGTTCTTCACGACCGCCGTGAGCTGACCGGTCTGCCCGAGGGTGCCGGATAACGCCGATGGCGTAACGGTGACGGTCCTGGAGTTTCTTGCGCTGTCCTGCGAGCTGCCTGGCGAGGTAAGCGAGGAATCAGTGGACGTGCACGCGGCGACCACGAGGATCGCCAGCAGCCCAACGGCACGAACCCGCGACAGCCGATGAGAAATCTTGAAGGAGTACGGCATACTGTTGCTCCCAGTGCTGAGGTTGTTCGGGGGGCAACAGAAAGCCGCCAGCGTCGACCGTCACTCCGGATCGATTACGCTGGCGGCTCGGCTGACTTGGCGAAGACTTCGCGGTAGTCCCGTGGCTCTGCGTCACCGCCTTTCGGCGGCTATGCTCTGAGCAGCGACAGGGCGGCGGCTCTTGAACGCTCACCCCAGTTGCCGTAGCGCGGTGGGTACATTTGACGCCCCGCATCAACGACGGGGCGAACATGGGTAGTGAGAAAATGCTGCGCAATTGCTGCAGCGTAAAGCATTGTAAAACAACGATATAACTTTTTTGGTGCCAAGGCGGGATGCAAAAGAGGGCAAGAGAAACCACCAAAATCACCAGTTTAGAAAGATAGTAAACCCTCCCCTTCGAGGCTTGAAAGAAACACATCACCACGGTCGACGGCCTCGAGAATCTCGGGCCGCGACGATTGCACCAGCATCCACGGGCCCTCGCGACGGCACGTCAGTCCGACTTTCCCCGCGTGTCGAAGCAGCCCCGTTTCGAGCCGACCGGTAATCGCCGCGAGGCCCTCACGCCAACCCCGGGCAAATAATTCCTGTAGGACGAGATCGCGTGATCCCTGACGCGCGACGAAATGCACCACGCGCCCCACGCCCTCCGCGTCGGCGTAGTAGACATACCATCCCAATACTTCCACGCCGGCATCGTCCCAGAGCGCCGCGCTGCGGAACTCACCCAGCCCACGTTTCGCCACAAGCTGGTCGAAGATCCATTGCGTCGACCGCGTGTCGTACTCCGGACGCAAACTCACACCGCTGAGGAGTTGGGGGAGCTGCTGCGTCATCAGCTTAGGAGTCAGAGGCCCGCGACGAACTCCCCGCGGAGCGCGCCACCGAGGCCACAGCACGCGGAGCACCAAACGTACCGGCCCCCGGACCAATCGCGGGACTCGCATGAAGTCGAGCGTCCACTGTAAGCTCGGAATGCGAGCGGTTCTTCCCCCCAGCTTCTCCCAGAGCCGCTGGCTCGAGTCATTGGCAAGATCCGCGAGGGACAGATCCTGCCTTCCCGCCAGGAACTCCTTCATTAAATGAAGGCCAGCCACGCCCCGGTGATCGGGATCGACCATGAACTGCGTGCTGACAGCAATACGAATGGAGTGGCCCTGGAACGACGCGGGCCGGGGAACGACGCCGAGGAATCCGACCGGGCGCTCGTCCCCGTTCACGTAGACCAGGCTGGGAAGTGAGTCGTCCCGCCAGGGATTCTCGAGGAACACCCGCTGGAAATACGTCCCCATTTCGTCGTCGGGGCGCTGGCTGTGGCTAAACGCTCTTCGGCGCAGGGCGACGAGCGCCGGGATGTCATCCGCGCGAAGCGGGCGGATGTGCTGCACGGATCAGGAAACGGTGGCGCTCGTGCGCGCGGGCACCATCCTCGCCGCAACGAACGCGGTGATGCTCCCCAACGACCGGAACTGGTCGATCTCCAGATCCTCCATATCGACCTTGACCCCGTAGTGCCGCTCGAGCCGGAGGAGGAGATCCACCAGACCCACCGAATCCAGCCGGCCGGTCTTGATCAAGTCGGTCTCGCGTGAGGGCACATCCACATGGAGCACCTCGGCCAGCGTCTGCGCCAGTCGTTCTTCCAGGTCGTCCCGACGACTCATTGCGCCGCCACCTCCTCGCGCGCGAACCGCTCCTTGAGGGTGCTCCGGTCGATCTTGCCGTTCGACGTGGCCGGAAGGGCGTCCAACTCGAGCCAGCGGGCCGGCAGCATGTACGCGGGCAACACCCGCGACAGGTCTTCCCGAAGACCGGCGGGAGTCGGGCTGAACTGCTCGAGGGGCACATAGGCGCAGCAAATCACGGAATCGAAGGCCGTTCCTGGCGCCGCGACGACGGCACACTCCCGCAAGACGCCCAGGGCGTGCAGCGCCGTCTCGATCTCGCCGAGCTCGATCCGGTACCCGCGCGTCTTCACCTGATTGTCGGTCCGGCCGCAGAACCGGACCAGCCCATCCTCCCCCATCACGGCCAGGTCCCCCGTCCGATAAATGCGGTCCTCGGGATTGGACGTCCTTGGCCTCAGGGCGAACGCCTCCTTCGTCTTTTCCCGATCACGCCAGTACCCAGGCGAGAGTCCCACGCCGGCGATATGGAGATCGCCCTGCTCACCAACGGGGACCGGGCGACGGTCCTCGCCGAGGACCAAGAGTTCTTCGCCTGCACACGCGCGTCCGATGGGAATGACGTCGTCTTCCGATGCCGGGCATTCCGGCACCGTGTAAAAGCTGGACGCGATGGTGGCTTCCGTCGGGCCATACAGGTTCGTGAATCGTGCATGCGGCACCCGCTTCATCCAATGGATGAGGGAGGGAGTCGGAAAGACTTCCCCGCACCACATCAGCCGCTTAAGCGCGGGGAAATCCCTTTCCTTCACGGCGTCGAACTTCGCCATGTAGTTGAGCACCGACGGCACGGAGAACCACTGGGTGAGCTCGGCGTCGCGGATGAGCTTGGCCAACCGGTGTGGCAGCAGGCTCAGCTCCGGTGGAATCATCACCAGCTCGGCCCCCACCGCGAACGTGCCGTAGATGTCGAAGGTCGAGAGATCAAAGTGGAGCGGGGAGTGGCCCGAGGTCCGGTCCTCCGGTCCGATGCCGAAGTACTGCACGGCCCACCGGACGAAGTGCCAGACGTTCGCGTGGGTGATCACGACGCCCTTCGGGATTCCGGTCGACCCGGAAGTGAAGAGGATATGCGCCGGATCCCCTGGAGAGGTCCGCGCCGGGATCCGGGAATCACCGGCCCGGTCCAGGTCTCCGGCATCGAACATGAGTGGCGCCACCGCGGGTGCCGGCCCGTCGCCCAGCCACCCCACCTGGAGCGTCTTGGCCCGGAGCGAAGGCAACTCGGCCGCCAGCAGGTCGACGTGGACGCCCTGATCCCCGGCGGCCAGGAGCCACCGGTCGTCACACTGTTCCAGGATCTTGTTGAGGCGCGCCACGGGAGACGCCGGATCGAGGGGTACGTAGATGGCGCCCGCCTTCAGGACGCCGAGCATCGCCACCACAGCGTTCGGAGACTTGGGAATGAGGAGTCCCACCCGGCACCCGCGCTTGCACCCCGCGGCCACGAGAAGATTCGCGAGCCGGTTGCTCGCCAACTCGAGCTCCCCGTACGTCAGGGCGACTTCGCCAAGCCGCACCGCCGGAGCGTCGGGACGCTTCTCCGCCTGGTCGCGGACAAACCGCTGGAGCAGCTCGCTCATGCCGGAACCCGTTCCGTGGCGCGGAAGAACGCGTGCCCGATGTGCTCGAGCTCCACGGGACTGGCCGGCACGTCGAGAATGACCGTGCGATACCCCAGGCCGACATAACGCGCCAGCTCATCCGCGATGCGGTCGTAACTGCCCACGAGGTATGGACAGAACGTCTTGTAGTTCTCAAACGGCACCATCCAGTACGGGTTCTCCACCTCGGGCGGTGTCTTCCCGAGATCCGAGAGCTGCTGGTGCCAGACCGAATCCGAAACCTTCATGGCCAGCTGATGCGTGATCTGCCCTTTCCGGTCCTCAGGAAACCGGGCCCGGGCAACGGCCCACGCTTCGGCCGAGGTCTCGCGGGTGACGATCCCGACGCGAATGCCGAGGGCGGTCACACCCTCCGGGGGTGGCTCCTGTTGATCGGCAGGTTTGGGGTACTGCACCGCGAGCGCGCCGAGCTCACGCGCCGCGGCGAGCCCCGGGCCCGAGGACCCTGAGATCATGAACCCTGGGTAGAGGTCGGGCGCGAGCGGAGGCGCGAGCTTGAGGTTCACCACGCCGTAGTGCCGCCCCATGCGGCTCACGGTCTCGCCGCGGAGCAGGTCCTGGATGACCGCCGTGTACTCGATGACCCTCGCGTAACGCTCGTCGTGCGGCGTCGCGTCGTTCAGGGCGGTGAAGTCGTTCTTGAATCCACCGGTCACCATGTTCAGGTACATGCGGCGGCCGTAGAGAAAGCCGATCGAGGTCACGATCTTCGCGACGGTATAGGGGTGCATGTATACCGGCTGCACCGCGACGAGCGGGGTCAGGCGCTGCGTGCCGGCCACGATGGCGTGGGCGACTGTCCACGGGTCCACCAGCCCGTTGTCGGTATAGATGAGCATCCCTTCGCACCCGGCGGCCTCGCTCCACGCGGCGACGTCGAGCGCTTGCCTCAAATAGTCGCGCGGGGATGCCACGTACGAGGGCGGGCAGGTTGAGAACACCTGAAGGCCCGTGCCTGACAGGAGATGTCGCATTGGTGCCCCTGAATCGAGTCCCCACCACGGGCTTGCAAGAAGTGGACTCTCGGGGCCCTGTCGCAGACTGACCGGGTGAACTTCCGCGCCGTGTTCCCATCACCTCGGCCGACGCGTCGTCGCATCGCGCTCAACGCGTACGGCGCCCAGAGGGTGCCTGTACGCTTCTTGCCCTTGGCAACCATGCCCCGGACACTTCCCAACCGCGGGCCTGGGGCAAGGAACCCGTGAATATTCTTGGAATCAGTGGCGTGGAGGGAGCCGTTCCCTTCGCGCGGGCGCAGGCGCCCGGGTTGGACGAACGGGAGTACCGCATGGCGCAGGGGTTCGATGCGGCCGCGGTGCTGGTGATGGACGGACAGGTCGTCGCGGGTGTGGCCGAGGAACGGATCGACCGGAAGAAGCACAGTGCGGCGTTCCCCAAAGGCGCCATCGCCTCGTGCCTCTCTCAGGCGGGCATCACGCTCGAGGACGTCGATGAGCTCGCGCACGCCTTCGACTACGACCCGTACCGGGCGATGTACGCGCTGGACCCGATCTCATCCGAACTCTACCGGGACGTCTACTCCCGCGAAGCGCTGCTCCTGCAAGCTCGCAAGTATCTCCCGGGCTTCCCCGAGAACCGCATCCTTCATGTGGATCACCACCAGGCGCATGCCGCGAGCGCGCTCTACACCTCCGGGTGGTCCGACGGCCTGGTGGTGGTGGTCGACGGACTTGGCGAGGCTCACGGCGCGACGGTGCACGAGGCGACGAACGGCCAGCTGCACCGCCTCCTGCGCGTGTCGGCGCGCGACTCGATCGGCATTCTATATTCCCTGGTGACGTTCCATCTCGGGTTCGACTTCAACGCCGACGAGTACAAGATCATGGGCCTCGCGCCGTACGGAGACCCGGACCGGTTCCGGGCCTTCTTCGAACGGGAGGTCCGTCTTCTCCCTGACGGCGGCATCGAAATCCCCTTGCTCCACTTGAACAAGACGCCGGAAGACCGCCGCCGCTACCGGACCAGCCGGCAGGTCCTCTGCTCACAGCTGGGCCCCGACCGCGATCCCGACGAGGCGATCACGGAACGGGATCGCGATGTCGCCGCGGCGCTTCAAGAAACTCTGGATCGGGTGATGCTCCACATCTGTGGGCACGCCGCCCAGGTGACGAAGGCTCGCCGTCTCGCGCTCGCAGGTGGCGTCGCCTTGAACTGCACGGCCAATGGGAAGCTCCTCGCATCCGGCCTCTTCGACGACGTGTACGTCCAGCCCGCTTCCGGGGACGATGGGGCGGCCCTCGGCGCCGCCCTGCACCAGGCCCAGGTGCACGGTGAGGTCAGGAACCAGCGGATGGCGGTCCCCTTCCTGGGGCCAGCGCCCTCGTCCACCGACATCGAAGGCGCATTGAAGGCGTTCGCTGAGCACATCAGCGTCCGGTCCTTCGATTCGCTCGGAGAGACCTGTCAGGTGGCGGCGCAGCTGATTGCCGCGGGCCGGGTGGTAGCGTGGTACCGGGGGCGGATGGAATTCGGGCCGCGGGCGCTGGGGCATCGAAGCATTCTGGCCGATCCCGCGCATCCCGAAATGCGGGACCGGATCAATGCCATGGTGAAGATGCGGGAGGCCTTCCGGCCCTTCGCCCCCGCCGTCACGGTCGAACAAGTGGACACGTACTTCGACGTCCCGGCCGGCAGCGAGCTCCCGTACATGATCATGGTGGTACCGGTACGCGAGCCGCACCGGGCCGAGTTGCCGGCGGTGACGCACGTGGACGGTTCGGCACGGGTGCAGACGGTGTCGGCGAAGGACAACCATGACTTCCATGTGCTGCTGCGGGCGGTGGGTCAGGTAACGGGGCGGGAGATGGTGCTGAACACGAGCTTCAACGTGAAGGGCCAGCCGATCGTCAACACACCGCAGGAAGCGATCGACACGTTCCTGAATACCGGCATCGACTACCTGTTCCTCGAGAACGCGTTGATCAGTCGGCGGGGTGACTGAGGTCCCGGCTCTCTGCGATCACGGCGGCGGCGGCGAACGAACCTTCGTGAGTGAGGGTAACGTGCATCCGCTCGATGCCCAACTCACGAGCCCGCGCTCCGGCACCTCCCGTGAGGTGCAGGCCGGGTTGTACGCCGTCGCCGCTGATCACTTCCACCTGCAGGAATGAGATGCCTGGACCCCACCCGGTGCCCAGGGCTTTGAGGCATGCTTCCTTGGCGGCGAGCCGAGCGGCAAGCGCCTGCGCGCGGTCGGCGCGCTCGGCGCAGGCTTCGCGCTCGCTCGCCGTGAACGTCCGGGTTTCGAACGCGTCATCGGTTGCCAACAGCAGAGCGATCCGGGCCACCGAGACCAGGTCAAAGCCGATTCCAATGATCATTAGCATTCTCGAGGAAGTCGCACTGGCGCCGACCCCACACAAGGGGCCGGCACCAGCTTAGTCATCAACGCCGCGACTAGTTCGTGCTTAGATGCGTGTGATCGAACCAGTAGTAATCCGTCTCACGCTTTGTGTCGGGCCAATTCCCTCCCCACACCGGGTTCAGCTGGTACTCAATCAGAGGCCCGGCGGGGACAGGGTCGTCACTCCAATCCCCTTGCAAGCGACCGTCCATCCACCACTGGACGTGCCCCGTAGTACCGCTGTAATCGACGAGCCACTCGATTCGATGCCAGACGCCAAGCGTCACCGCGTCGTCGTTGACGTTCGGCGTCAGCCACCGATCGAGCGACCTGCCCGTAAACTGCGGGAACACCCTCAGTTCATAGGGTCCGCCCGGTACGCCGTACATCACCAGGGTGATGCTGCCATTGCCACTTGTGGATTGGATGTACTCAATCTTGTTAACGTTGGAAGAGTCACCCTGCCACGGGTCACTCGGCTTCCACCAGAGCCCAACATAGACGCGGTACGTTGATGCGAAATCCATGACGGTCTCCCCAGGACCGCTGCCGTCGACGAAGCCGGTCGGGTACTCAAACTGGGCGACGTTGTTCGGACTCAGGGGTGCGGTTGCGTCTTGGGTAATCGTGACGTTGCCCGCTCCATTGTTGGCGACACTCCATCCGTTCTCGGTCAGGGCATTCCATGGCTCATCGCTGATGAGTGTGTACCCAGCCGGCTCATTCGGCCACGAGTCAGTGTTCTCGCTGATGTGAATGTGGTCAAACCAGAAATAGTCCTGCTGAGTCTTGGTCAACGTGCCATCCCACGAAGGGCGCAGCTGCATTTCACCAAATCCAGCATCCGCCGGCATGTCTAGATTCTCATAATCCCCCTGCAAGGTGTCATCGACCCACCACTTGATGATGCCGTCACCTGAAGTTGAACTCGTACTGTACTTCAGATACCATTCAACGCGATGCCATTGGCCTGTGGGCACGGACGTCGTGTTTACGTTGGGCTGAAGCCGCACAGGCGTCCCGCCAAACTGCGTCACTACGTGGATCGCGTACGTTGGCACCGAGTCGATTTGATGCATCTCGATGACAACATCGTTCCCAGCCGTCGCCGTGTTGACGGTCATGAGTTCGGTTGTCGCTGCATCATTTTCCTCGAATGAACTGCTCGCCTTCCACCACAAGCCGACGTAGATCTCTTTGGAATAGCTCGCCGGGTCGAAATACATGAGAGCCGGCGGGCTCCCCCCTTGAAATCCGACTGGATAGGACCACTGCCCTACGTTGGGAGGTGAAAGGGGAGCTTCATTGTCATTGGTGAGTTGTGTTGCCAACCCATTCGGGTTGTTGATTTGCCATCCTCCGCTCAAGGTTTGGCCGTTTCCGGACGGTATCGCGTCGTTAAAACCGTAGTCACTGACGAGCGTGAACGCCGCTGGTTCATTAGGCCAGTTGACGCTCACGGCCTGACGAGTTCCTGCAACGGAGCTGGGGGCATTGGGCTGCTCGGAACACGCCGCAAGGATCACCACACTCGCGACTGCAGCACCCAGAAGGTGTTTGCGCTTCATTGCACGACTCCTAGTTCAAGAGACGTGTTCGTTGTGCGCAGTACACGTGCCACGCAATTCCCCGAGTGCCGTGTCTGCCACAGGTGAATAGCACCGCCGCGTGGAGGCAACTACCGTGCGCGTCACCCGTTGCCGTGCATCAATGAGCAAGGCACTCACTGTTCTGAGCCCATTAACCCTCGAGAATTGGCGCGGGGCTCTCCTGACACAGGCACGCCGGATGCAAGTGGACTGGGCGCTGACGAAGCACTGGCGTCTGTACCTCGCCTGCGAGGGTCCCGAGGGTGTTCACTACTGAGCGGTTGCAGGATCTCGCCATCGAGGGAGTGCTGCGGGTATGGCCTGAGGCCACGGATCGCGCGGCCCCTTCCTACACGCTGCCCCCGGACATCGCACGTCGGGTCAGCGTGCGGTGGCCGCGAACCTATGAATGGGGCCCCGCCGATGTCTGGGGCGATCAGTACCGCCGCGCGCTGTCACGTCACGTCCCGGTCCGCGTGACAGATGTCCCCCAGCGATTCAAAGGGAACATCGTGTGTCACGTCGCCGTCGACGGACGGACGTATGCCGTCGCCTTCGACTACAACGACAATCCGCTCGTACTTGATGAAGAGTCAGTTCGACGAAACCTGGTGACGTTCAAGGCCCAGTACTCGTCGCTGGGATATGGCCAGCCGGAGGTGCTGCCAGGCGGGTACGTCTTCGGTAACGAGCTCCCCTACCGGATGCTTCCCTACCTTCGATGGCTGCGTCGGACGCGCTCCAAGCTCTTCGATGTCTACGGCCGCTTCGGCGCGAAGTTCGGCACGAACATTCGGGCGCCGGCCCTGAAGAGGCTCAACGAGGCCCAGGGATTCCAATTCGAAGGGGGGCTTCAGATGGTGGGCTATTCACGCTATTTGCGAGAGGTCGCGCGCTCGCTCGTCGTTGTGGACCTCCCAGGCAACGGGCCTCTGTGCTTTCGGCTGGTGGAGTATCTCGCTATCGGAGCGTGCGTGGTGGCGTACCCGCACCACGCAGCAATGCCGATGCCACTCGTGCACGGCGAGCATCTACTCTACGTACGCGAAGATCTCTCCGACCTCGAGGAGCAATGCGAGCGGTGCCTGGCCGACCAGAACCTCCGTGTCCGACTGGGCGGTCAGGCGGCGGACTACTTCGATCGGTACTTGCACCGCGACCAGCTGGGCGCGTACTTCATCGCGAGCGTGCTGGATCGGATCGCCAGCTGCTCACCGCTCACTGCCCGCTAATGTGAATCTGGTCGAACCAGTAGTAGTCCGTCTCGTTCTTCACATCGTCGACGCCACCCCACACCGGATCCAGCTTGTAAAACGTGAGGGGAGCGCCGGGGAACACAACGTTTTCGTAGTCTCCGATCAACTGGCCGTCGAGCCACCACTTGACGATTCCATTCGGCGTCGAGGCGTCCGAGCTGTAGACCAGCAGCCATTCAATGCGATGCCACACGCCCAGTTGCACCGGGACGTGTGCGACGTTGGGCGTCAACCAAGTCAGGGGCGAAACTGAGAACTGCGGGAATACCCGCAATTCATACGGGCCGCCGACTGGCCCGTACATGACCATCGTGATGCTGCCGTTCTCGTTGGTAAATGCATATTGAATCTTGTTTGAGCCGGTGATGTGCCCTTGCCAAGGGTTGCTGGGTTTCCACCACATGCCCACGAACAGGTTATGCACGCTGTTGAGGTTATACGACTCCGTGCCGGGTGCCGAACCACCGGCGAACCCGCTCGGGTAGGTGATCTGGAGGACGCCGGGAGGTGATTCCGGCGCGTTGACGTCCAGCCCGATGGACGCCGTACCGAACTCGAGAAACCACCCGAGCGAAGACAGGATGCTCCAGGGCTGCTCGGCGATGAGCGGGAACGAAGACGGCTCGTCCGGCCATGTTCCAGACTGCGGACGTGGAAGAACCGTGACGGTCGATGTCCCCACTTTTCCACCCGTCGCTGCCGAGACCGTGCTATTGCCTGTGGCAAAACCGCTCACCACACCGCTGCTGGAGACTGTCGCAACGGCCTGATTCGTTGAGCTCCAGGCCAGCGGCCGACCGGTGAGCGTGTCGCCGGCGGCATTCAGGACGACCGCTGACAGCTGCTTCAGATCGTTGACGTAGAGGCTGAGCTGGGCCGGAATCACGTTGACCGTCGCCACCGCCGACGGCACCAAGGTGACCACCGCTGAGTCGGCGTAGGCCGTTCCCTTGACTCGCGCCGTGACGACATCCTCCTGCCCCGACGCGGGAGCCGTGTAAAGACCGTCAGCCGTGATCGTACCGAACCGCGCCGACCACAGCACGACGACCGGTACCGAGTCCCCATTCTGCGTCACACCCTTCGCCTGGAACTGCACGTGATCACCGGGTGAAAGTGAGGCGACCGGCGGGGTGATGAGGACGCCGGTCACCGGGAAGTTGGTTTGATAACCTGGAATTCCAGTATCGAGACACGCGAACACCAGGGCGGCGACACCCAAGAGGCAGAACAACCCAAGGATTCGCTGCGTGGCCCCGTCTCGCGGGGCGCACCGTTCGTGGCGTAAACGCACCGTGACCATCCTTGCACTTCGACTGAAAACAGCCGCCCTGAAAGGCACAGGGATTGCCCCTCTTCGCGGGCGCTATGGCAATCGGCGCAAGCTCCGTGCAACCACGCCTGCACCCCGCAACGCCGGGCATTCCCCGGCCTGCTGTCCCGCGGCCACACCGCGCGGAGAGCTGGCGCCGCCTGCGCGGAGTCTCGATTGCCCATCTGATCGAAATGGACGGTCCTGGTGGGGCCGAACGCCTCGTCGCCCTCCTCGCCGGCGCGGTGGCCAGTGGAGGCGCGAAGAGCGTCGCCTTCCTGCCGGAGGGTGGAGAGGGATGGCTCACGCGCGAGCTGCGCCTGATCGGCATCACCGTCGCACACGTGCCCGTGGATGCGCACCGCAAGACCATTGCGGCTCTCGAAGCCGGATTCCGCCGCCACGACATCGCCGTCGCGCACAGCCACGAATTCGCGATGGGGATCTGCGGCACGGTGGCGGCGCGCCGTACCGGAGCCGGGCATGTCATCACCATGCACGGTGGCCGGAGCTACGCCACATCGTGGCACCGGCGGCTCGCCCTCCGCCTCGCCGCGACCCATAGCGGCGCACTGGTGGGAGTCTGTCGCGAGGCCACCGAGGCCCTGCGCCGGGATCTCTGGCTCCCCCGCCGCCGCGTCCTGACCATCGCCAACGGTGTGTTCGCACCGGACTTCAGTCACCCGGCGCCGCTCCGGGCCGATTTGCGTCTCGCGGAGCAGGATGTCCTGATCGTCGCGGTCGGGAACCTCTACCCCGTGAAAGGGCACCGGTACCTGATCGAGGCGCTCGGTCTGCTCCGCGAGCGTCACCCTCGCGCCCATGTCGCGATCGTCGGACGCGGGGAGCTCCATGATGCGCTCCACACCCAGGCCCGGTCCGCCGGTGTCGGGGACCGGGTGCATCTCCTCGGATTTCGACCCGACGTCGGGAGCGTGCTGGCCGCCGCGGATGTGTTCGCGATGCCGTCGCTCTCGGAGGGCCTCCCCCTCGCATTGCTGGAAGCGATGCGAGCGGGGTTGCCCATTATCGCCTCGGACGTCGGAGGCATCCGCACCGCCCTCGCCAATGGCGAGGCCGGTCAGCTCGTGCTCCCCGGTGACCCCCAGGATCTCGCGACCGCCCTCGACTGGATTCTCTCCCAGCCGAGTGTCGCTGCTGGTTTGGGGGCGCGCGCAGAAACCCGCGCCGTCGAAGAGTACGATTTCCAGCATACCGCCGACTGCTACGCGTCGCTCTACGCGACACTCCTCCCCGCCCGCGCACTCACTCGCAACCTCTAATGCGGCTCGCGCTGATCGCGGACATTCACGCCAACGCGCCCGCGCTCGGAGCGGTGCTCGCACACGCCCGCCGCCAACGCGTCGACTACGTCGTCGGTCTCGGCGACATCGTCGGTAACTCGGCATTGCCGTTGGGGAGTGAGGTCTTTCTCTACCCCGGCCCTCTCGCGGAGCTGCCCGCAGACGGATTCCACTTCGTGAACCCGGGGAGCGTCGGAGATCTGACCACCCGGGATCCCCGCGCGATCTACGCGACCCTGGATCTTGAGACCCGTCGCGTGCGGTTCTTCCGCGTTCCCTACGACCGCGGAGCCGTCCTGTCCGCCAACACCCGCCAACGCACCGCCGCTCATCTCCTGGAGAAAACTGCGTGAGAGTTCTGGTCACCGGCGCGGAGACCCCCGAGGGCCTTGCCGTCATTCGCGCCCTGGCACAGGCAGATGTCGAGGTGGTGGCCGCCGGTGATCGGCTGCTGAGCCTGGGCTTCGCGTCCCGATACCCGCGCGCGCGGCTTCGTTACACGCCGGTGCAGACGAGTCCCCGTCGCGCGGCCGAGGATATCTGCGACATCATCGATCGGACGGACCCAGACGTCGTGATCCCGGTCGGCGAGGACCTTCTGGTCACGCTGAACGAGGCCCGCCGACGCGTCGCGCGGCACGCGGTCCTCGCAGCGCCTCCGGCCGAGGTGCTGGGACGCGCACTGGACCGCGCCAAGACCCTGTCGCTGGTGAAGCGCCTGGGAATCCCGACGCCGAAGTGGATTCAGGGGGAATCCCTCACGGAGGTCCTGCAAGCCTCCGAGCAGCTGGAATTCCCGGTGGTAATCATGCCGCGGGGACCTGCCCTCTACCGGGCGACCGCGCACACCGTGGATTTCGGCGTCGAGTATGCGGAGAGTGTTCGAGCCCTCGCCCGGATCCTTGGTCCTTGCCAGCGCGATATCCAGTCGCTGCTGGTCCACGAGTGTCTCACCGGGATCGGTCACTGTGTGAGCGCGGTCTGCGATCAGGGCAAGGTCGTGGCGCTCTTCCCCTGCGAATGGGAACGGGAATACCCGTTGACCGGGGGCGTGAGCGTCGTCCGGCGCTCGATTCCGCTGGATCAGCGGCTGGCATCGGCCGCGGCGCGCGTGCTCGAGGCATGGGGATGGCACGGCGTGGCGATGGTCGAGTTCCGGTACGACCGCCGGGACGACGAATACACGTTCATCGGCGTCAGCTCGCGGTTTCCGACGTCGACGGCACTCGCCCTCGAAGCGGGGCTCAATCTCCCCTACCTCGTCGCGTGTCTCTTCACCGGTCATCCGCTCCCGGAAATCCACAGCCACCAGGTGGGCGTGCGCGAGCGCTGGCTTCGCGGCGACCTCATGGCATTGCGGGACGCGATCTCGAAGCCCACACCGCGTGCGCCGGCGCTCGTGCCGTACGCGCGCACGTCGTCGTTTTCACTCTGGGGCACGTTCCTGCGAGATCTCTTCTCGCGCGCGAAATCGTCGGAGTTCCGGCTCAGCGATCCGATCCCGGGAATCCTCGAGCTCGGAGCCATTCTGGGGGTTGCTGGTGCCTGGATGCGCGAGGGGCTGATCGCCCGGACCCCCCCACTGATGCTAGAAGGCCAGCCACCACTCCCCGTCCAGCCGCGACAGAAACGTGTCCTCTCGGCCGGGTTCGAGGTCCGCGAGGAGCCCGGGGTTCCCAGCCTTCAGCAGGAACCAGGGCCCGGTAGTGGTGAATTCGCACTGAGCGGTCGAGAGCGCTGACCGGAAGGACGGCTCGACCCGGCCACCCAGCGCGCGGGCGCCAGCGGATCGGGCCTGCCACATCGCGTGCTCCAATAACAGGCCCTGCGCCCCGGGGATGCTCCCCATCTGCAGTACCTCGGCGCGGCCATGCTTCGCCCCCGTGTAAAACAACAGCCAGCCGACCGCGCTCCCGTGATAGTCGCGAACCACGCCACCGGAGAGCCGGCCGAATTGCTTCTTCGCGGTCGCCAGGCGCAGCAGCCAGGCGAACGAGCGGAGGTCGTACGCGGGCGAGAACCGGTACGAGTGCAGGACGTCGCTTATACAGGGCAAGAGCTCCGCGGGGTCCAGGGTGGCCGTATACGTCCCCACTGGCGGCGCGGGGTGGCCGCCGAGCACGCGGGCCCACGACATCCGGCGGCCGGGAGACGCGATCCCGCCCAGCGTGCGCCAGAGGCGCTCCGCGGCGTCGTTCCCGCAATCGACGAGGGACAGGTCCTGGGCGCCGGAGAAAAAGGCCTTCGAGAGCTTGAGCGCGATCGAGCCGGCGATCCCGGGAGCAACCATGAGCTGGGTCGCGACCGCCGCCATGATGGGGTGTCCCGTCCAGGTCATGGGACGCGGTAACACCCCGACGAATCCTCCGACCGCGCCCTGCTCGTCTTCGTACACCCATGACGGAAATGCAGGGTCGCACCATGGGGACCCGAAGAACGTCACGTCGAAGTAGTCGGCGAGGTCCGTGGGCGATCGGCGTTCACTCAGCCGAAACGCGTGGCGGCGCAACGTGACCACGCCCGGGATGTCCTCACGACGGAAAGGCCGGATGAAGCCCTCTCCAAATGCTGTAGCGTCGGCGACGCCGTTCGCGCGCTCCGGCCGGCGCGTCCGCGCGTCAGACGGGGTCGCCGACATGGTGCAAGTAGAAAGGGAGCGAACGCACCAGAGGCAGGTCGATGCGATACCTGGCAATGACCCCGTAGACCTCCCACCCGGTGCGGGTTGCCCACGCTCGCGCCGCTTCGTTGGACTCGGCGATGTGTGTCACCAGGCCGTGGAGGCCAAGATCCCGGGCCACGCGATAGAGGGCGTATTCGAACTGCGTCGCCACGCCCTTTCGGCGCGCGGTGGAAAACGCGAAAAGGTTCTCTACTTGTCCCCAGCCGCCATTGAGTGGCGGGTACATCCCCGCCCACTCGGGCAGTGTGCGGAGCAAGGCATTGTCGGCTCGCATGAGCAGCCACTGCATGCACAGCGGGCCCGACTCGTCACACCAGACGTAGGCACGCCGCAATCCGTGCTCCCAGAACCGCAGACCCGACTTGAGCTGGTTCTGGTCATGGTCCACGTGGGTCTTGAGGCCCTCGATGAACCGTTCGGTGACCGCTATGAGGCGAACGGCATCAGATGGCGGCGGCGCGGCGGCGAGGCCGATCCGGTACCGGATCCACCGCTCCTGAGGGACTCGCTCCGGAAAAACTTGGTGCCCCCAGGCCCCCGCGCGCGCCGTTGCACGCGCCAGGAGCGGCGGCGCGAGCACAGCTCGAGTGCCGGCGCAAATCCACTCGCGAGGCGACGAGGAGGCGGTCACGCCAAGCTGGATTTGCACCTTTCGGGCCATCGGTGAGGGAAAGCCTCGCCTTGAAGCGTCGCACCTCTTGGTGGCACCAAAAGAGGGCCGATGCTCCCGCCTCAGGAAAGCTCGATACCACAATAACACATTATTCAGTAATGGTTTACGTGTTGCACACCACCGCGAATCAAAGGCACGGTCCCTGCCTAATGGGGGGCCATGACTCGCTCAGAAAAACGACTCGAAGGCATCGCCGATCTCGGACTCCCCAAGCGGGAAGCCCGAAAGATCTGGCGTGAAAGTGTCCGGCATCGCCGCGCACTGGCACGCGCGCTCGGTCGCGACGTCGGCGCCCGGGTCGCCCTGCTGGACTACCTGTTGAACGTCCGCGAGCAGACCATCGACGCTACAATCGTGGACAAGTCCGCGCTCGGCTCTCTGCACCACCAGGCCATTTCGGATGTGCTCACCGACCTGTACGACCGCCGCTACTTCGACCAGGCATTGCACCGGGAGACTGAGCGGTGCCGACGGTACGGGACGCCCGTCTCCGTGTTCCTCCTCGACCTCGACGACTTCAAGGATGTGAACGACCGCTTTGGCCACCAGGCGGGAGACGAAGTCCTCCGGCAGATGGGGGACCTGATCCGCGCGCATGTCCGCGGGGCCGACATCCCGTGCCGGGTAGGTGGAGATGAGTTCGCGATCGTCCTGACCGACACCCCCCAGGCCGAGGCGCTGCTGATGGCCCAACGTTTGCGGGTAGGGGTGTTGCACTGGTTCTCCACTCACGAGGTACATGGCCGCATGCTGAACCTCACGATGAGCGGTGGCGTCGCGACGATGCCCTTAGACGCCGATGGCGCCGAGGAGCTCTACGCGGGCGCGGACTTGGCGCTGTACGAAGCCAAGCGGAGGGGCGCCAATCAGATCTCGGCAGTGGCAAGTCCGGGTGACCCCCCACTGGGGCTCGCCGCCCTCGGGAGCATCTGATGCGACACACGTTCCCGCGACTGCGGTTCGACGAAGACGAGATCATCGAACCAGCGGGGCCCGCCCTCGATCATGAGATCGACCGCAGGGTGTTCCAGCACGAGGATGCGGGTGATGCGGCGCCTTACAGCTCCGGATACGAAGCGAGTCTCCTCCTCGAGTATGCCCTCTCCCGTTCCGGGTGGCTGATGGACTTCGCGAGCGAAGGGCCTTACTGGGTGAAGCTGGAACGGGGTGATGAGTGTGTGACGGCGACCGGGGAGACGGTCGAGTTGGCACTCTGCCGAGCCGCGCTCAAGGCTGTCCAAGCTGCATAGGAGAGCACTGAAGAGGGGGGTAGGGGCACTAATATGAGGCTGTCTGCGTCGGAGCACCCCATTGGGACCGCACCGCAGCCCCACCATTCCGGGGGCTTCGATTTGGACCGCCCGGGTCCGTTTGTTGCATCGAACGGGCGCAATCCCATGACCATGTCCTCGTCCATCCCGGCCACCGTGCTGCTTGCGGCTAAGCATGAGCGTGGACCGGTCGCCGCCGTCCTCGAAGGAGCCGGGTTCTCGGTTGTGGAGACCGAGTCCGGCGTCTCCGCCCTCGGGCGAGCGCGCGTCGTCCGGCCCGATGCCATCGTTCTGTCCCACACCCTGCCCGACATGTCGGGCATCGAAGCGTGCCGTCTCCTGCACGCGGATCCCCTCGTGGGCGGAAACGTCCCCGTGGTGATTCTGACCCCCAACAATCCGAGCCCCGCGGAACGCGTCGCCGGTCTCTCCGCCGGCGTCTGGGATTTTTTCCGGGATCCGAATGACGCGCGCGAGCTGGCGCTCAAGCTCCAGACGTACGTAGAGGCGCGCCGCTACGCCGCTGCGACGATACCGGACGCCGGGAGCGATCCGGTCAGCGGGCTCCAGGCGCGCCCCGCTCTGTCGCGACGCATCCGGGAGTTGGGCGGGTTGATGACACGCATGCACGGCGCACTCTCGTGCATCGTCTTTGAAACCGAAACGCCTGATCCCGCCGCGCCCAACGCGGTGGCGCAAATCACCCGCGTATCCGATGTGG
The DNA here is from genome assembly GCA_035631315.1 of Gemmatimonadales bacterium. Classification (GTDB taxonomy): domain Bacteria; phylum Gemmatimonadota; class Gemmatimonadetes; order Gemmatimonadales; family GWC2-71-9; genus 40CM-2-70-7. The sequence goes on from DASQIZ010000098.1 coordinate 53,163, forward strand.
TGGGGATCCTCAGTCCCACCCAATTCGCCCTGCTGGCACCTTCGACCAACGCGAGTGGTGCCGCAGCGCTGGCCCGCCGCGTGGCCGCGAATCTCCGGCATACTCCGGCGGATGCCCGTGGCGTGAAGGCCCTTCTGGTCGGTTATGACGCCGTCGACAATCTGACCTATGCACCGATAAACCCTCCGGACCTGATCGCTCGCGCGACCACCGCCGTCCGGACTGGGAAGCCCGAGCCGGCGAACTACTGGCTCCGGCGCTACGAACCGGGTGTTGAAGGCCCGAGAAATACACCCGTCGATGCGATGGTCGCCTACGACCGGAAGGGGTCATGAACGTGAATCGCCGTGTGGTGTGGGTGCTGGGCCTCCTGGCAGGCTCGGCGATGTTGGGGTCCTGCGATCGCATGCCCGTCACGCCGAAAGTCCCAGCCGCGCAGCCCGTGCCGGACACAAGGTCCGACTGGGGCTTGGGTCTCAACCTGCTGCTCAAATGCTCGCCACTCCCTGCCGACTCCGAGTCGCAGGTGATCGGACCCGAGGGCGGGACACTGACGGTGGGTCCGCACACCCTCACGGTGCCGCCAGGCGCACTCGACACCGCGACGCTCATCACGGGCGTGATGCGGTCGGACACCGTCAACGCGATCCGCTTTTCGCCGCAGGGACTCATCTTCCAGCAGCCCGCCCGGTTGGCGATGAGCTACGCGAATTGTGGGGTCTTCTGGTCGCTCATCCCGAAGCGCATCGCGTATACCACGGACGATCTCTTCATTCTCCAGATCATCCCGTCACTGGATAACATCTTCTCCCAGAGGGTGACGGGTCAGGTCTCTCACTTTTCGCAGTACGCTATCGCCTGGTAAGCCGACGATGAGCATGGGTGCGTCGCACCTCCTGTCGGAGGCACGTCGCCAGGAAGAGTCGGGCGCCATCGCCGCAGCCATGAGCCGCTACGGGGCGGCCATCGCAGCCGCATCGGACGATCAGGAGCTGGCCGTGCTGGCTGAGGCGCTTCGCCGGCTCGCCGTGGTGCTCCATCAGCGCGACGAGACGGGTCGAGCCTGGGAGCTGTGCCGGCAGAGCTATCAGGTGGCCTGCGAGCTCGGCAGTGATGTGCTCGCGGCCGAAGCCATGAACACCCTCGGCGGCCTGCATCTCTCGTCCGGCGCACTCGAAGAGGCCCGCCGGTCATTCTTGAAGGCAATCCGACTCGGCAGTCCCTCCCGTCAACTCCGCGCCCGGGCCGAACAGAATCTGGGTATCCTCGCAAACATCCAGGGCGACCTCGAAGAGGCACTGACGTGGTACCAGCGCTCCCTCGAGGCCTACAGGGAGTGCGGGGACGATCACGGCCGCGCCATCGCGTATCACAACCTGGGGATGGTGAGCCACGACGCCGGCGCCGCACCGTACGCCGAGAAGTACTTCCATCACGCGCTGGAGCTGGCCGACCGGACCGGCGACGTGTTCCTGCAGGGGATCTGCCTGGTCAGCAGGGCGGAATTGGAGGTCGGTCGGCAGCGCTTCGAGAACGCCCGCGAGCTGGCGGAGGACGCCCTCGCGCGCTTCGAGAAGATCGGCGCCGGCGGCGCGAAAGCGGACGCCTACCGCGTGCTGGGCATGATGTACCGCGAGAGTGGCCGGCCGGTACAGGCCGAAGCCCGCCTCCGCACCGCCGTCGCGCTCTCGTCAGCCTCTCAGTCGGCGCTCAACGAAGCGGAGTCACTGCATGAGCTCGCCCTGCTGTATCAGAGCACGGGGCGTGACCAGCCTGCCCTGCGCACCCTGCACGCCGCCTATGGCCTCTTCCGGAAGCTGCAGGCACGCCCGGAGCTGGTGCGCGTGGGCGGGAAAGTCGCCGAGATCGAGACCGCCTACCGGGAAGTGGTGCGAAACTGGGGCCGGTCTATCGAGTGCAGTGACGCCCGGACCTTCGGACATTGCGAGCGGGTGGCCCAGAACGCCGTCGCGACCGCCCGCGAGCTCAAGTTGGGTGAAGAGCTCGAGACCACGATTCTTCTCGGCGGGTATCTCCACGACGTCGGGAAGATCCGCATTCCCCCCGAGGTGCTGACGAAGAATGGTCCCCTGACGTCCGAGGAGCAGGCAGTCGTGCGCATGCACCCGCTCTGGGGAGTGGACCTTCTCGCCAACATCGAGTTCCCCTGGGATATCCAGGGCATCGTGCGCTGGCACCACGAGCGTATCGACGGTACCGGGTATCCGGACCGTCTGGCCGGAGATGCGATCCCCATCGGCGCGCAGATCGTGGGGCTCTGGGACGACTACGACACGCTGACCGTCACCCGGGATCCCGCCGCGGCCCTTTCCCCGCGTGCGGCGATCGGGGAACTCCAACGCCGGCGGGAGGGTTGGTCCCCGAGGGTGTTCGAGGCCTTTCTGAAGGTCTGGCAATCGTCCGTCGCCGAGCTACCCTAACCATACCCGACAGCCCCGCTGCCCTCTTTACTGGCCTGACCCGCTCCTATTACCGGTTGGCTCCCTCCCAGTTGACCCCGGGCGCAAGCCCGGGGTCAACGAGAGTGGATCGGGTGCTACCTGCCTATCGCCGATCGGGTAACCGGTCATTGTATTGAGCGATCGCCTCGTCGAGCTTGCTCCGCGCTCCGAGGCCGACCGCCAGCGCACCTGCACCGAAGGCCACGCTCGTTCCCAACATCACGTAGGCCGCGCTCCCCGGTCCGTGGGCCGACATGTGCGTCACCATTGGTACTGCGATGAGACTCGCGAGACTCAGTGCGCCGAAGGCTGTGAAGAGGTGCTGACGGGTCCGGAATGCTTCATAGGGAATGCGAACGCTGTCAGGACCCGAAGCCAACAGTGGAATCGCCGGGGAAAAGAGGCCGAACGTGCCAACGGGACGTCCCTCGATCCCCTGCACCACGCGGGCAGGCAGCCGAGGGTTCGCGTCTTCGATTCGCAGGGCGCAGCGCTCGTACGTGCAGGGCGGCGTGTCCTGGGCTTGCAGCACCATCGGGAGAGTGACCAAGACCGCAATCGTGACCACGCGGATCATAGAACCTCCGGGCCGTAGTTGATCCAACACACCCCGGATTACGAGCCTGCGTCTACGCCCGTTGCTCTCGGTCTCCCCCTTTGCAGTTGCCGGACAACGTCAATCCGAAGAAATCGCCTCAAGCGGCTTGATGCGCGATGCCCTTAAACCGGGCAACAGGCACGCTACACCTGCGGCGAACACCAGAAGTAAGGTGACTGAAAGAATCATCGCCGGATCACGTGGGCCCACCCCGTAGAGAAGCGCGCCGATCCAGCGAGCCTCGAGCAGCGCCAGCCCCAGACCCGCCAGCGTCCCCGCCCCGACGTACCGCATCCCCCGCCCCACGATCATCCCCGTGATCTGACGAGGCTCGGCACCCAGAGCGAGACGCACGCCGATCTCGCGACGCTGGCGGCGAACGACGTACGACATCAATCCGAAGATCCCGATGGCGGAGAGCCCGAGCGCCGTGATCGCGAACGCGCTGAGAATCCGCGTCCACCGGCCGGGATCGGCCAGCGCCTCGCGCAAACCCTCGTGCAGCGACACGCCCGCGAGGGGCAGCTGCGGATCGAGGCTCCGGAGCGCTTCCGTCACCGGCTTGATGAAGGACTCCGGGGCAGCCGCGGTACGCACGATCAGCGTCGCGTTGCGGATCACGCCATTCTGCACGAGGGGTGTGTAGACCCCTTCCCCATTGCCAGCGAGCCCTTCGTACTTCACATCCCCCACCACGCCGACTACCACATCTGGGGGACATGTCGTGCAGCCACCCGAGATCAGGCGTTGCCCGATCACAGGCTCGTGCGGGAAGTAGTGATTCGCCCACGACCGCGACACGACGAGGACGGGTGAATTCGCCGCGGTGTCGGCATCGGTGATCAGGCGACCCTCGAGCAGCGGCACACCCAGCGACCCGAAGAATCCCGGTGACACCATGGGCCATGGGGCGACGGGCTGCGGGGCGCCACTCGAAACCGGGTGCGCGACCAGATCGAAATTGTTGACATCGCCACCATTGTCGGGAGGGGGCGACGTCGTGAGCCCCACCGCCACCACGCCCGGCGTCTCCTTCACCCGAGCCTCGGCGCTCCGCCAGAAGGACTGCACCGTAGAATCGGCATACCTCGACGCCGGCAGGTTCACGGCGATGGAAAACCCGCGGTCAGGGTCATAGCCGGGATTGACCTGTTGCAGCCGCAGGAACGACTGGCCCAGAAGCGCCGCCGCAAGCAGGAGCGGCACGGCAAGCGCGAACTCCGCCGACACCAGGAACCCCCGCACCGCGTGTACTTCTTTCGTTCCCCCTGACCTGCGCATGTCGCTCCTCCATTGCGCCAACGACCCGCGCACCACGCCCGCGACCGGTGAGAGGCTGATCAGGAGACCCGACACGATCGCGAGACCGACCGCCACCAGCGTGGTTGAGAGATCGAGCGTGAGACCGTTGACCCGTGGGAGATCAGGGGCGATGACGCCGATGGCTCGGATGGCGAATGAGGCGAGTCCCAGCCCTGCCCCCGCCGCTCCCGCCGTCAGCACCAGACACTCGGCGATCACAAGCCGGGCAAGGCGCGCGCGAGTGGCGCCAAGGGTGGCGCGGACGGAAAGCTCGTGGGCGCGAGCGGTGGCGCGAACGAGCATGAGCGTCGCGACATTGGCGATCGCGACCAGCAACACGAGCACCACGGCGCCGCCGAAGAGCGCGAGCTGCTTGCCCGAATCCCCGACGATGGTGCGCCGCAGCTCGAAGGCCGAATAGCGGGCGTTCTTGTCCTGGAAGCTCGCCTGCCAGATAGGGAAGACACGCTGGCCGAGGGCGGCCAGCTCCACGCCGGCGTCGCCGAGCGTCACGCCGGAGTTCAACCGGGCGATGCCGGCGTATCCGAAGGGCCCGCGCCGAGTGGGAATCGGGAGCTTCAGGGCGACCCAGACCGGGACACGAAACCCGGCCAGATCGTCCACGCCGCGGGGCAGCACGCCCACTATAGATGAAGGGATTCCGTCGAGGTTGAGGGTTTTCCCGAGGGCTTCAGTCGCAGTCCCGAAGTGTCTCCGGGCGAACCCATCGGTCACTACCGCGACCAGGGGCGCGCCAGGCGTCTCGTCCGACGGTGATGTCAGGCGACCGGCCGCCGCACGGACGCCGAGCGTGGAGAAGAACCCCGCGGACACCCGGGCACCCCGTATCTGTTCGGGGTCCCCTGCTCCGGACATCGCGAATGACGTGTAGCGCAAGGCGCCGAACGCTTCGAACGACTGGTGGTCGTCCTGTAGCGCCTGCACGTCCACCACTGAGAGGGCCCAGATGTTGGTCGGCGAGTTCTGGTTGTAGATGCGGACCAGGCGATCAGGGTGTGGGTACGGCAGATCGGCGAGGAGCACGGCGTGCACGACACAGAACACGGCAGCGGCCGCTCCGATCGCAACCGCCAGGACGCCCGCGGCGGTTGCGGTGAACCCTGGATTTCGACGAAGTGAACGGAGGGCGAAGCGGATGTCGGCTGGCAGATTGCCCATCGAAACTCCGTGTTGACGTTACAGGGCCGTGGCCTGCTCATCGGATCCATTTGACACCGACCCGCAAAGTACTCCGGGTAGCTTACTTCAGTGACTGCCTGCCCCCACTGACCGACGGGGTGGCCCGGACGTTGAGCCACCTGGCTCAGACCCTTCATACGGAGCGGGTCGACTTCCGGTTTCTCGCGAGCGTCGTCCCGGCGGAGGACCTCCCCTGGCGCGACCGCGTCCACGTCGTCAGTCCCTCCCCCCTGCCCAACCGAGATGGCCCGCATGGGCGCCGGGGCGCGCCGCGCCGCCGCGAAGCATCACTGGGGGGTTGTGAATCGGGGACTGTTGGAGAGTTACGCGAGGATTGCGGGGAGGATGCCGGAGCAGGTGGCGCTGACGGCCTAGGGAGCCTTCAGCGCATGCAGCGAGTCCGCTAGTAGAGCTTCCACCACCCCGTTCGTCCACCCAAACCCATCCTGCGCCGGGTACTCCCCACCCCCTGCGCGCTTGTTGACGTCCAAGACGTCGTACTTCTCCACCATCTTGCCCGTGGCCTTGTAGACCCGCCGGTTGGTCGTGAGCCAGCGGGCGCGCGCGGTGTCGGCCAAGGTGTAGATGCCGTACCGGCGGAGCCCTTGAATCGCCAGCCATTGCAAGGGGGGCCAACCGTTCGGGGCATCCCACTGCTGACCGGAGGAGACCGGGGTAGTGACGAAGCCCCCGGGACGTAGGAGCTGCTGCTCGAGGATCTGTGAGACGTGCCGAGCCTCATCGGAGGTCGCGAGGCCGAAGTACAGCGGATAGACGGCAGCCATCGAGATGCGATCCATCACCCGCTCCCCTGTCTTCCAACGAACATCGTAGAAGAATCCGCTGGTGCTGTCGTACGACGCGGCAAGGAGGGCCTTACGGCGCTCATCTGCTTGTGTGAGGTATCGCCGTGCGACTACGGTATCCCGACGGAAGAATTCCAGGGCGGCGATGAGACGCTCGTCGTACTCGAGCAGGCTGTTGAGATCGACGGGCGCAAGGTCAGTGGTCTCGAGACTCTTGAGATCAGCCGTGTCCCGCATCCAGCGGCTCGAGAAATCCCATCCACTCTCCGCCGTGGCCCGCAGGCTTCGATAGAGCGCAGGGCGCTGGGCCGCCGGCACCGTCTGCCCCAGCGTGTAATCCTCCCGGTACGACTCGGGGCGCGGCTCTGCCAATTCGTCCCAATACCGGTTGAGCACGGCCCCATTGGGCAGCCGCACCACACGCGGACCTTTCATCCAGAACGCATGCTCCGCTTCGAGCGCATCCAGGAACTGCAGTGCCCGCGCGGTGTCAGTCGCGCGAGCGTAGAGCCCCACCATCGCGCCGAAGAACGGTGCCTGGCTGCGGCTCAGGTAATAGGTCCGATTGCCGTTGGGAATGTGGCCAACGGTCCGAATGAGATAGGCGAAGTTGTCGAGCATCTCGCGGATGAGATTGATGTGTCCGTCAGCGACGAGACCGAGCATTTCAAAATACGAGTCCCAGTAGTAGACCTCGCGGAAGCGCCCACCTGGAACGAGATAGGGCTCCGGCAGGGGAATCAGCGACGACCGCGCGAAGAGCGTATCGCTGTCGGCGGGCGCGCGGGTCAGGACATCCCACAAGGATTGGATGTGCTGATGCATGGATTGCGCGGTGTCGCTGTGGTATGCCTCCCCCGCGCCTTGAGGCGGTGTGAACCACCTGGCCACGAAAGCTTTGAGGTCGGCCGGATGGGTCGAGTCGTAGCGAGCCACGATCTGTGAAGGCGGGATGCTGGGTACCGCGTCGACAAAGGTTTTTGAGTCCGGGAATACCTGCGCGAGCTGAACCGCCGGAAAGAGGTCACCCAGATCGTGTGCCGGACCATACCGAGCCGGCTGATGGCCGACGGCTGGCGGCCGTTTGTCCATCAGGTACTGCACCGCGAGGTCGGTCAGCGTCCAGAGCTGGACGTCGGAGCTGACGCCGTAGCGTACCGGGACGAGCGAGTCGTGGACAATCGCGTAGCTCCACAACTCGCCGTACCCCATTCTCGATTGGGCCACCGCTTCAGCGATGGTGTCGGACGCAAGCCCGGCCAACAGCAGGTTCACGTCGCGTCCCCACACGACGGTGGGCGAGTGGTAGGCGTCCTGCGCGAAATCGTGCCACACCTGGGGTGTCGCGTAGGCATCATTCACCGTGAGCACGCCCAGACGGGGGACGAACAGCCCCACCGGGTAGGGTTGCAGCACCGACCGGAGATAGTTGACAGAGTCAACTAATTCCCGACGGCCCACGAGGAGGGCCATAGCCGGGTCGGTGTTGAGCACCGGGATCGGCTCCCCCACCCCATCGAGCGCGAGGGCGAGAAACCGGAGCGTGTCGGGCACGGACTCCTGCTGGAAGACACCCTCCCAGTACCGGCGAACGGAGTCGGGGAACGCCTTGAGACGAGCCGCGATCCGGCTGCGCGCCGAGTCTCCGGGGATCGCAACCGCGAAGTGCCGCGCTGCTTTCCGCCAGGTCGCCACAGCCACCGGCAAGTCGACAGGGAACTGCGCAGACGTGGGGATCCCAAGCATTCTGAGCACCGCAACGATGCTGTCGATCGACTCGAGCGCCGCCGGCATCCAGATGGCATTGACGTCCATCGCGAAGCGTCCGCCCGCGTAGCCCACCCGCGAATCCCGCCAGCTCGACGCCAGCCAGCTGCCGTCGTCTGCGCGAGGGAAGGAGACCAGGTTGGTGGGGATGGGGTCTTGCGTGTAGGGCGCGGCTTCCCGGGCGACAAAGTCGAGATTCGCCATCATGCGCTTCAGGTGATTGCCGGTCGTCAGGAAATGGCGCTTCTCGTACGCCGGGATCCGGGGATCGGTCAGATAGGCCGCTTCGACCACCGGGAGCTGCACATCGTCATCGACCATCCGGTAGTTCTCGCGCGTCCTGCCGAGCTGGCCCAGAATCTTTCCAGCCGCCACATAGTCCCGTTGGATGATGGCGTCATGATAGAGCGCGGCATTCTCCCGGATGGCCTGCCCGCCCAGCGCCTCCTCGTGACTCACGTTGCCGTCGTCCCGGAGTCTCTGGAGCGCACTCCCGATCACCAGCTCGAGTGCGGCCGGAGTCCACACGGGGCGCATCATCAAAGCGGTCATCAGGCCGTCCCGGCCGAAGTACGTGGCGTAATTCGGCAGCCCTGCCATCACCTTCTCGCGATACGTCAGCAACTCGGCGCCGCGCACCTCCCGCTCCAGACGGCGAAAACGGAGTGGATGCGCCGTGTCGGCGCGCACCCGGTCATAGAAGCGATGGAAGTCATCGTTGAAGAGCTGCCAGCGTGATACGGGGGTCAAGTCAGGAGCGTCGGTTGCGATCGTGACATTGATGCGGGCCGGACCTGACGAGCCCGAGCGGACCTGCAGTCCCCGGCCGGCCCAGGTGGCGGTGGTCCCCGGGTCGCCGGTGATGGTCAGGTGAAGGTGATAGCGTCCGTCGAACGACGTCTGATCGGCGCGGAAGACCCACCCGTGCGTGCGCTGCGTCAGCGTCATCGTCGCCCCGAGGCGCGCCGAGAGCGCTGACGTGTTCTTCACATTCAGAATGCCGAGCTCGCGATTCCGCTCCCCCTCTGGAAGTGATCCCAGATCGTGGATGAGGGTGGCGAGCTCGGGTTGTTCGAATGCCACGGAGTCGAAGGGGAGCGAATCGCGGACCGCGTAGTGGAAATCGCGCTCGACGCGCATCGAGCCCAGGAGCCAGAGCCCGAGGGTCGCGTTCGGGGAGCCGAGGTCGAGGCGGTAGGAGAGCGTCCAGGAGACGCCACTGAAGCCTGGGACGGCGCCCGTGGACCCCCAGGTGACATTGGCATTGCGACCAGTGGAATCACGCACCGTGAATGCCAGGCTCTCGTCGAGCGCATCAGCCCAGACATTGACCACTCGACCGAGGCGATGATCGATGTAGATCTGGACGGCGTCTCCGGCCGAGTCCCGGTAGAAGCGAGTGACATAGCCGCGATACCCCGCCGTGTCGTCGAGCGCGGGATCGGGGAGGGAGAGGACCGGGGGCGTGGTGTCACCGGCCGCCAGTGCCAGTACGAGAGCGGCAACGATCATGGAGATCTGATACTCGCACTATCTCCTTCTACTATTACGTCGACCATGCGCCCGCGGTCGTGGACCCCCCGGAGGGTGAGGCGGGTGATGCCAGGCGGGAGCATCGGGGGCACACCCCGCTGCAATCCCTGCTCTCCCCACCGCAGACCGGTATACCCGTACTCGACTTGCTGCAGAAAACCCCCTGCCCCCGTTACGAAATCCACGCCCTGCGTCTTCGGCGTCTCCGCCAGCACATCGAAGGGCGGGCGAAGATAGCCCTGGTAGGTACCCGGGACGAGCGAATCGAAGAGCGCGCGCGCGCCGAGTGCGGCGGCGACGACGGGATAGAGGGTCTCCGTCATCATCGCCCCTGACCCGTCCCTTCGGAGTGCCTGCACCGCGACCGCGAGATCATGCTCCTTCGTTTCGCGTGTCATCGGGAATCCCAGAGGGTAGGCGAGGAGCGGCGCGACCCCCCCATGCAGGGTGTCAGGAGCACCGGCGAACGGTGGATGGTACTGGCGTACCGAATCGTATGGCACTCGGAGACCCGCCGACACGATTTCCCACTCGGCGTTCGGCGTTTTCCCCAGAATGTGCGCCGCCTTGATGGCGTCCTGGAGGTTGGTCACCGCGACGGCATTCGTGTAGAGGTCATTGCCGACGCCTATCAAGCCCTCGTCGACCGAAACGACGTGTCGGATGCCATAGCTGCGCGTCGCCGAATCGTACGTGACCCGGCTGGCCCAGAAATCCGCGGTAGCCGAGAGCACGGCATAGCCCGTGTCTGCAAGCCACGCGGAGTCACCTGACGCGAGGTAGTAGAGCCACTGCGCCCGGGCGACATCTCCCGTCACGTGAATCTCATAATCCCCGTTCTGCGCCGCGAACCGTGGAACAGCTTCATTGCCGAGCTCGTCGGATTCCCACGGATACATGGCGCCCCGGTACCCATGGGCCTTCGCGCGTCGCTCGGCGCCCGGCAGGACATGAAACCGGAAGTCGACCATCGCACGCGCCAGATCGGGATGCAGCGCGAGCAGCGCCGGAAACATCCACGTGTCGGCATCCCAGAAGACGTGGCCGTAGTAGCCGCCACTCGAAAGCCCCATGGGCGGGATACTCTCGTGGCTGCCGGCCCGCATGCTCGACATCAACTGAAACAGCATCGCATGAACGACCCGCTGCAGCTCGGCGTCGCCGTGAATCACGATGTCGCTTCTCCACAGGTCCTTCCAGGCCGCACGGCTCTGAGCGAGGGCGGCGCGGTAGCCGCGGTTCGCGGCGCCTGACGCCGCCTGTTCTGCCATGCCGCGCGTAGAAGCGATGCCGACGAATTTGTAGATGGTGATGGGCTGACCGGCTGTCGCCGCGAACCAGACCGTCACCGCGACACCCGTCCTGGTCGTCGACCGGCGAACCGAGTCCGGGTGCTCGTCGGGCCATGCAGGGACCGCCGCCATCATCACCGGCGTCCCCCGACCATCGGTCCGGCCACCGAGAAAGAGCTCGTTCGCGCTTGCCTGGCGGGTCGTGACCGTGACATGACCAGGATACCAGACCTGATCAAGGCTCCAGCGGGGGTCGCTCCTGGTCAGACGGGCGAGAGCCACACGCTTCGGGGGTGGCCGCTGATCGAGGGAGACGCGGAAGGCGATTTGACCGGCCCGGGCGGGGGAAACCGTCACACGCTCCACGGCGAGACGCGGATCAGCGCGGGACACGAACGCGTCGACGACGATCGATGTTTCCCGAGCGTCGTCGATCCACCGGTAATGCGTCTCGAGCGTGCCATCCGCCATGTCGAGCGTCTGGCGATAATCCTTGAGTAACCCCGTGTCCGCGTTGACCCGATTCAGCCAACTCGTGCCATTCCAGATGTCGATCGTGTTCCACGCCGGCAGCTCGGCGATCCGGGCCACATCGCCCGGAAACGCATCATAGACACCCGCCGCATAGGATGGTGCGGGACTGCTGCCCAGCGGCGTGGTGACGAGACTGAACGCCCCGTTGCCGAGGAAGCCCGGAGTGCGGTAGGCGGGATCGGTAGTGGCAACGAGAAACGATGAATCCTGTGCGGCCACGCCGGTCATCGCGACCAATTCCAGCACGATGACCGGCGTGACCCAATTCAGTCCATTCACTCCTAGAACCGGTAACCCATCGATACCTGCAGCAACCGCGGCAGAATGGGCCGAGCCAGGAAGAGGTTGCTGGTTCGACCATTCGGCAGGAGTGAGAGCCGGGGGTTTCCTTCCTCCAGACCTTCGGAATTGAAGGCGTTTAACAAGTCCCCGCGAATGAATAGCCCATTGGCCGGCAGGACGTACTCGGCGCCAAAATTGAAGTACGAGTACGTGGGCAGCTGGTTGGCACAGTTGTTCACGTTCGTACAGCGACGGTCCACGAAATGCCAGTCGCCGTCGACCTGCAACTGAGGCGTCAGGGAGTAGGTCGCGGTCAGGTTTCCCACGAGCGGCGGCACCCCGGCCAGGAGCGTACCGACGTCGGCGCCCGTCGGACACCCTCCGCTCCCAGCGGGGCAGCTCGCGTACACGGCCTTGAGCAACGTCCAATTGGTGAGCAGTGACAGCCCGCTGTTCGGGACGTGGCCTGACGCCTCCAGTTCGAGCCCGTAACTGGACACTTCGGGGTTGCTCTGGATGATCCAGATTGGAAGCCCCGTGCCCGGGTCGGTCACCAGACCCTGACTCACGATGTCCTTCAGAATCGTGTAGAAGCCGTCGATCGTGACGCCGACATTCCCGGCCAGGTGCTTCGCGCCGACTTCGAACGTTTCATTCCGCTTGGACTTGAAGAGGTCCACCTGCTGCTCGGCCGACGCATTCAGGAACTCATCCAGCGCCGGCATCTTGTAGGCGCGGGACCCCAAGGCGTAGAGGGTGGTCTGCGGATTGACCTCATAATTGACGCCCACTGACGCGGCCCAATCGTTCAGGGTGCGGCTGAAGTGACGGTACGAGGAGTTCGCCCCCCAGACATCCTGGTCGAACACGTTCAAGGATCCGGCAGTGTCGCCACCGACCGGCGTCACAGTCGTGTTTTGCGAGGTCTGCACGTAGGCGTCGCTTTCATAGCGAATGCCCAAATCGGTCCTGAGCCGGTCGTTCAGATGGAACGAGCCACCGACGACGCCCGAGAATACCGTGGTCTGTCCCGTCCCGTTCACATAGTTCGACACGAAGCGGCGGAAACCATTCCGGGTCGCCGCGAAGTTCCGCAGGGGCACCACGACGGAGTCCTTCGCCGCGCCCACGTTGTAATGGAACACCACGTTGGCGGTATCGAGATGCAGATCGACGAAATGCGGATTGTCCGCCACGTTTGTGAAGATGTCGGTGAAGTACCAGTTGTTACCCTGGTTGTAGTTGGCGAAGTAGACGCCGAACGACACGTTGTTGCCGCCCGGCAGATCTTTTTTCAACGTGAGCTGATCCTGAAAGGCACTGAGCGGCTTGTATACGTGCCACTCGCCACCAGGGGAAAGAAGGCCGTTCGCGTCACTGTAGGCTAGCGGAGACCCACCCGGACTGAGCGCGTTTGGATACGTCATGTGGTACTTGTAGCCGGGCTGCACCGTGATGTTGAGGCTGTCGGCGCCGCCGGGAATGGTCCCATTCCCTTGCAGCACGCCCTGGTAATAGGAGCCCCAGTACTGCGTGATGTATTGGTTCACCGCGGCGCTCGTGTCCATCACGTCGAAGGGCACGATGGCGTTCCACTCCTGATGATTTGCCATCAATTGGGCTGCGTTCTCGACGTTCCAGCCGTTCGCGAGATTGAAGTCGGCATCCGCCGTGAGCCAGTAGGCGTGCGTGAGCAGTCCATTCTGCAGCGGAAGGGTGAGCTGGCCGTCCGGCGTGGGGACGGAGATGCCGTTCCCCTCGTTCGTGTTCATCGACCCGTTTTCCGAGAAGCCGGGGACGCGCTGGAACTTCGTGAGGTCGTTTGAATCGGGATACATGTAGGGCAGGTCAAGAATGAACTGATTGCGGTCATTGATCACCTTCAGGGAGGTGCGGAAGAACCCGTTGTCGAAGTTCCGGGTCAGGGACGCCTTGAATTGGCCCCCGTCCGTCCCGGGGAATCCGGGATTCCGGACGCCGCGGTCGTAACGGTAGAACCCACCCGCGTTGAACGTCCAGTCGGACCCGATCGGTCCGTTCACGTCGAAGTCATACCGCGCCAGGCCACCGTTGCCCCCTTGGGCCTGCATCACACCCTGGAGAGTCGAGCCACCGGTCTTGTTGATGATGTTGATGATCGCGCCCGGCGTGTTGGAGCCGAAGAGCGCGGAGCCGGCGCCGCGGACAACTTCCATGCGCGCCACGTTCTGATCCATTCGGAACAAATTGTCGGCGTTCATGAAGAACGTGTGCATGGTGGGGAACACCGGCAGCCCGTCTTCCATGAACATCACGTATTCCACACCTAGAATGCCGCGCATCTCGATATTCTCGTTGACCTCTCCGCCGGAGCTTTCGATCCGTGTGAATCCGGGAACGGTGCGCAGCTCTTCAGTAGTGCTTCGTGGCGCGACCCGGGTGAGGTCGGTCGGAGAGAGCACAGTGGTCGCATTCGTGGTCTCGAGGCGCGAGCGCGGGGTCTCAGTTCCGGTCACGACGATAGCTGACAGATTGAGAGGATCACGCGGGACAGTGAAGTCATGGGTCACCCGCCCGCCGTTGCTCACCACGACGGTGTCCGTGACCGACTTGTACCCGATCAGGCGAATGCGCACGGCGTGGCTGCCGTCGGGTACACCCGTGATCTCGTAGGTTCCCGCGGCCGAGGTTGCGACAGAACGGCGGAGATCCACAACGGCGACCTCCGCCGACACCACGGGACTTCCGGCGTCGTCGACCACCTTGCCGGTGATCGCGCCGGTTGCTTGCGCGTGGACGGACGCGAGTGCGATGAACGACATCGCCGTGAATACGCCGGCGAACCGGCGGTCCAGCAGGAACCTGATCATGTGGGTGGACCCTCCAGGGTGGCGGTGATCACAGGCCCGATCGTGGCAGGAGCACGCCCTGGCGCCGACAACTGCGGAGGGAACTACCGGAAGACGGGGTCGCGAACACCGGTGCCGCGTTGCGCATGGTGGAGCACAGCAACGGAACAAAATCGCGGTGCGACCGTCAAGAAGTGTCAGTGTGTCACTGTTGCGCGTCGACGTCGTCGATCAACCGATGACGACTCGAGAGTGGAGCGTGGGAGCTACGGAAACGCTGCGGGGCCCGAGACACTTTCCCGGGCCCCGCTGGAGAAAGGAGACGAGCTACTGTACCGTCGCGTGAATCACCGGCTTGAAGGTCACGCCGAACGGCCCACTCGACGGGCCGTTCAACACGAAGCTCTGCGACACATCGAAGTCGACCGAGAGCGTGGTCTGTCCCGGCGGGAGCGTCACGCCACCGGCGAAGTTCACCTTGATCCCCGTCTCCATACCGCTCGGCACATGGAGCGACGCACTCGAGTCGCCATCCGCGAACGTCGATCCGGACGCCAGCACCACGCGCGCGGAGTCGACGATCAGTCGGAGCTGTTCGTACGAACCCGCGGGAATCGTGGCGGTGCCCAAGAGGGCGGTCACGCCGTTCTGAAGGGAAAGCAGGTCGTACGACGCCGGCGTCGTAGAAACGGTGAACACCCCTGAGTCCCCGCCGACGATCTGAACCTTAGAAACCCAGACCGTCGCGGACTGGAGGCTCGCGGCAGCGTCGTGGAGCCGGAATGTGACGTTGGCCATCTGCGGACCGAGATCCTGGCACGCAGCCAGGATCGCCAAGCTGGAAACGAAGAGAAGATGGGAGCGTCTCATAGGTGGATCCTCGGCCAGATGTGCCTGGAGATGCCCATAGCCTGCAAACGATGCCCCTCAGGGTGCGGTGATGTTCCTCACACCGGCTAGGCCCCGCCGAACCGGTAGCACCACGCTTCCCCCTCGAGCACGGTCTCTCCCCCGTCGCGCCAGACCTTTACCGCAAGCTGAGTTACCGGCTTGGAGGGGTGGACACTGAGCACTTCGGCCTCGGCCGTGATCGTGTCCCCAATGAAAACCGGCGCCGTGAACTTCCAGTTTTGGCTCAGGAAGACCGTGCCGGGGCCGGGCATATCCATCGCGACCAGCGCATGGAGAAGCCCCGTGGTCAGTCCCCCCTGCACCACCAGGCGCCCGAACCTGGTGCTCTTCACGAAGGCTTCGTCGAAGTGGAGCGGGTTCCGGTCGCCGGAGATCTCCGCGTATTGGCGGACGTGATCGGCGGTGAGCTGCAGCGAGCGGCGGGCTTTTTGGCCGACGGTGAGGGGCATCAGGGGAACTTCCCTCATCCCGCGTCACCCCGCAACAAGGTATTGGGATGGACCCGCGCGCCTCGCAGGGCGGGAATGGCGCTGGCCGCGAGGGCCACAAGGAAGAGCACGCCGCTTACGGCGCCGAACACCACCGGATCGTACGGAGACTGATCGAAGAGCAATGGCGCCACCCACCGTCCCAGCAGCAGGGCGGCGGCGACCCCCGCCATGATTCCGTACAGGGCCAGCCGGACCCCCTGCCCTGCGACCAGCCGTACCACGTCCGTCGCCGCGGCACCCAAGGCCAGCCGCACCGCCAGCTCGTGCAGGCGTTGCGCCACGCTGCCCATGGTCGCGAGGTAGTCGGGCGACACCGCGTTCAGCTCGTAGTTTCAGATCGGCGCTGGCAACAACCGCGGTGACGCCTGGCACATACGCGACGGGAGGCTGGAGCGGCCACAACCCCACGAACCCGGGCACGCCGGCCGGCAATGAATCTCCGACCGCGTGAAGTACCGCCCCGCGGCGGGCGGCGCGTCGAAGAAGCCGAAGAAGCTGGCGCTGACGATTCCGATGCGGCGTTCCCGCGCCTCCTGTCCCACGCCGACGGCCATGTCGAAGCTCGCGAATGCCGCGAGGTCGGAGAAGGACGTCGTCCACCGCACCAGGTCGGCATGGCGGGCGTACCGGCCGCTCGCCTCCATGTCGATGCCGCGTTCACGCCGACGCCGAGGGCGAAGGTGAGCATCACGCCGGCGGTGTAGGCGGGGCTGCGGCGGAGTCCGCGAACCGTGCCTTTGGCGTCTTGCCAGAGACCTTCCAGCCAGGGCCAGAGCCAGACGGCGCGCGCCGCCTCGCGGTGGAATGACAGTTCCGCCTCGAGGTCCGCCTCTCCGGCGCGGAACCGCCACCAGTGTGCGAGCCGCCGCAGGAAGCGTTCGAGGCCGCTGGTCATGCGTTGGCCAGGACAAGCTGGATCGCGTCGATCACGCGTTCGAACTCCCGACGCTCGGCGGCCAAGTGTTTCCGGCCGGCGGCGGTCAGCGTGTAATAGCGGGCCCGGCGGTTATTCTCGGATGCGCGCCATTCGGCGGTGACGCAGCCGTCGAGGAGCAGGCGCTGCAGCGCGGGATAGAGCGAGCTCTCGCCGACGTGCAGGACGTCGCGCGACAGCTCCTTCACGCGTTGAGCGATGCCGTAGCCGTGGAGGGCGCCTCGGGAGAGCGTGCGTAAGACGAGCAGGTCGAGGGTGCCGGGCAGCAGGTCGGGCTGGGGCTTCAGGGAGTCACTCCCATCGATAGTCGATGGGTAAGGTGGGGTGGCTGGGATGCGTGTCAAGCCCCATCTTGCGCGTCACCCGAACGAGGAGACCGGCGTGGGAAAGCTGACTGTTTTGGGATTCCTGATCGTCGCCACGACGGTCGAGGCGTTTGGCGATGCGGTCGTGCGGATGGGCCTTGCTCAGCGCAGCGTCCTGCCGCGCGTCCTGCTCTTCCTCGGCGGTGCGGTCCTGCTCTTCGGCTACGGGCTGTCGCTCAACCTCGCGCCCATCGAGTTCCGCCGGGTGGTCGGCCTGTACATCGCGACGCTCTTCGTAGTCTGGCAGATCGTCAACTTCATCGTGTTCCGGTCGACGCCCACGCTGCCGATCGTGGTCGGCGGGCTACTCATCATTCTGGGTGGGAGCATGGTGACGCTATGGGAGCGCTGAGTGGGCCGCCTCAGCGGACGGGCACGCGATGGTGGTGATTCGCGGCGGTCGTGTGTGACGACGGGGCACCGGGTGCCGGCGTCGACACGTTCTCCCTCAGGGTGCCGTCCCTCGGCTATCAGTCGGGGGGAACCCTGGCATCAGGGGACATCACCATTCAGTAGGGACGAGTGAGGCCCATCCGAGGACGGGTGGACCCCGACGTGTTGCTGTCCTTTCTCGGACACACAATGCCTGCGGGAGTGCCGTAAGAAGGGCAACTCAATATGGAGTCTCGATGTCCCGCGCTCTCCCCGACTGGGTCAAGTATGGCGCCCTGCCCCTCCTCGCCAGGTTCCTCATCATTTCGGAGTTCGTGGTCGCCGTCAACGGCAAGATCTCCGATTGGTCGGGGCAAGCGGCCTACATGGCCCACGCCGGGATGACGATGATCCCGCCTCTGCTGGGGGCGGCCCTCGCCATCGAGGCTGTCGGCTCGTTGCTGGTCGTCACCGGCTACAAGGCTCGCTACGCCGCCGCAGTGATGTTCGTGTATCTCGGCATCGTGAGCGTGCGGCTCCACGGGTTCTGGCACATGACCGGCATGGCGTCGTTCGCAAACCTCGGCGAGTTCTTCAAGAATATGGGGATGATGGGGTGCCTGCTGATGATCGCGGTGTACGGACCGGGGAATTGGGCGCTGGATGCGCTCGGAAAACGTCAGCCGGTCGCCACGCGGTAACAGAGCTGCACGAATGGGCGATGACCCACGAGCCGTTTATCACCACGCGTCGCCGTGGTTGGCACTTACGAAAGCCGAGAAGGTCTCCGGTGTCGGGCACAAACCGCGCCGAGCGACGCACGGGCTCCGCCGCGGCGTCGCCGGGGACGTCCTCGCCCAAACGGGGGATCCGAAGCTCGCGTTGGATTTTATCGGAGACGACCTGCGGCAAGCGGAGCGTTACTTGAAGGTGCGGTTTGAGCGGCTTGATCGCGCAGCCGCGGCCATCGACGGACTGACGCATCAACCGTCACGTAACCGTCATCCCAGCCTGCAGCCGAGCGGCGCCGATTTTGAACTCATTGCCGCTGGCTCGTTTGGCGAACAGGCCCGGCAGGACTTGAACCTGCAACCCCCGGTTTTGGAGACCGGTGCTCTACCAATTGAGCTACGGACCTAAGAGCTAGACGCGCAGACGCATAGGACAACCCGTAAGTCCTGCATCGCTTTCGTCCCGCGAATCCATCGACTGCCGGACTAGTCAGCAGGCACGAAGGTCGCCGTTCACGGTGCACCGTTCACCATCTGTGCGTCCACGCGTCTGCTTACTAGCCTTACAGGGTGGCTGAGGGGACTTGAACCCCCAACCTCTGGAGCCACAGTCCAGCGCTCTAACCGATTGAGCTACAGCCACCACGAGCGAGCAACCAATCTATCGGGGTGCCCCGCGTGATGGTACCCGCCTTACCTAACCCCGGGCGTAAGCCCGGGGTTACCACAAAGGCCCCCGGTGGTGGTGATTTCTCGAAGCCCGCGTTCAAAGGGTGGGGTGCTTCCGGTGAAACCCCGTGGCCTCCTGATAAGCCCGGCCCAGCGCCAGCAGCGGAGCCTCCCCGTAGAGCTTGCCCAGGAACGTCAGACTCACGGGCGTCCCCGGACCGCCGTAGTTGCCCCCGAAATCCGTCGTATACGCCGGTGCGTCCGAGCCCCGGAAACCGTTCGGCACGATCAGCGCCGGATGCCCCGTCAGGTTCGTGATGGTGAGCTGCAGCCCGAAAGTCGGCGTGACCACGACATCGTACGTATCGAAGATCGTCGCCATCGCCTGAATGCCAAGCATCCGCGCGCGGTTGGCCTGGATATACTCGACCGCCGGCATGAAGCGGGCGGCCCGGAAGATGTTGGGCCAATCGTTGGGTGCCTGCCCCGTCAACAGCTTGTCCCTGCCCGACCGCGTCAAGTCATCGAATGCCGCGGCCGCCTCCGCGTTCAGGAGCGCGGACATCGCACTCCACGGCAGGTCGTATGGCAGCGCGACCTCCTCGAGCTTCACGCCCATCGCGCGGAGCTTCGCTACGCCAGCGTCATTGAATTGCCGGTCATACTGACTGGTCTGACGCTGTAGCTCCCGGAAGCGCCGGCTGTCTTCATGCTCCTTGAGCTCTTCGGGCGTGAGCAAGCTGTCGGGCTTCGGCGGCGTCGCGGGCGCGACGGGCGCCGGACGCGGCGGACCCCCTTCGAACTCCTGTTTGAGATACCCAACCTTGAGCTTCCGCCAGTCGAGCTCGGCATCCCAGTTGAACGACGCGGCTCGCACCATGCGGTCACCACCGTCGGGGCCCTGAATCGCGTCGAGCACGATGGCGCAATCCTCCACTGACCGGCAAATCGGCCCCAGCTTGTCCATCGTCCACGACAACGCCATCGCCCCCGTCCTCGGCACCCGGCCGAACGAAGGCCTGAGTCCCGTGACGCCGCATCTCGTAGAAGGAGAAGAGATCGAGCCGAGGGTTTCGGAGCCGATCGAGAAGGCGACACACCCGGCGCTGGTTGCGGACGCCGGACCAGCCGAAGACCCGGATGACCCCTGCTGCAGATTCCACGGATTCCGCGTGATCCCACCGTACCAGTGATCTCCCTGCGCGAGGGCGCCGAGTGTGAGCTTGGCGATGAGCACCGCGCCCGCCTTGTCGAGCCGCTGCACCACCGTCGCGTCTTCGTCGATCATCTGATGCTCGAACCCGCCCGCGCCCCAGGTTGTGGGATAGCCCTTCACCGCCAGCAAGTCCTTGGCACCCCAGGGGAGCCCATGGAGCGGCCCGTGGTACTTCCCCGCCGCCAGGTCACGATCGGCCTGCTTCGCTTGCGCCAGCGCCCGGTCTTCGGTCACGGTGATGGTGCAAAGCAGCTGCGGGTCGAGCCGCTTCAGGCGGGCGATGTACATCTGGGTGAGGTCGAGCGACGAGACCTTCCTGGTCCGCACCAACGTCGCCAGTTCACGAACCGTCGAGAAACAGAGATCCTCGAGATTCTTGGGGACCGCGCTCGTGTGAACCGCCGCCGCCGAGATTCGCATCGGCTTGCGGACCGTGTCGATGCGGATCCCCGACGGAACGGGATCGAAGTCGTACGCCGGCGCGACGCTGTTCGCCATGCCGAGCTTGTAGATCGCCTCGTAGCCGCCCCGGCGGCTGTTCAAGGTGTTGAGCATGGCGTCGACGTCTTCCGCCGGGATCGGGACGTCGGCGATCGCCGCGGCCTGGAGCACCATGTCCTTGGTGACGGCGGCCTGTCCTTGCGCCAGTGCGTAGAGGGCACCCGGAAAGAGCGTGGCGCCAAGTCCAAAACGAGAGGCGGTCGTGAGAAAGAGGCGGCGGTCAACCATGATTTCTACCTCACACTCGGGATGTCGATGATGCCGGCGGCTGATACCTGATGTCTGACCACTGATGTCTGACGTCTATTTGTTATCCACATGCATCACCGCCATCATCCCCGCCCCCAAGTGCTCGGCGATATGGCAGTGCATCATCCACGCCCCCGGATTCGACGCGTCGACGAGGAGATCCACCGTCGAGCCGACCGGGATCAGGATCGTGTCCTTCCAGACGAAATCCGTGGTCCTCACCCCATCCCGCGCCACGACCAGCATGCGCTGGCCATGCAGGTGGATCGGGTGCTGCATGGGATGAAACGACTTGTTGTCGTTGAAAATGCGAACTTTCACGAGAGACCCGACCGGCACATGCCAGTCGATGTCCATGTTCTTCTTGCCCGTCGCGTCGTCCCGGAGCTCCCAGCTCACCTGATCCGCCGTCGACAGCCAATTCATATCCGGCATCGCATCGCTCCACTCGACGGGAGCGAAATACGCCGTGTCGATCGACATGAACTGAACGGTAGGCAGCGCCAACCCGTGCGTGGCCATCGTCAGGGTCAGGCGTTTGTCCGGCTCCCGGCTCATCGCGGCGCGATAACGGTCGATCTCTTTGGAGACGTCAGCATTGGCACGAAGGGTAGTGAACGATGCAGACAAGTCCGGGGAAGCTTGGGCGCTGTCGGCCGTAACCACGCCCAGCGTATCAACCTCGGGCTGATACTCGCCCACAAAATGATTGATGGTCTGGACTGCATTCAGCATCTGGTACGTCCCCGCCCGCGGAAACCGCACCTCCACCACATACCGCTCGGCAGGCCCAATCAGGACGCTCTCGACCCATGCTTCCCGCTCAAAACGACTGACATCTCCGGCCACCACTTTGATCGGGGCCCCGCCGAACGAGAGGTTGTAGGTGCGTGAGGACGACGCATTAATAAGGAAGAAGCGCACCACGTCGCCCTGGTGCACGGACAGCCGGTAGTCGGGCACACCGTTCACCAGCAGAACGTTCCCCACCCGCCCCATCAGCGCGAAGTCGGGCGTCTCCTTCCCATACGGGATCAGCGTGTCGCCGTTGATCAGGAGGTCGCTCAAGACCAGGACCTGCTCCTGATTCACCGGCGCGTAGTACGCGGAGTCGCGCGACTCGACCAGAATCCCACCCGCGAGGCCGAGCGCCTGCTGGATGTCCTCACGCTCGTGAGGGTGGTACCAGAAGATGCCGGCGTCCGGCGCATGCACGAGATACGTGAGCGTATCGCCGGGTGCGAGGGTCCGTTGAGTCAGTCCGGGGACACCATCGAAGCGATTGTCGAGCCTGATACCATGCCAGTGAATGGAGCTGGGCAGGTCGATGTTGTTATGGAACCGGACCGCAATCGTCGCCCCCTGGGGGATGCGGAGAACCGGGCCCGGCACCTCACCGTTGAATCCGTACCCCACGAACGAATGCCCATGAATCGTTCGCCGGACCATCGTGGCCGTGAGATCGAGTGTGTCCCCTGCCTGGAGGCTCACCGGCGTCATCGGCTTTGCGGCCGGGAGGGATGAGAGGTCGTGCCCCGCGCCCGGCACAAAGCGGGTCACGGGCGGCGTGAGCCCGACGAGCCCCGGCATCATGACCATCCCCCGAGGCATGGGGATCGGCATCGCAGGACCCATCCCCGGCATGTTCGCCATCGCCGTATCGGGCTGCTGCGCCGCCAGCGTGCCGGCCGCGAACACCAGAACCGCCAGGATGCCCGTCTTCACTTGCCGGGAGCGCCGCGGAAAAACGGGTGAGCAAGAAAGGTCTGCAACCATCCCGACGGTGAGGTCCCATGGAGAACAGTTGGGCCGCCCCGCTCCGTCGGGTCAGCCGTCGCCTCCGCGGTCACCACGAGCAGAAACTTGTTGTACTGCGCGACCCCGACGTGGGAGTCGCCGTTGGAGACGACTCCCAGGCGCGTCCAGTCCTTCAAGTCTGGCGTGACCGCCCAAGCGACATAGGCGTGATACGCACCGAGCGTACTCGGTGCCGGGAGCCCAGTGATCCGGAGGACGATGTCGTAGCGAGCATGCCCGTCAGGAGAGACCGCGATCCCGAACGGTGACGGCGCGCTCACCAGCCGCGCGGTACCCTGCGCGGCCGGTGCCGAAGGGGTCGGAAGCAGCGTGATGTCGTACGGCCCGCCAGCCAGCGTCGCCGCCAGCAAGGCGGCGCTGAAACGCTTGATCAATGGCCGCCGGATCCGGTCGCCGTGGATGCGCCCTCCGGCCCGTGATCGTAGTCCTGCACGCTCGAGATGTTCGGCATGCCAAAGGTATGGCCGTTCCAGCCGTTGAAGCCGTCCATCTTGAACAGCCACAACCCGGTGCGCATGTCGGAGATGACGACCAACCCATCCCGGTTCCGGATGTCCACCCCGAACGCCCCCTGCTCCACACTGGGCGCATCGGTGGCCGTTTTCCATCCGTTGTCGGGATTGCCGCCGAACCCGTCCTCGTGCTTGCAGAGGCAGGTGAAGTAATGGCCGTCAGTCTTGGGATGCTTGGGGTCCTTGAGGTCGAACACTTGCAGCCCGTCTTCGTACGCCGAGACGAATACGAAGGGCCAGCGGACTTCGTGATTATGTGAAAGGTCATGCCAGTCCGCGGTCCACGCGCCCATGGCGAGATCGAGATTCGCCTTCTTCCCGCTCTGTCCATCCGTGAGATCCCAGATGCGGAGGGGCGTGTACTGGTATTCGGTCTCGGTCACGGCGTAATGCCCGTCGGGGGACGGCGTGAACGTGTGTGCGATGTCCATGCCGAAGCCGGTGATGGTGAACAACTGCTTCGGCGTCTCCGGATGGGTGACGTCGAACACGGAATACCCGCCCAGACCGGCGCCATAGAACTTGTCCTGATGGGTGCCGGGATCGTAGCCGACGTAGAAGTCGTGATACCCGCCGGCGCCAAGGGCTTTGAAGGGCGTGGGGTTCGGAACCTTGCCGATGAGCCAGGTGCTGGAATCGGCGCCACTCACCACCTTGGCGAGGTCATAAACCAGGGCGACGGGCTGGTTCACGGTCGCGAAGTACAGCACCCGGCCATCCGAATGCTTGTAGGCGAACGTGTTGTGGAAGCCCCCCGGCGTGCCGTAGTAGATGCGCGCCACCTCCTTGACCTTCGAGGCGTCGGGCAGCCCGGTGACGTCGAGAATGACGGCGCCCAGGTTGGCATCAGGGCTGCCTTGCATGAACTGGAGGGACTGCGCGTAGTAGTAGTGATCGCCGATCTTGAAGTACTTCCCGTCCATCGCCCCGATCCCCCGGTGCAGCTCCGGATTCTCGATGGTCCAGGTGTACACCAGCTTCGGGTGCGCCGGGTCACGCACGTCGTAGATCTTGGTGTCGAAATTGACGAACCCGCAGACGTAGACGTAGGGCCGGTTCGGGTCCTGCTCCATCTCGATGTCGGCCGCCTTCCACGCGCCGGAATGCACCTCCACGTGGCCGAGCATATGAATGTTGGGGGAGCCGCCCTGCTTCGCCGCGCTGGGGACGGACTTACCGGGATCCTGGGCCGCCGCCGTGTGGGCTAGCAATGTCAGGCTAATCAGAGCCAGCGTGTTGCGCATCAGACCTCCGTGAGAGATTGCGGAATTCGGAGTGCGGAGCGCGAGGTCAAGACATCGGAAAGGGTCCTTGAGAATCCGCATTCCGCGCTCTGCACTCCGAACTTCTGGGTACGCCAGTATGCGGCTCGGGACGGGGGCCAGCAAGTTGCCTATTGCACGAAGCCCGAGCGATTCAAAGATTGACGTATGACCCAACGCCGCCTCCTCCCGTTTGCCGGGATCGCCCTCGCCGCCCTCGCCGCCGTCGCCTCGGCCTGCTCCCACGGACCGCCGCCTGACTTCGCCCCCGACCCGGGACTGGTCGCGCGCATCAAGAAGATCTCGATCCGGGCGCCCCAATACGCCTGCCCGGGGCAGAGCTTCGCGGTCTACTACGACGCCTATCTGGATGACGGCACGCGGGTGCAGTTCGCCACCGGCTACGACAAGGACCACCCACCCAAGCTGCACGTGTCCTTCCTGGACTACGACAGCTTCGAGGCCACCGCGCGGGGAGATGGCAGCTGGACCGTCAACTCTGATCCCTTGCAGACCGTCAGGACCGGTTTCCGGCTGCGGGCCATCCTCAAGGCGAAACCGTCCCTCCGGGATTCGGTGATGCTGTCGCCAGATTACAGCTGCATGCCGCACGACTTTCATTTCGTCGGCGCATCGGGAGCCCGCGGAGCCGCCGGCGCGGATGGCCCGGCTATTTCGGTGCGCGTCGGCATCGTCCGCTCGCCATTCTATTCCAAGCTCCTCGTGTCGATGATCACCGTGCAGAACGACGCACCGGTGTTCCTCTTCGCCGACGCGAGCACCATTCCGCCCGCCAATTGGCTCACGCTCGATTCGAAAGGCGGACCCGGCAGTCCGGGCCGTCCGGGTGATGCCGGCTCAACGGGCGTCGCGGGCCAGGACGCCTGCCCCGGTGGCGCCGGAGGGAATGGCGGTAACGGGGGCGCCGGTGGCGGTGGCGCGCCTGGTGGCCGCGGCGGACAGATCACGGTGATGGCACCGTCCGAAAATCCGTACCTCGCCGGGATCGTCGCGGCGCGAGCGCCAGGTGGCCAGGGAGGTCCCGGCGGCAAGGGTGGCGTCGGCGGAAAAGGTGGCGCCGGCGGCAAAGGCCAGACGGACGCTCGTGGGAACAAGTGCACCGATGGTCCGAACGGGAACGCCGGCGTCGATGGCCAACCGGGTCGTGACGGGCAAGATGGCGGCTGGGGCCCACAGCCTCAGATCATCACGGTGCCCCTGAAGGATCTCTTCGGTCCGGGCGCTCCGCCCGAGCTGATCGCGCTGATGTCGACCCGGCGCTGACGGCCTAGGGCCAGAACCGCGCCGCGAGTCGCACGGTGCGCTCGTCCGCCCGGACGAGCGCACCATTTATTTCGCGGATCGGAATCACACCCCGGACCGCATTTGCAGCAAAGCATCCCCGTGCCGCGAGTCCGCCGACAGCACATGACCCTTCACTCAGCGCACCCATCTCCGCGAACCGGGCGCGCGCGACTCCGGGCAGAATCCCCAGTGCGAGGGCAGGCGTCTTCAGACCCCCGTTATCCCACCAGAACAGGCTCCACGTCGTCCCCTCGGCAGGCTCCCCTGCCACGCTGACCAGTAGCGCATCGTCGGCGCCCACTGCCTGCGCCTCGCTGCACGCGCGCGCGAACTGCTCCCGGTCGGTGACTTTGTGAGGGTACGGGTGATACCCAGGAATGGTGCGAACACTGATGGGCCGGGGACTGTCGTGCGAGCGGGACGTGACATGCACGCCCGACGCGTCGGCCTCCACCCGCACCACGCCCTCGTGCACGCTGTCCGCCTCGCGCGCGGCATCGTCGAGGGAGAGGCCGGCCGGAAGGCCGAGCGCAGCGAGGGAGGCCGCGAAGCGGGCGGCATGATGATGAAAGAGCGGAATGCGTCCGCGGCGGACCCGCATGCTCTCGATCAGCGCGCTCATGCCTCGCGCCCGAAGGCGGTCCGCACCGCTGCGGCTTTCCGCAGGGATTCCTTCCATTCGCGTTCGGGGATCGAGTCCGCGACGATCCCCGCACCGGCTTGCACGACGACCTGCCCCTGAGACACGACCGCCGAGCGGATGACGATGTTCAACTGGAGGTCGTTAGGCCCGATCCAGCCGAGGGCACCGGTATAGGCACCGCGGGCGACGGGCTCGAGGTCGCCGATGATTTCCATCGCCCGGATCTTCGGGCACCCGGTGATGGTGCCGCCGGGAAAGAGACTCGCGACAACGGCCGCCTGGTCGATGCCGGGGCGTTCGACGCCCCGTACCTCGGATACCAGATGAAACACGTGGGAGTACTCCTCGACCACCTCACGCTCGGCGACCTCGACGCTGCCGTAGCTCGCTAACCGTCCGATATCGTTCCGCGCCAGATCGACCAGCATGAGGTGCTCCGCGCGCTCCTTTTCATCCAGCCTCAGTTCTTCCCGCATCGTCCGGTCGGCATCGGCGTTCCCCGTCTTGCGGCGCGTCCCGGCGATGGGCCTCGTCCGCAACTGGGTACCCGAACGCTCCACCAGAAGCTCCGGCGATCCACACACCAGTTGCCAATCCCCGAAATCGGCATAGCCCATCCAGGGGGACGGGTTGATTTCTCGAAGGCGGAGGTAGAGGTGCCAGGTGTCAGGGGTCAGGGGCCAGGTTTCGGCAACCGACAAGTTGACTTGGTAGATATCTCCCGCCGCGATGTGCTCCTGGGCTCGCAGAACGGCCGTCTCGAACTCGACCTGGGAGAACGAACGACATGACGTCACATTCGACACCGGCCCGGGTTTGACGGTCTTCAGCTCGAGCATTTCCTTCCGTTCCAGCAGTTCCCTGGCACCTGACCCCTGGCACCTGACACCTTCGCCATCCCTGTCGAGAACCAGGAGATTCTCCGGCTCAAACAGGTCGACCAGTGGTTGTGGGACGGCGGGTGTCCGCCGGGGAACGCCGGGCGGCAAGCCGAATTCGTAGGCGATGGTTCCGTAAAGGGGACTCTCGCCGTGCGGGATCAGCACCGACGGATCCGCCGGGTCATCCCAGGAGAGGCGCCGGCGATGCTTTGCACCCCAGGCGAGGTGCGTAGCGCCCCCCGGTCCCTCGAGCAGGACGAAGGGCCGCGGAAGGGTCCTCACCCCTGGCCGTCGGCTTGGAGCCAGTCCCGGTAGGCGCCCTTCAATAATTGCTGGAAGTGATGGACACCCGACTCGAAGGTGACGGAGAAACGTCCGCGGTCATACGCGCGGGACGACAGGCCTTCCTGCACACGCTCGCAGATCTCGATGTCTTCCTGCTGCACCTTGTCCGAGTACTCGTGGTCATCGGCGATGAGCTTCTGCGCCTTCGCGCCGTCCACGCTCGCATAGTAGTACCGGAACTCCACCCGGCACCGGTCGGGCGCCATGGGGATCACCACGTTGGTCTGAAGGCGTCCCGGCAGGATGTTCAGCATGAAGTTCGGGAAGACCTGGTAGTACAAAGCTTCACCCGACGTCACGCCATAGACGTTGTCATTCCCCGACAGCGGACCGACCTGGAGCGAGTACCAGTCGTACGTCTCGGTGACGTAGCTCTGATAGTCGTAGAGCTTCACCAGCTCGGGATGCACGTACGGGACGTGATAGCCCTCGAGGAAGTTGTCGACGTACACCTTCCAGTTGCACGCGACTTCATAATCGGCCCGGTGCCCGAACTTGAGGCCCCCCAGCTCGGTGGGGAGGATCCGCTCCTTCGCGCCCTTGAAGAATTCCGCCAGCGCTCGCGGGCGTTCGGCCAAGTTGACGAAAATCAGGCCTTCCCACGTATCGAGCCGGACCGGGATGAGGCCGTAATCCCTCTTGTCGAAGAGCTCCACGCGGTTGAAGTGCGGTACCCCGCGGAGCATTCCATCCAGCTGATAGGTCCACCCGTGGTAGCCGCACTGCAGCATCTCGCAGTTGCCGTCCTTCATGGCCAGCGGGCCGCCCCGGTGACGGCAGACGTTGAAGAAGGCGCGGAGCACGCCGTCTTTTCCGCGTACCACAATCACCGGATTCCCGGCCACCGTGGAAATCAGATGATCACCGGTGTTCGGGACCTGGCACACGTGTCCCACGTGTTGCCAGGTGGTACCAAAAACAGCTTCGCGGTCGAGGGCATGAAAGCGGGGGTCGACGTACCACGCCGAGGGGATCGTTTCGGAACGCTCGAGGGGTCTGCTCTCGAGGTCGCCGTTCAGATCGGAGAACGCGCCCCGATCGAGACGGGGAATCACAGATTGACGTTCCGCATCGCGGATTCGACGTACCGGGCGCCGGAGGTCCGGCCCACTGGAAACGCGTCACCGATCTCCTCGAGCTCCTGAGGAGAAAGCTTGACCGTCATCGCGCCCGCATTCTCCTCGAGATACCTGCGGCGCTTGGTGCCCGGGATGGGGACGATGGTTTCTCCCTGCGCGAGCACCCAGGCCAAGGCCAGTTGGGCAGGCGTGCATGCTTTCCGCTTCGCGATCTCCACGACCCGGCGCACCAAGTCGAGATTCTTCTGGAAGTTCTCGCCCTGAAACCGCGGGTGCCGGCGGCGGTAATCATCCTCAGGAATGTCTTCCAGCTTCTGGAACGCTCCGGTCAGAAATCCCCGCCCCAGCGGACTGTACGCGACAAAGCCGACACCCAACTCGCGGCAGGTCGCGAGGAGCTCGTCCTCAGGATCCCGCGACCAGAGTGAGTATTCGGTCTGGAGCGCCGCGATGGGGTGAACCGCGCACGCCTTGCGCACCGTGGCCGGCGCCGCCTCGGAAAGGCCGAGGTATCGGACTTTGCCCGCCCGGACGAGGTCCGCCATCGCACCGACGGTGTCTTCGATCGGCGTATTCCGGTCGACGCGGTGCTGGTAGTAGAGGTCGACATGATCGACGCCGAGCCGCTTGAGCGAGGCGTCGCAGGCTGCGCGGACATACTCGGGGTTGCCGTTCACGCCGGCCCACGTGCCGTCCTCATTCCGGACGTTGCCGAACTTCGTCGCGAGTACGACGCGATTCCGCCGTCCCTTCAAGGCCCGCCCCACCAGTTCTTCGTTGGTACGGGGGCCGTAGACGTCGGCCGTGTCGAGGAACGTGATCCCAAGCTCGAGTGCCCGGTCGATCGTTGCGAGCGACTCCGCGTCGTCCCGGCCCGAGTAAAAGTCCGACATGCCCATGCATCCCAGCCCCTGGGCGGAAACGGTCAGACCGCTGGTTCCAAGCTTCCGTTGATCCATACCGGAGTATATTCCCATCGTCCCGCCGTCACAACGACTTCCCCCGAGGAATCCATGCGGATTGCCCGCTTGCTGGTGAGCGCCTCCCTCCTGGTGGCCCCTGCCCTGTCAGCGCAGTCGAACGCCGAGCTGATGGCGAACGACCATTACACCAGGTCGCATGACTACGACCTGATTCACCAGCGCATCGCGGTCTCAGCCTTCAACTGGGATTCGCTTTCGTTCGAGGGCTCCGTCGTCACGACGCTCGTGGCGCTCCGGCCCGCATTCGACTCCATCGTGCTGGACGAGGGGGCGCTGCTCGAGAACAAGAGCGTGGTGGATCGCGCGGGGCACGCGCTGAAGACGACCCGGCATGGGGACTCGCTGGTGGTCTTCCCCGCCGCCCCCGCCCGCTTCGGCGACACGTTGGTGTTCACCGTGACCTACCACGGGAAGATCAAGAATGGTTCGGGGCTGACCTTCATCACCACCGACGGTATGCCGCACCGGCCCCGGCAGATCTGGAGCCAGGGTGAGGACCACGACAATCACTTCTGGTTCCCCACCTACGATTTCCCGAACGACAAGATGACCTGGGAGCTCTCGGCCACCGTCGACCAGAACGACATGGCGGTGTCGAACGGCAAGTTCGTATCGGATGTGAAACAGGGTTCGGTCCATACGCTCACGTGGAATCAGGACCGCCCGTCCGCCACCTACCTCGTGTCGCTCGTGGTGGCGCCGCTCGCCAGGATCCATGATACCTGGGAAGGCATTCCCGTCGACTACTACACCTACCACGAAGACAGCTCGCGCGCCTGGCGCCTCTTCCACGAGACGCCCGACATGATCGGCGTCTACTCTCAGCTCACGGGCGTGAAGTACGCCTGGGCAAAGTACGCGCAGACGACGGTCGCGGACTTCTTCGGCGGCATGGAGAACGTCAGCGCAACCACGCTGGTCGACTGGCTCCCCGACGCGAAAGCGTACGCCGACCGCCCCTGGTACTCCTACATCCTGATTCCGCACGAGCTCGCCCACCAATGGTTCGGCGACTACGTGACCACAAACAATTGGGCCAACATGTGGCTCAACGAAGGTTTTGCGGAGTTCATGCCGGGCCAGTACTGGGGCACGCGGCAGGGCACGCATGCCGAGCAGGATTACTACCTCGATGAGTACCGGCAGTATCTGCAGATCGAAGCGAGCCGCTCCATGCCCCTCGCCTCGATGGGGTCGAACAACATCTATCCCAAGGGCGCGCTAGTCCTGGAGATGCTCAAGCACTACCTCGGCGAACAGCGCTTCTGGGCGTCGATTCACAACTACCTCGGCGCCCATGCGCTCAGTGGCGCGACGTCGGATGATCTCCGTCAGGCCGTGCTGGCCGCGACGGGCGAAAACCTCGACTGGTTCTGGAACGAGTGGGTGTACCAGGCGGGGTATCCGCAGCTCGCCGTGACCGCGACGTACGACACGGCGGGCCACACCCTCGCGCTCGACATCAAGCAGACCCAGCAGGACTCACTGAAGCCCGACAGCACGGGGCTCAAGTTCACGGTGCCGCAGATCTTCAAGATGCCGCTGACCATTCGCGTCGGAACGGCGAAGGGCGACGTGACGCAGCACATCTCTCTCGACGCGCGGGAACAGAAGGTGACGATTCCGGTAAGCGACGCGCCGACGATGGTGATCTTTGACGACGGCAACTGCGTCTTGAAACGGCTCGATTTTGACCAGCCTACGTCCTGGCTCGCCACCCAGCTCACGCGCGATCCGGATCTCTGGAACCGCGCGTGGGTGATCGAGAACCTGACGCGCCGTCCCGCGGATGCGGCGGCCGGCGCGGCCCTCGCGAACGCCGCTCAGCATGCCGACTACTTCCTGACGCGGCAGCAGGCCGCCGAAGCGCTCGACACCTTCCCTGCCTCGGTCGCGTCGCCGGCACTCACGGCCGCGCTGAAGGACACGTCGGCCGCCGTGCGCGCCGCCGCGATCCGTGCCCTCGCGCATGTGGGGGGGGCTGACGTCGCGGCGACGGCGAAGAGCCTCTTCGCGTCAGATCCGAGCTATGACGTGCGGGCCGCCGCCCTGCAGGCCCTGGTCCGTGCCGATCCCACCGGCGCCCACGCCGCCATCGCAGAGGGGCTGTCGAGGCCGTCCTATCGTGACGCGATTCAGAGCGCCGCCCTGCGCGCCATCTTCGGGGTGAACGACACGACGTTTATCGCCAAGGTCGACTCGATGGTTGCCGAGCAACAGCTGCCCGTCCACTTGTTGGCGGCGCTGGGCGCCAAGGGGAGCACCCACGCGCTCGACCTCCTGGCTGCTCACCTCAATGACTCACGCCGCACGGTCCGCGAGTGGACGCTGCAGGCGTACCAGTTCACGCTCGCGGGTCAGGACAAGGCGATGGCGGTCACACAGCTGAAGGCTCGGGTGGACGGGATTCGATTCGAAGATACGAAGAAGGCGGC
Organism: Gemmatimonadales bacterium; assembly: GCA_035631315.1. Lineage (GTDB taxonomy): Bacteria > Gemmatimonadota > Gemmatimonadetes > Gemmatimonadales > GWC2-71-9 > 40CM-2-70-7. The sequence goes on from DASQIZ010000098.1 coordinate 85,470, forward strand.
TGACGATTTGCTGAAAACTCTTCAGAAGTAGTTAGAGCGCCGCGTCCGTGTAGAGCTCGAGTCTCCATCCCCGCGTGAATGTCAGCGCGCGGGCCAAATCGATGCGGAACAGTCCATCGAGGATGCTCCCGCCCACCCCTGCCGAGATGAGGGGGTGGGCGGTGAAGGCATTCCGACCCACGCCGGCCCAGCCAGCGTCTGAGAAGAGCGCCAGCCGCGCCCCCGGAATTCCGAATCCCACCTCGACGCGAGCTCGCCAATACGCGGTCCCGTTCGCGGCGTCTCCGCCGAAACCCCGCAGGGTCGTAGGCCCTCCCAGGAACCAGTGGCTCTGGAGCGGGACCTTCCCGTCCGATGCTCCGCCCGAGACTTCAACCGCTCCCTGGAATGGTCCCGGGAGCGGCGCCGTGGCGCGGCCCGTCAGGGCCAGCCGTGCGAAGTTGAAGGTTCCCACGGACAGATCCATATCGACGTTTCCGCCCAGCGAAGAACGCCCTTCGTTGAGGGGGAGGTCTCCGCGCAGGCGGAGTGAGCTGCCGATCTGATCGGCCCGCTGTGCCGGGATCTCGGGTCGGAAGAAATTGTCGTGATCAAAGAAGTGCCCGAGGCTCACATCACTGGTGCCGAGCGGGGCCACAAACTGGTGCTCTGCGAAGAGGCGCCACTCGTACGACTGGGATTCCGTCACGGCGGGCTTCACATCGGCGTCGACGCCGGCCGCGCGGAAGTAGTCCCCGTCGTCCCGTCCGAGCACGAGCGCCTGCACCGAATTTCCGAACCCCAGCGATTTCGCGTCCGGATCGACCGCCGTCAGCCGTCGGTACGCCCCGATGCGGGCCGTGAGGTCCTGCGTCTTTTTGGTGACGCCCAGATCCAGATCGGGCTGTCCCGTTGCGGTCGCCACCCGGAAGGTCCCGTCGAAGGCGAGAGAGCCGAGCGGGACGTCGGCCCGGGCGCCGAGGGAGAGGGCTTCAACGCGGTTGTAGCGCAGAAGGCCGGGTGCCTGCCAGAGCGCTCGGACGTGGCGCTGATCCGAGAAAACGGATTTCGGCAGCAGGTGCAGGTCGGCGAGAATGTTGTCGAGATCGGCCCGGGTGGTCAGCGCCGCCTCGTCCTTCACGAAGGATGGCGGCAGTTCCGGACTGTTGAGCAGCGCGAGCGTATCTGCAGGCACGACGACGGTCACCTCCTGGCACACGTGCTCGTGGCAGTGACAGGAGATCAAGCCGGTCGAGTCGCTGCTGCAGCGTTTCCAGAGGGAGTCGGCGAGGGCCGAATCGAGCTTCGCGACCGGTGGCGTGGCGTGCTCGGTGGTGTCCCCATCCACCTGGTAGTCCGAATAGGCCGTTTCGAAGCGGAGGGGAAAGGTCGCGACGGATCCCATGGTGGCAGTGCCGTCGAACGACTGGAGCCGCGGGACCCACCAGTGATTCTGCCAGAGCGAGAACTCGATGGTCGCGTACTTCAGTTCGGCGCGAATCGGAGTCATGAATCCGGGGATGTGGCTGCTCACATTCGACCCCGATTCGCGGTCGAGGTCGAGCTCGAGGTCCCACGGCCGCGCCAACTGAAAGAGCGCACGCACCATGGAGTATCCCCGGCCCTCGATCCAGATCGACCCCGCCATCAAGTGGGGATCGGCACGACGTGGAAGGATTTTCAGCTCGAACAGCTGGATCTCGACGCCGTTCGGCAAGATGATCGACGTCGTGTCGCCCGTCTGGTACCGGTAGTCCGCTTCGGCGCTGTCGCCGAGCGGATGGCGCACGAAGTTGTCCCCATCGCCGAAGCTCATGCGATCGGACGAGGGGTTCCACAACAGGTCGGGCGCATCGTGACGGATATCGTCCGGAACTTCGTCGTGCGGCAGGGCGATCGGGATCCCCTCGCGAGCGCCGAGCACTTCGACGGAGTCATGCCCCACCCGATGCCAGTGGACCCGAACCGCCGTTTCGCTGTGGTAGAAGACGCGGTCGCGGCGAAGGGCGCGCATCCCGAAGGACATCCGTTGCTTGGCCAGGGCGCTGTACGCGAGGATGCCCGCAGCCTGGTCGTCCCGCGCAACGCGGGCAAGGGTGACGAGCCCCCGCGCGGTCGCGTCCAGATAGGTCGCGGTATCGGGTTGCTGGGCCTGGAGGCCGACGGCGAGAAGAAGAAAAAGCATGGAGGCGCTTGATTGAACTACGACCTTTCGTGACACAAAGTTGCACCCTCACCCGTTTACCTTGAAGAGCCCATGACGACCACCGCCACCGCGCCGACGCGGTACTGGGAGCTTTCCCAGGCGCCCCGGTACAGCCTGCTCTTCGCGCTTCCACTCTTCATTGGATATGAGGTCCTCCAGCTGGCCGTGTCCGGCGGCCCCGGAGGAGACATCCGCAATGGCGCGGACGTGATCCTCCAAAGCCTGTTCGCCGAGCTGATGGGACGGCGCGGGCCGATGGTGTTCGAGATCGTACTCATCGTGTTGGGGCTGATTCTGGTCGGATATGACATGCGCCGGCGCGGGCGCCACCTGTCCAAGATGGTCTTCTTCGGCATGTCCCTCGAAACCCTGGTGCTCGCCATTCTCTGTGGTGTGCTGGTTGGCGGGATCACGTCGCATCTCTTCGGCGCGATGGGGCTCGCCATCGGTGCCGGGCAGATCGAGCAGACCCCCCTCTCCGTCCGCCTCATGCTCTCCCTCGGCGCCGGGCTGTATGAAGAGCTGCTCTTCCGCGTCATCATCGTCGGTGTGCTGGCCTGGGGAGGCCACCGCATTCTCGGTTGGAGCAAACGACTGGCGGGGATCGTCGCCGTGACGGTGGGGGCGTTGGCGTTTTCGGCGATTCACTACGTCGGGACCTACGGGGACACACTCACGCTGTACTCGTTCGTCTACCGGACGCTCGCCGGTGTCTTCTTCTCCGCGCTCTATTTGTTGAGGGGCTTCGGCATCACGGCGTGGACCCATGCGTTATACGACATCTTCGTTTTGGTTGCCTGAGGTCCTTCGCGCCTTCGGCACTCAGGATGACACGCTGCGCGCGTCATTTCCTATCGACGAGATGCACGCTGCGCTGCGCGGACGGCACCAGGATCAGATCCAGGATGTTCACATGCGGTGGGAGATTGACCACGTAAGAGATCGTATCGGCAACGTCATCCCCCGTGAGCGCCCTGAACCCTTGATACGTGGTCTTCGCCTTCGTCTCATCCCCATGAAACCGTACGAGTGAGAACTCGGTCTCGACGAAACCGGGGTCGACACTCGAGACTCTGATCGGCGTGCCGGCGACATCGAGGTTGATCCCCTCCGTCAGAGCCTTCACCGCAAATTTCGTCGCGTTGTAGACGTTCCCCTTCTGATAGACCTGATGCCCGGCCGTGCTCCCGATGTTGATGACGTGCCCCACGCCGCGCGCGATCATGGCGGGCAACAGGGCACGCGTCACGAACAGCAGCCCCTTCACGTTCGTGTCGATCATCCGGTCCCAGTCTTCCAAGTCGCCGTCCTGCACGAGGCTCAAGCCCGAGGCCAGGCCGGCATTGTTGATCAGAACATCGGGCGCGGGGCCGGCGGCGAGCAGGGCCTTCGCGGCCTTCTCGACCGAAGCCCGGTCCCGCACGTCGACCTGGTCGACCCGGACTTTGACGTTGTGCCCTTTCCCGAGCTCGGCGGCCATGGCGTCGAGTCGATCACGCCGGCGCGCCCACAGGACGAGGCTCGCGCCTTCGGCCGCGAACCGGCGAGCGCAGGCGGCACCGATGCCGGACGAGGCACCGGTGATCAGGATGAGTTTTCCGGAGATTCGAGACATGGGCTGGAATCTACGAACGGGATCGGGGATTCGGGATTCGGGATTGGTCCCCAAACCACCAATCCCAAAGCCCCAATCCCGACTCCCCTGATATCAGAAACTCACCGTCGGTGTGAACTGGGGTTTCACCCGGAGTTTCGAAGCCTGTTCGTAGCCAAACGCGGCCTTGATCAGCGTCCCCTCCGTCCACGGCCGTCCGAAGAACGAGATTCCCACCGGCAGCCCGAAGGTGTAGCCCGCGGGCACCGTCACGCTCGGATATCCCGCCACTGCGGCGACGGTGGACGACGAAACTGAGCCACCCTCCCCGCTCACGAAGTCGATCGGCGTCGGAGGCCCATTGGTGGGCGCGACGATCGCGTCCAGCTGGTACTTGTCCATCGTCGCGTCAATGCCGTCGGTCCGTGACATCTTCTGGTCCTTGGCCAGCGCATCGAGATACGCCTTCTCCGTCAGCGGGCCCTTCGCCTGCGCCTGAATGAAGATCTCCTGCCCGAAATACTTCAGCTCCTCATCAGTGTGAGCCGTGTTCCAGGCGATCAGATCCTCGAGTGTCCTGGGGCCGGTCCCACCCAGCTGCGCGAGATACGCGTTGAGATCGGCCTTGAACTCGTAGAGCAGCACATCGAACTCCGAGTCGTCGAACTTGCCGAGGGTGGCGATATCGGCGGGGTCGACGATCACGGCGCCCTGATCCTTCAGGACCTGGATCGCCTGCTCCATGAGCACGTCGGTCTTGGGACTCTGTCCGAAGTAGTGCGCGCGAGCGATGCCCAGCCGCATCCCCTTGAGACCCTTCGGATCGAGGAACGACGTGTAATCGGTCTTGAACTTCCCCGCACTCGCGGCGGTGGCCGGGTCGCGCGGATCCACGCCCACCATGGCGCCCAGCAAGGTGGCGGCGTCGGTGACGTTCCGCGCCATCGGCCCCGCGGTGTCCTGGCTATGGGAGATGGGAATCACGCCCGCCCGGCTGATCAGGCCCACTGTGGGCTTGATGCCGACAAGCGAGCAGCAAGAGGAAGGAGAGACAATAGATCCGTCAGTCTCCGAACCGACCGCGACGGCGCAGAGATTGGCCGCCACCGATGCTGCCGAGCCCGAGCTCGAGCCCGATGGAGTACGGTCAAGCACGTACGGATTCCGGCACTGTCCGCCTCGCCCGCTCCACCCCGACGACGAGTGCGAGGACCGGAAATTGGCCCACTCCGAAAGGTTCGTCTTGCCGAGGATGACGGCCCCCGCCGCCCGGAGCTTGTCGGTCAAGAACGCATCCCTCGGCACCGACATCCCGACGATCGCCAGTGACCCGGCGGTCGACTGCTGCTTGTCTTTGACGGCGATGTTGTCCTTGAGAAGCACCGGAATTCCGTGCAGCGGCCCCCGCGGCCCCTTGGCCTTCCGCTCCGCATCGAGTGCATCCGCGATCGCCAGCGCGTCCGGATTGGTCTCGATCACGGCCCGCAGCATCGGCCCCTTCGTATTCACCGCGTCGATCCGCGCGAGGTATGCCTCCGCCAGCGCCCGGGCCGTGTATTCGCCCTTCGTCATGCCCGACTGGAGTCCCGCGATGGTCACTTCGTCCAGATCCATGACTGAGGTGGGCAGTGGGGAGTGGGGAGTGGGTGCGTCCGCTCGGACCGGGCGTCCCAAGGTCGCCGACATACTCGCTGCCGCAGTGACACCAATGAACGATCGGCGATCCAGGTTCCTGTCGGACATCATGGACTCCAGGTTCGGGGGAGGTGAGAAGATGACGAGCGGCGGCGAGGGTGGCCAGCGCGACCTATATTCCCCGACAGATGACTGACGCGCCCCCGCCCGACTCCCGGCCACCCTGGGTCCTCCGCATCGTCCGCGCCGACGGTCAGGGTCCCGCCGTCGGGGTCCCGGTCACTCGTCTGGATGAGTCAGGCAATGCCGCGGGGTACTGGGTATCGGATGCGGAGGGCGCCGTGCGGATGCCCGCTACGGCTGAGCCTCTCATCAAGGTCCGCGTCGGCCTCAGGAACGAAGCACCGATCGAGCTTACCGCCCTCCGTCTCTTCGAAGGCATCGTCCAGCTCCAGGCGCCCAAGGACCTGATGGCGGTCGCAACCCGGGCGGAGCGGACGTCGGGAGCGATCCAGCGGCCCGTCACCGGTGGCGACCTCTCTGCCGGCGGATCGAGTCTGCCGGGACAGGTGCTCCAGTTCGCCCGATTGGTGGTGTTCGCGCCCCCCGCGCGCCCCTCCGCCACTGAGCAGCTGCCCCTGCTCTCGGCGGGAGACCACCCCTCCCTGCCGGCCGCCACGCACGCCGTCGACTTCTTCCAGACACCGACCAACGCGCCGAACGATCTCCGCTACGGCGCCATCGTCGAGGTCGAGCAGTACTGGCAACCCCTCGGCTACTCGACCGGCGATCTCCTGTATAGTGCGGCCCTCGCGCCCGGGGACGAAGCCCGTGTCGCGATCCTCGACGGCCGCTGGGGCGAAGCAGGTCCGCCCAGGGAGCGGCCGCTCCAGACACTCGCGAGGCTGATCGGCTCACCGTTGCTCTCGGACCTCGTATCTGAGGGCTCGGCCACATGGCCACTCGATCCCCTGACCATTCGCCCAGAGGGCGATGCGGGCACGGCCCTCGCACAGGGAGCCGCCGACACCGTCCGACACCTGAACGAACGTGCGACGAAGGTGGCCGAGACGGTGAGACGGGCGCCATTCCGGGTCGGCGACGTTCGCGCCGACACGCCCGCAGACGCCGCCATCAGGACCGTGAAGAATCCGCGAACCGATCGCCTGATGACGTATCACTTTTTCGAGCCTCTGCAGCGGTACCGCGTGGTGGCGAGGACGGCGCGCGTGCGCCCCGCCGTGCTCGTGCCGTTCCGCCTGCCGACCCAGGCGGTGCGGGCGATGGTGAGGCAGTATGGCCACGTGGTGCGGCGCGTGTTGCTCGACAGAACACTCCTCGCCGAGCTCGATGCGCTGCTGGGGCTGGGGACCACCGGAGCCGGCGCCGACTGGGAGCGGGCGGGCACCACGCCTCCGGTGTCCGAGCTGCGGCTGATCGTCGAGCCGGGGGCGGAGACGGCGAGTCAGTTGGCGCAGATCTTCTGTTATCTGCACGCCGACCAGGCACGGTACACGGTGCACTTCTTCCCGGCCGAGGCGGCGCGGGGCCCGTTGACGCAAAGCAATCCGGAGGCGAATCAGTGGATCGGCGCGATCAGGCTCGCCGACTTCCACCAGCATCCTCTGCGCTACCCCGGCGAGCTGGCCATCGAGAACGGGTCGGCGGCACCGGCGCTGTTCCAGACGCTCCACGTCGAAGGAAGAAAAGGCGACGCGTGGCGGCGTCTGATGACGGTCCAGAACCTTCTGGTCCCCGGCCAGTCGCGGATGCCCCTCGCGTCCCTCGCCGCCATGGTCGAGTCGGTCGGCCTGGCATCCCACGAGAGCCGCCTTCTGGCGCACGTGACCGCCAACTTGCCGCACTATGCCGCGGCCATCATCGCCGCGGGCGATCCCGCGGTGCGCCACCTCGCCCTCTCGCGGGTACGTGATGCGGAAGGCCGGGCGGTCGCGGACGTCATCGAGAATCAGGTCGCCGGCGCGCAGGGGAGCTACCTGGCGTTTCCGCTCCTCTCAGTCGACCTTGCACCGCCCCCGGTCGCGGCGGCCCTCCATCAGTACGGGGCGCGCGGGTCACGGGTCCCGGACGAGGTGGTCGTGACTCTACCCCTTCCGGGGGTCTGGCTCTCGGCGCAGGCGAGCGAGGTGATCGAGGGATTGGGACAAGACGAGGAGGAGGCCCGGGCGCTGCGGCTCCGGAGCCCTCGGGTACCCCGGGCTGACTCCCGGGGTTAGTGAACCCGTGCATTAGTCCACCCCGGGCTCACGCCCGGGGTTATGAAAACCTGTTCCGATTGGATGTACCTAACCCCCAGCGCAAAGCTGGGGGTCACACACAATCCGAGGAGTACATCGCGATGCCCGTGCCGATCGGTCGATTCGTTCAGGAGCTGGAGAAGTTGAAGCAGGAGGTGGATGCCGGCTCTCTGAAGCACGGTGAGTACGACCAGCGCCTCGCCCGCGTGTTGGGAGAGCTGCGGGACGAGAAGCTCGACGCCGACCGCCCGAAGGTGAGCGCTGCGCTCGCAGAACTATTGAAGCGCGGCGTCATCACCCCGGGCGTCAAGACGCACATCGAGAAGCGGCTGGGTTTGTAGCTCAGACCCGCCGGGTCTTCCAGCCACCCCGCCGGAACAGCAGTCCGGACGACACCGCGATCGCGGAGAACGCGATCGTGATCGCGGTGAATACGCCCGATGGGCCCCACCCCAGTTTGACCGAGAGCAGCCAGGCGACCGGTAGTTCCAGCGCGTAGAAACAAAGGACGTTGAGCCACGTGGGCGTCCACGCGTCCCCCGCCCCATTGAAGGCCTGCGTGAGCACCATCCCGTACGCGTAGAACACGAACCCGGCGCTGACGATCTGCAGGCAGCGGACCGCGACCGTCGCAACCGCCGGATCCTGTGTAAACGCCGCGATCAGGACGTTGGCGCCGAGCAGGAATCCGAGGCCCACCAGGCCAAGAAAGACCATGTTGTAGAGGCCAGCCCGCCAGACCGCCTGTTCCCCCCGGGCCGGATTCTTCGCGCCCAGCGATTGTCCAACCATCGTGGCCGCCGCATTCGCGAGACCCCACGAGGGCAAGAGCGCGAACAGGATGATCCGGATGCCGATGAGGTATCCGGCCAACGCGTCCGTGCCAAATGTTGCCAGGATCCGGATGAGTCCAATCCAGCTCGACGTGTTGATGAATACCTGGAGCGTGCTCGTCCCCGACAGCTCAAGCAGCGTCCCCATGACTGCCGGTCTGAGATGGAGGTCGCTCCGGTGCACCGCCACCCGGGCATCCTTCCGCAACAGACGATAAATCTGATAGCAGACCCCGATCCCGCGGCCGATGTTGGTGCCGATTCCGGCGCCTACCACGCCGAGCCGTGGGAACGGTCCGACGCCAAAGATCAAGAGCGGGCTGAGCACGATGTTGATCCCGTTCGCAAGCCAGAGCGTGCGCATCGCGATCGCGGCGTCACCCGCGCCCCGGAACGTGGCGTTGATGAGGAAGAGCAGGAGAATGGTCACATTCCCGCCCAGCATCACCCGCGCGTACGAGATGTGCGCGAGCACCTCGGGCGATGCACCCATGAGCCCGAGAAGCCATGGAGCCAGTGGCACACCCACGATCGCGATCACAATCGATGCGCCGACCCCGAGCAAGATGCCCTGGGCTGCGGCTTCCGACGCGCCGGCCGGGTTCTTCTCGCCTATCCGTCGCGCGACCATCGCGGTGACACCGATGGAGAGTCCCATCGCGACCGTGTAGATGATCGTGAGCAGCGATTCGGTGATGCCGACGGTTGCGACCGCGTCCGGCCCCACGCGGGAAACCCAGAACACGTCGGCCACCGCGAAGATCGATTCCATCAGCATCTCCAGCACCATCGGGATGGCGAGCAGCAGAATGGCACGGCCGATGGGTCCCGACGTGTAGTCCTGATGGGACCCGCGAAGCGCTTCGCGGATGGTCGCCCACCAGCCGCCGGGCTGGTGGGACGTGTTTTCTCCAGTCGTTTCGGTCACTGCTTCTGACACGTGATGCTCCAATGCGTGAATGGTGCTGGTCCCAAAAATACCGATCGCCCCACCCGGCCGGCGGCACAGGTGGGGCGATCGGGACGAGCACGCGGGCTCGTTGCAGCGATGTTACCTGTGACGTTCTCCTGTCTCGACGACGTCCGGATCCGGACGCACGACGGCGACCGGGATCACGGGGTCCGTAGCGAGGAACAGCGACAGCTTCACAGGCTTTCTCCGTTGGGGCGGCATCAATTGCCGCCGATGACGCAACCTACACGCGCCGGGAACTAGGGTCAACGATCTGCAACGTCACGAAGGCGTCATCGGGGTTCAGAACGCGAGCTCGAGCCCCACTCGGATCGTTCGCTGCGGGCCGAAGAAACGGCTCGCACCCGACACCATGTTGTAGTAGGCCGTGAGCGCCTTCGTCTGCTCGGCCTGGGTATACGTGCCATCCCCGTTTCCGAAGCGTGCCTCAGCTTGCTTCAACATGACGCAGTTCACCGGCCCCGCTTGGCCCCTCCACGTACTGCAATCTCCAAGAGTCACCGATCCGTCCGCTGCGTTGTAAGCGCCATTACTGACCGCTTCATTCGCCAGATTCACGAACTCGCTGGCGATCTGGTTGTGGAAGAAGATGGCATTCCCGGTGTCGTTCGTCTCGGCATAGAGGCTGTACAGGTTCTGTAAATTCAACAGGTTACGGAAGTCCGCGAACACGATCCAATCAAGACCGCTCGCCCGCACCCCTTTCGTCAATCGCAGGTCCAGAATCTTGGCCCACGGCAACTCCTGACTGTTGATGTCCCCGGCCTGGGACCCTCCGGGGCTCGGTCCTGGAGCCAGCGTCCCGAGTCCGATGTTTTGCAGCGGCGTATACGGGATTCCGCTGATCATCCTGAATTGGGCCACCCCGCCGACGTCACGGAGCGCCTTCCGCCATCCTTCGGAGGCCCATGCATCGGGGACTGCCAGGCGCACGGATGCAGCCAGTTCCTGCGCTGTATTCGTGGTGGCCGCGGCTGCCGACGAGGTACCGCAAGCCCCACAGACCGGCGGTGGCACCGTGGAGGTGACGTTTTCGAACGCGTTCACAGCGACGCCATACGAGACCGACGCGACTACGGCGGAGCCGAACGCATGACTCACCGCGGCGTCGACCCCCTGTATGGACGCGTTCGGTTCGCGGTCCAACGCGTTGATCACGAGGGACCGCCCGGGGTTGGTCGGGTCGTTGAAATTCTGAAACCGGAAGTTGTAGTTCGGAATGCCGAAGTTGTCGTAGAACGCCAGGTCAACAGCGGTAGCCGCGCCGAACGCGTGATGGAATCCCAGGTCGAGGTTGGTCGCGACGTCACCCCCGACGTCCCGCCCGAAGGGTGCGCCAGGTGCCGTCCCCGACAGATCCATATTCTCACCCTGCGCTATCAGACCGATCGGAGGCATCACCACGGTCTGCCCGATGCCGGCGCGGATGGATGTGGCCGGGTCGATCGCCCAACCGAAACGGACCCGCGGTGTCAGGAAACTCTGCGCCTGAACTGGAGTGAACACCTTCGCCACGGCCGCCTGGTACAGAGCGTCCGCGCTCGAGGACGTCAGTGAAGCATTCCAGGCCGGATCGGAGTACAGAAACCCGGGTGTGTTCGTGAGCTCCACCCCCGGATTCAGATGGTCATAGCGAATTCCGAACTCCAAAGTCCCGTTCCCGAAGTTGAACCGGTCCTGAGCGAACAGGCCCGTGCGCGTCGGACTGGCAGTCCAGGCGTTGAGACTGACCTCATTGATCGTCGAGTTGGTTGTGTAGTAGCTCAGGTCGGCGCCATCCGCGTCCACACCCGCGGTCACCAGCTGGCGTTGGTCGGCCTGCCATTGCAGCTCCCACCGCCCGGTGCGCCGCCGTTCCGACGAAAGGGCCATCGGCGCATCGACGCCCGTCGTATAGAACCCGCCCGAGGCCATGGCGTACGGGTTCATCCGGTACGGTTGCGCGTTCCGGTATTGCGTCTGGTTCAAGAGCGGGACGCGCAATCCGGAGTTCGTGCGGATGTCCTTGATGATCTGCTCGTCCAGGGGGATTCCGAGCGACCCGAAGGTCGAGAAGTCCAACGACGACAGTTCGATGCCGAGGGAGGGGTCGCGGGTGGCGGTTTCGCTCGAAGGATCGAGCGCGCCACTAAATTGGTAGTCGGACCCGAGGGACATCACCGACTCGAAGACGAGCACCTCGTTGATCCGCTGACGCCAGTTGAGCACCACCAGGCGCGTCCACTCATGCGCGCCTGAGAACAAGGACGGATTTCCCAGGACGGTCCCCGGCGTGTTCCGCGCCTGCACGCCGCCGGCGAGTCCGGTGATGGAGATGCGGGAGCCCCCACCATACACCCAGCGGACCTTGCCCTGAAACTGCGCCTGCGTCCGCCAGTCGAAGGGCCGCGAGATGCCCTGATCGAAAGCCACGAACTTCGGGACGGCCACCGACTGCGTCCCGCTGCCCGCGTTCACGAATACCGTCGTATCGATGCCACCCTGTTCGAAGATCGGGACGTTCTGTGCCCCGAATCCCAGATACGGGGACGACTGTCCTTGCAGCATCCCCGATGCGAAGAATGTCAGCCCAGGCATCCCGAGGGGCCCGCTCACATCACCGGCAAACCGGTTATATCCGACGCTCGCAACGGAGCCGAACGGATTGTCGGTGTGCGCCGCAAAATGGCTCTGGAAGCGCTCGCTGCCCGCCGGCGTCTGATATTCGATCACGCCATTCTGAATGTCCGAGAGCTCCGCCCCACCCAGTCCCGTCGTCACATCGATGTCCGCGATCCCGTTGAGCGCGGGCGTCAGGAATGCGTTGCCCGTGATGAAGGACCGCACCGGCGCACCATCGACGAATGTCGCGGCACCGTTGGGCAGCCCCCCGCGGATCGACAAGCTCGCGCCCGACAGGAGCCCCACATCTCCGCCGCGGAGAAAGACCCCGGGGATTTGCGCGAATGCCGATGCCGGGTCGTCGATCGGCAAGCTGTCGAGCCGCGCGCGGGTGATATGCGCGCCCGACGAAAGCGGCGTCGCGCGAGCGGTGGTATCACGGCGTGTGGAATCAGGGGTCTGGGCCAGAAGCAGGGCGGGAGTTGCAAGAAGGGCGAGCGCTCGAACGAGAGTGCGTACCACAGACAGCTCCGGATTGTGGTGTTGGTGAGGCGTTGCACGGTGAACTGCGCGAACTTCCTACCCGCGGCGGTTCAATTAGAGCCGAGTCAGTCCCAACCCGAAACGGAAAGTCCTGGTGGGATAAGCAGATAGCTGCCAGGTGAAATACGCCGCCAGGTCGATCGGGGAAAGGAAGGGGGTCAAGTTCCCGACCCCAAAGCCCGCCTCCGTGTAGAGCTTCGGCGCGGTGAGCAACAGGGTGTCACCAGGGTTCGCGGGATGATTCACGAAATCACTCCAGAATGCGCCGACATGCACGTTCATCGTGAACGGCAGCGAGCGGATCCCCGGGATGCGACTCTTCGCGAAGAGCAGACGATCGAAGTCGTGATTCACGGTCAGCATCGCGGCCCGCGTGCCGGAGAAATTATTTCCGTTGAGCGTGTTGAATCCGTTTGGTTGGTACGTGTACAGCTCCCGCCCGAAGTCCACCGTGAAGTACCGCTGGGGTGGCAACCAGCCCGTCGCGAATCCCCCCACCGCCGTGATCGATGTGATGCCGAAGTTCAGCGTCCGCTGGATCCGTTCGATCCGGAACACATACCGCCGATAGGAAAAATCTCCATGAAGGACGTCATGCGCCGCCACCTCCGCCGAGGCCGTGATGCGCGTTTGTACGAGCTGGCGGAGCCGGTAGTCGCGGCCCTTCGACCGGAGGAGTGGTCGCGAGTCGTAGACCATCGTCGCGCCGACCGCCCGGAGGTTGCCTTCGTCGACGGAGGCGTTGGGCCGCAACGCTCGTGCCTTGGGAACGCCGAGCGCGTAGTCCGTGGTCACGGGAAGACTCGACTGCGTGCCGTTCTCGAATGAAAGCTCGAGCCGGGTCCCCTTCAGCAATTTGCCGGAGATGAAGGCGCGCCCGCCCCGCTCCCGGTAGTAGTCGAGTGGATCGATGCGCGAGAGGAAATTGCGGAAAGTCGGATTGTAGTCGCTCGACACCATGGTGGGACGGTGCTGCGTCTGGTCGTACGCGCCGGCGCCGACCCAGATCTGACGGTCCTCCGAAAGCATCCAGCTCACCCCGATGCTCTCCTGCCACCGCTCCGCGCCGAAGCCGTACCCGGCGCCGGCTCCAATCACCCAATCCGGCCCCAGACTCCAGTCGCGGCCGGCGCCAACGTAGGCCCCGTCGACGCGATTGTAATGGAAGAAGGTAGGATTGGCGGCAAGAAACACCGCGGCCCCCAGCCCCATCGCCATGCGATGTCCGAACGTGCCGGGTGTCGTGGCAATCGAATCAATCCTCGTCCACGCCTCCCGTTCCGTCGGGGTCAGCGGAATCGCCTCGGCCCACGTGGAGTCGGGGCGGTCCGCGCTGTCGGCGACGACCACCCGGTACTCCCCCATCCCCTTCGGCCGGTTTCCCTGGTCGAACGCGAAACCGGAGAGCGCGGCGATGTGCTCGAAGCTCAGGTGCCCGGGTATGCCGGGGATCGGCACGGCCAGATGGATCTCTCCGGTCAGCCGAATCTCAGAGGGCATCCAATGCCCCCCGCCCTGGTCAGCGAGCTGCTGGTGGTACCGCAGATTCGACACGAACGTGAACCGGAGTGCGCTGTTGGCGCCGACATCGATACTGAGCACCTCGTAGGTCGAGTCCGCGACGGTCAGAACGCCGACGAACAGGGGTGAGGACTCGGACTTGGGCACGATGGCGATCGTGAATACGCGCCCCGGCGTCCCCGCCGCGGTTGTCGTGTCGAGCATCCGGTAGTCGTAGTGGTTCAGCGCGTCGGTGGCGATCGGCGAGACGATCGAATACTTCCGGAGATCGATCCGGTCTTTGGCGAAGTTCACGATTTCGCCGACCGAGACCAGGTTCCGGTTGGGGTCCACGTTCCCGGTCTGCCGGCGCGCGACGATCGTCTCCTGGTAGTGATCGGGACGCTCCCAGTACGCCGTGGTGCGGGATTCAGTCACCGCGAGAATCGACGACGGAGAATCGACCGGAACGCTCTTGTTCCTGACGACGAATTTGACGTCGGCCCCATAGCTGTAGTCGTGGAGGTGCGAGAGCACATTCTGTTTGTGGGCGATAACCCGTCGCATGATCTCGACAGCCGGGTCTTCCAGCGGATGGACGGTGATCCCGGCGATGCCGACGGGGATCGGTGCGATGTACAGGACCACCGACGTGTCGGGTGCGGTCACGACCGAGGTTCGGGGACGATACCCGATGCGGCGCACTTCGAGGTGCACCGGGCCGGGATCCGCATGGATCTGGAACCGGCCCTCGTCGTCGGTGATGACGGACGCGCTCTGCCCTGCCACCCGGATGATGGCAAGCCCCACGGGCTGCCCGGAAACGGTGTCGCGCACCATACCGGAAAGCGTGGCAGGGGGAGTGGTATCACCGGCCGCACGCACCGTTCCAACCAAACAGGGGCAAGCGGGTTGGAACGGCGCAAGGCGTGCGGCCAACGTGAGCAGGAGGAGCGACGTCACGGGCGAATCATACGTCGAGACCAACCTCCTGTTCCAGCGTTACTATTTGTTCCCATGCGCACACACCTCCGTTTCCTGACGACGTTGCTGCTCGCAGTGTCCCTGGCCGATGCCCCCGCGCCGACGGTGACGCCGCAAGGCAGTGGCACCACCCAACGACTGCAGGCCGTGAGTCCCGTCACCGATCAGGTGGTCTGGGTGAGCGGCACCGGCGGGACGTACATCCGGACCACCGATGGCGGCGATCATTGGCGCCCCGGCGTCGTTCCGGGCGCGGAGTCGCTCGAGTTCCGCGACGTGGCCGCGATGGATTCGATGCGTGCGTGGCTCCTGGCCGCGGGGCCGGGACCCGCGTCGCGGATCTACCGGACCACGGACGGTGGAGCGAATTGGACGCAGCAGTTCATGAACACGGACTCCGCGGCGTTCTACGATTGCTTCGCCTTCTGGGACGCGACCCACGGGATCGCGGTCTCGGACGGCGTGCACGGGCATTTCCCGATTCTGGTCACGGACGATGGCGGTGACCATTGGACGCTCCGGCCAATGAACCAGCGGCCCGCCGCGGACTCCGGCGAGGGCGCCTTTGCGGCCAGCGGCACGTGCATCATCACGGGCGAGGGGGGCCGGGCGTGGATCGGCACCGGCGCGAGTCCGGTGGGTGGAGGCCGCGTCGTCGCCACCACAGACTTCGGGAAAACGTGGACCTCACAGCAGACGCCGGTTCAACACGGCACCACCACGACCGGCATCGGCTCCCTGGCCTACCGGGACGCGACGCACGGCTTCGCCGGCGGTGGCGACATCAATCCGCGCGCGCCGCAGACGATTCGCGTCGCGCGGACGGACGACGGCGGCAAGACCTGGAAGCAGGTCGCGTCACCGGGATTCCCCGGCGGAATTTACGGTCTCGCCGTCGTGCCCGGAACCGAGGGACTCGTCGCGGTCGGACCAGGCGGCGCCGACTACTCGCCTGACGGCCGCACCGTGTGGATCACCCTCGACTCCGCGAGTTATTGGAGCGTCGGATTTGCCAACGCGCATGCGGGGTGGATGGTGGGGCCCAAGGGAAGGATCGGGAAAATAGAAATTCGCTAAGACGCGAAGTCGCTAGGACGCCAAGTGGCCACCTTGCAGACTTAGCGACTTGGCGCCTATCCAGATGGTTCCGTGCGCGAACGTCGCCACTGGGACGAGATGCAGCGCTGCCACGAGCGAATCCGTTTCCACCGACCCGGCACGAAGGACTCGTCGAAGGCCACAAGAGCCGCCGGCTGCGACGCGAAACGAGCCAGAAAGGACTTCCTCGCGGCGCACGATGCGATGGGCCAGGCGCACCTCGCCATGCTCCTCACCGGATGCACCGCGGAATGGGGATGATGCGTCGCCGGGGCCCGGCCGGTTGGCGCGGACGCCCGGCGATGCGGGTGTTCTAGGGTCGAGGTCTAGCCTTGTCACTGAACGACGACAACCCCGCTCATCGCGGCCCCGTGCACGAGACAGTGATAGTGGTACGTGCCGGGAGTGGTGAGCGTGGCGTTGTAGGTCCCCGATGTCATCGTGGCCGAACCGGCCGGCAAGGTTCCCGGCCCGGAGTCCCAGGTCACGGTGTGGCCGGCGGACGGCGTTGCCCAGGTCCAGGTGATCTGCGCGCCAGAGGCGACGGTGTCCGGGACAAGCGAATAGAAGTTGTTACCGACGGTGATAACCGTGCTGCGTCCTCCCGTGGATGGGGACGTGCTGTTGTTGCATCCGGCAGCGAGGAGGATGGCGGCGACCGTGGCGACTGTCGACAAACGCATGTGATCCTTCCGACAAGAGAACAAAAAAAGCGTGATGGCCCTACTACCGGGCCACCACGCTCTCGGTGCCGTGTTTGTCAGTTGCCGGAACGAGTCCTGACCGGCCTCTGACTCCTGCGCCTCAGTGCCAGCTCAAACCGCCCACGATCTGGAACGACGACGATCCGTTGCCCAGAATGAGACGCCCTTCGAGATACGGGGCGCCGAACCGCCGGTGGCCTTCGAGCCCGGCGACCAGATTCAGATTCGTCGTGCTCGAGCCGTTGCCGTTGACACTCTGGTGCGTGTAGTTGATTCCGCTCGCGACATAGAACACATGGTAGGCGCCGGGATAGAGCTTCAGATCCCCATTGAGTGCCCAGATGCTGACACCGCTCGTGAAGTAGTAGTCGAACGTCGGATAGAAGGCGACGTACCGCGAAAACGGGAATGTGGCCTGGGCCCCCACCAGCGGATCGTTCACATCGAAGTTGTAGCCGACGTGGACGCCGTACGAGGCCCGCTGCGCCGCGGCCGGCGCCGCCGCCGTGGCCGTTATCAGGCCGCCCGCGATGAGCACTGCGAGCCGCCACGTGATTCGCGTCATCGGAAGCTCCTTGAGGTTAGGCAGTAAAATCCTACATTGAGCCGCGGTGACCCTGCTCACACTCCGCGGCATCACGAAACGCTACCCCGGTGTCACCGCCCTCGACGCGGTGGATCTCGACATCGAGCCGGGCGCGGTGCACGCCCTCGTCGGCGAGAATGGCGCCGGCAAGTCCACACTCCTCAAGATCGTTGCCGGTGCGGAACGCCCCGACGCCGGCGTCATGACGTGGAATGGACAGCCCATCGCTGCCGCGACGCCTCGCGAGGCGTTGCTTCGGGGCGTCACCGTCATCTATCAGGAGCTGACGCTGGCTCCGAATCTCAGTGCCGCGGCGAACATCTACCTCGGGATGGAGCCGCGGCACCGCGGCGTCCTCGACCAGTCACGGATGCGCGCCGGTGCCGCGTCCGCACTCGCCGACCTGGGGTTGGTCATCGACCCGGACCAGCCGGTGGGAGAGCTGTCCGTGGCGCAGCGTCAGTTGGTCGAGCTCGCCCGCGCGCTCGTCCGCGACGCGCGCCTCGTCGCCCTCGACGAACCCACCGCGACGCTCACGGCCCACGAAGTCGCCCACCTCGTCGCCCAGATCGAATGGCTGCGCGCCAAAGGGATCGCCGTCGTGTTCGTCTCGCACCGGCTCGACGAGATCCGACGCCTGGCCGACTCGATCACCGTCCTTCGGGACGGGCGCCGGGTCTGGACCGGTCCGGCGGCGGACATTGACGAGCGGACGCTGATCCGCACGATGGTGGGCCGCGACGTCGTCTTCGAGCGCTGCCCTCCTGGCCGCAAGGCCGACCCCGAGCCTGTGCTGTCCGTCCGGAGCCTGTCACGGGGAACGGTTCAAAACGCCTCGTTCGACGTGCGACGCGGAGAGATCCTGGGGTTGGGTGGCCTGGTGGGCGCGGGGCGCTCCGAGGTCGCGCGCGTGCTCGCGGGGATCGATCGTCCCGACACCGGTACGGTGACGTTGCGTGGACTCGAGTACCGCCCACGGTCGCCCGCGGACGCCATCCGCGCCGGCGTCGTCTATTTTCCCGAAGACCGCAAACGCCAAGGGTTGGTGCTCGGCATGCGGATCCGCGAAAACGTGACGTTGCCGGTGCTCTCACGGGTCTCCCGGGCCGGCCTGGTGCGGTCCGTGGCCGAACGGGACCTGGCGCAGGGAGCGGCGAGTCGCGCGGACGTCCGTCCCCCCGACATCGAACGGCAGGCGGGAACGCTCTCGGGGGGAAACCAGCAGAAGGTCGTGCTCGCGAAGTGGCTGCTCACGGAGGCCGACGTCCTGATTTTCGACGAACCGACGCGAGGAGTCGACATCGGCGCCAAGACCGAGATTCACCGCCAGATCCGCGCGCTCGCGGATGCCGGCAAGGCGGTGATAGTGATTTCGTCCGAGCTGCCCGAGCTGATCGCGCTCGCCGACCGTGCCGTCGTGATGCGCGAGGGGCGCGTGATGGGCGAGATCACCGAATCCCTCACCCCTGAGGCCGTGATGGCCCTCGCCTTCCGGGCCACATGATCGCGCGCACCCGATCCTGGATCACACGGTACGGCGTGGTGGGCGCCCTCATCGCGATGTCCGTCGTCGCGACCATCGCCGCCCCCGGGTTCTTCTCACTCGGGAATGCCTCCACCATTCTGCTCCACGTCTCCATCAACGGCATCCTGACGCTGGGAATGACCTTCGTCATCATCACGGCGGGGATCGACCTGTCGGTCGGCTCGCTGCTTGGGTTCGCGGGCGTGCTCGTCGCCGGAGCGCTGACCGCACCGGCCCTGATCGCCGTCGTGGGTGTCGGCGGCGCGGCAGTGGTCGCCACGGTGATCGGCCTGGCCGTCGGCGCGGCGGTCGGGGTCGCGAATGGCGCGCTGACCGCATACCTGGGGATCAACCCGTTCATCGTCACCCTCGCCATGATGACGATCGCGCGCGGCGCCGCGCGCCTCGTGACGGGTGGCGTGCCGATCGGATTCCCCCCGATGGGCGACCCCCATTTCAACCAGAAGATCGCCGCGCTCGACGCCCTGCATGCGTTCGGTGGCGGCCGGATCCCCATTCCGGGCACGGCTCAGGGATTCCCTGTTCCCGCTCTCGTCATGCTGGCCCTCGTGTTGCTCAGCGCCCTCATCCTCGATCGCACCCGCTTCGGGCGGTACGTCTACGCGGTCGGTGGCAACGAAGAAGCCGCGCGGCTCTCCGGCGTGCCGGTGCGAGGCGTCAAAGTCGGTGTTTACGCCATCGCGGGAGCGTGCGCGGGGCTCGCCGGCGTGCTCATGGTGGGCCAGCTGCGCTCCGGTGGGCCTGACGCCGGCCTCCTCTACGAGCTCAATGCCATCGCCGCCGCCGTCATCGGCGGGGCTTCCCTCATGGGAGGGATCGGCTCGGCGTGGGGAGCGCTCACCGGCGCCCTGCTCATCGGGGTGCTCAATAACGCACTCGACCTGATGGGCGTGCAGGCCTTCTGGCAGGAGATCGCCAAAGGCGCCATCATCCTGCTGGCAGTCCTCTTCGATGTCTGGACCAAACAGCGGAACGGCGGAACGACGCAATGACCAAGCGGACCCTCGGTGTCCTCGCACTGGCAGCCCTTACCGCATCGTGCGGCCACAAGAAGCACGATCGCCCGCAGGTGGGCGTCACGCTGCTGACCGAAGCGCACGTCTTCTACCAGGCCCTGAAGCAGGGACTCCAGCAGGGCGCGGACTCCCTCGGCGTCGATCTGCACGTCGTCGCTGGCGAGTGGGACCTCGCCCGCCAGACATCGCAGGTCCAGAACTTTGTGACCCAGGGAATGGACGCGATCGTGGTCGCGCCGGTGAACTCGAGCGGCATCGTGAGCGCCATTGAAGATGCGAACCGCGCGCACATCCCCGTCTTCACCGCCGACATCTCGGCGGACGGCGGTCAGGTCGTCGCCCACGTCGCATCCGACAACATCCAGGGAGGCCGCCTGCTCGGCGAGTATGTCGCGGCGCGACTCAAGGGCGGCGGGAACGTCGCCATCCTCGATCAGCCGACCGTGGCGAGCGTGCGCGACCGCGTGGCCGGATTCGTCGACGCCCTGTCGAAGTATCCGAACATCCGCATCGTGGCGCGCCCGGCCGTCGAGCGGGGCTTGCGCGATGTCGCGAAACAGAAGATGGACAATCTGCTCACCACCGATCAGCACATCGACGCGGTGTTCGGGACCAACGACGATTGCGCGCTCGGCGCCCTCGCCGCCATCCAGGCCGCCGGCGCCAAGAACACATTCGTCGTCGGGTACGACGCGACCCCTGAGGCCCGTACCGAGATCGCCTCGGGGACCGCCCTCGTCGCAGACGCGGTGCAGGACCCCGTGACGATCGGGCGCCGCACCATTGAAACGGTGGTCAAAGTCCTGAGGGGACAATCCGTTCCCAGCGTGATCCCGGTGCCGGTAGGCATCGTCACTCGTGACTCACTGACCGCCAAGACGGCCACGCACTAAGGTTTCCCCATGGCCGCACCCGAGAGCGCCGCCGCCGCCCTCCGCCGCTCCACCATCGCTCCCATCTCGGCGAACGAGCGGGAGGAGCGGGCCCAGCGCGAAGTACGCATCGGCCTCACCGATCGGCTCATCTCCGAGCAGCGCGGTGCGCTGCTCGCCCACGTCGTCCTCCTCATCGTTTCGGTCTGGCTGCTCGCGGCCGTAGCCAGACCATCGCTGCTCGCCGCGTGGGCCGGCGCCGTCACCATCGCCGTGATCGTCCGCCTGATCCTGATGTCGCGCCTCAAGTCGATCCAGCTCACGCCCCAGGCTGCCACCTCCAGCGTCCGCCTGTCCGTGCTCGGACTCGGGCTTGCCTGGGGCGTCGGCGTCGCGGTCATTGCTCCCGAAGTCCCGATGCGATACGTGACGCTGCTCCTCGTGACCGAAGCAGGGTTGGTCTCGGGCGCGGCGTGGACCCTGACTTCGGATCTCCGGAGCTTCCGGATCTTTCTGTTCACGATGCTCGCGCCCCTGCCCTTCGGCATCGCTTTGAACACGACGCCGGAGAGCACACGAGCACGGCAGGCCGCAGTGCTGCTGATCGTGCTCTACATGGCGTATATGTGGATCCTGGGCCAGCGATCCCACCTGTCCCTGGTCGCCACCCTCCGCGCCGGCGCCCTGTTGAAGATCCGCGAGGAAGAAACGAGCCGTCAGAACGCCTTTCTCGGTGCGTTGTTCGCCAGCGCGCCCATCGCGATGGCCGAGATTTCCGAGGAGGGCTTGATCGAGCGGATCAACCCCCGGTTCGTCACGCTCTTCGGGTGGGCCGAGTATGAGGCGGTGGGGCAGTTCCTGGACGGACTCATGGTGCCAGTCGGCGAACGCATGGAAAGCGTCGCCTTGCAGCACGCGATTCTCGAGGGCCGTCCCATGGCCCGGGACCTCAAGCGGATGACCAAGAGCGGTCAGATGATCGACGTGCTGGTCACGGCCGCCGCCGTCAACCGGAGCGACGGGAGCCGCGGCATCGTCGCGCTCTACGAAGACGTCACGGAACGCCGCCGCGCCGAGGCGCAGGTCCGCGAGCTCTCCGAGCGGTTGGCCGCCGTCATGGGCGCCGCGACGCAGGTCTCGATCATTGCGACCGATCTCCAGGGCATCATCACCGTGTTCAATGCCGGCGCCGAGCAGATGCTGGGGTACACGGCGACCGAAATGGTCGGGACCGAGCCGTTCGAACGGATCCTCGTCGCGTCGGAGATCACCGCACGGTCTCGGGATGTCTCCAGGGAAACGGGACGCGAGGTCGAGGGGTTCGAGGTGCTGGTGGAGCCGGCCCGTCGCGGTTCGTACGATCAGCGCGAGTGGACGTACGTCCGCAAGGACGGCAAGCGGCTGACCGTGGAGCTGGTGGTCACCGCTTTGCGAGACGGCCTCGGGCAGATCGCCGGATTCTTGGGCGTGGCAACGGATGTCACTCAGCGGAACCGTCAGGCGGCGGCCCTGCGGGAAGCCGAAGCGCACTTTCGCCAGCTCCTCGACTCGTCGGGCGAAGGCATCTACGGCGTCGACGCGTCGGGCCGGTTCACGTTCTTCAATCCCGAGGCGAGCAACCTCACCGGCTACACCCTGAAGGATGCGCTCGGCAGGGATTCGCATGCCATGCTGCACCACACCCACCCCGACGGCAGGCCGTACCCGGCGGAGGAATGCCCGATCTACAAGGCGCTCCGCACGGGACAGGGTATCCGGGTCGAGGAAGAGGTGTTCTGGAAGAAGGACGGCAGCCCGTTCCCCGTCGCACTCACCGCATTCCCCCTGCGGGAGCTGAGCGGCGCGCTGTCGGGCGCCGTGATCACGTTCGCAGACACCTCTGAGCGCGTGGCCGCGCGTGCCGCGATCGAGCATGCCCGGGAGGCGGCCGAGCAGACGGCCCGCACGCGGTCGGCCTTCCTCGCGAACATGAGCCACGAAATCCGGACGCCCTTGAACGCCATTCTGGGACTCACCGAGCTCCTGTTCGACACGCCCCTGGCGCCCGAGCAGCGACACTCGCTGGAGCTGGTGCGCACCGCCGGCGAAACGCTGCTCACCCTGCTCAACGACATTCTGGACCTCTCGAAGATCGAAGCCGATCAGCTCCGGCTCGAGAGCATTCCCTTCGACCCCGGCCATCTCATCGAATCGACGTTGGCCCTCCTCGCGGTGCGGGCGCGGGAAAAGCGTCTCGAGCTCATCACCGACGTCCAGCCGGGCGTGCCGGTGACGGTGCGCGGCGATCCCACCCGGCTGCGCCAGATCCTCACCAACCTGGTCGGCAACGCGATCAAGTTCACCGATCAGGGCGAAGTGGTGGTGGGCATCACGAAGCGCCAGCAATCGACCGAGAGCGAGGCGCTGCTCCACTTCACCGTGCGCGACACCGGCATCGGAATCGCGCCCGACAAGCTTGAGACCATCTTCGAGGAGTTCACGCAGGCCGATTCGTCCACCACCCGGCGCTATGGGGGCACGGGCCTCGGCCTCGCGATCTGCCGCCGGCTCGTCCGCTTGCAGGGTGGCGAGCTCCGCGTCGAGAGTGAACTCGGCAAGGGAACCGAATTCTCGTTCTCGCTCCGCTTCCCCGTCGACAAGGCGACGTCAACGCCGGTCCTGGGCACGCCGGCCGCACTCATCGCGAAGATTCTCGTGGTCGATGACAACGGGACCAACCGCCGCATCGTGCGGGACATGCTGGTGGCGGCCGGGTCCCAGGTGGACGAACTCTCCGAGGCCACCGAGGTGCACCAGGCCCTGCGGGACGCGCTCAACGCCAAGAAGCCGTACGGGCTGGTAATTCTCGACGGCCAGATGCCGGGCCTCGACGGCTTTTCGCTGGCCGCGGAGCTTCGGAAGGATCCCGCGCTCACGGACCTCCGGCTCCTGCTGCTCACCTCGGCGGCACTCCCGGGGGATGGCCAGCGCTGCCGGGAGCTGGGCATCCAGGGCTACCTGCCGAAGCCGGCATCACGGGCAGACCTGTTGGACGCCGTCAGTTCGGTGTTGCGAGGGAAGGTCGACCGCGGTGTGGTCACGCGGCACTCGATGGCGGAGGCCCGTCGCGGGATCCGCATCCTGCTGGCCGAGGACAACCCGGTCAACCAGCAAGTCGCCGCGACGATGCTGCGCAAGCGCGGTCACCAGGTGGACGTCGTCGACAATGGCCGCGACGCCGTGGACGCCGTCGCGAAGAATCAGTACGACATCGTGCTGATGGACATCCAGATGCCGGAGCTCGACGGGATGGAGGCGACCGCCGAGATCCGGAAGACCAAGAAGGGCAAGAAGCTTCCGATCGTCGCCCTGACCGCACACGCGTTGACCGGGGACCGCGAGAAGTACCTCGCGGCCGGCATGAACGGATACCTGAGCAAGCCCTTCAAGCCCCACGAGCTCTTTGCGGCCGCCGAGGGGTGGGCGGCGGGGGATGGCGAATCGGTGGCGATGCGGGAGCCGGAGGCCAAACCGGGCGCTCCCCCGGCGGCCGACCTGGAGAAGCTGCGGCGGGAGCTGACGGAGGCCGGCGCCGCCGAAGCCCTCGGGCCCATTCTCGACACGTTCCTGGAAGACGCGCCCAAACGGATGGAGACGCTCATCGCGGCGGTGAAGGCGGGCGACGCCGTCGCCATCGCGAAAGCGGCGCACGCCTTCAAGTCCGCGTCCGCCACCATCGGGGCGGCGGGATTGGCGAAGCTGCTCGCGGACATCGAGCACCGGGGGAAGGCCAAGAACGTGGATGGGTTGGGGGAGTTGGTGGAAACGGCCAAGAAGGAAGCGGATCGCGTTCTCGAACATGTGACAACCGCGCGCCCCGCCATTTAGGGAAGAACGCGCGGTTGTCATCCTGAGCGCTACATCATCAGTCAATCCGGTACGGAATTCCCCACTCATTCGCATCGTAGTTGTTCGCGGTCCCCAGCTCCAGCGTCGCCGCATTGATCCCGTCGACGATGAAGCGGTCGATCCCGACGCGCGACACGACCCAGGTCCGGGAGAACGTGCCGTCACCATTGTTCTTCATGGGCATCCGGTGCCAGGAGAGATCGCTGAAGGCGTGATGGACGTGCAGGAACACGAACGTCGTCGGCGAATACGTCGCGTCGCTGTTGGTCACGGACGCCGTCACCGACACCGTATCACCGACGTGCAGGTGGAGCATCCGGCCCACGGTGTAGAGGGAGTCCGGGTTGTCCGCCGTGATCCGCAGCGAGTCGTTCACCTTCACGGTGATCTGCGTGATCGCCACCGTCCGGGCCGCGACGCTGGTCGGCAGCCAGTTCTGCAGGGTCAGAGAGACGGCGCGCCAGTGATGGAGCTTCGACGCATCCCGCACCAGCACCGCCGACTGCGTCATCCCCTCGTCGAGCGTCTTCGACGTCGGGTTGAACACCGTGTCCTTGGTCGTGTCGACGAGGAACAGGCCCTGGAAGCTGATCGTCTGCGTCACCCGCGCCGTGTCGCCCTGAATGACGATGTTACGGTTCAGGATCGGCTTCGGACCGCCGGGGATGATCCGGAGACGGCCCCAGAAGGCGGGGAGCGTCGCGGTGTCCGCAAGGACGATGGCGGGAAGACCGGCGGGGGCCGGGGCGGCCGCATCCGACCTGGCGCCCCCTTCCACCCCGAAGTTCGTATCCATCTGCGCGCCGTATTGGTCCGCAAGCGACGCGATCACATCAGACTGGTCGGACGCAGGCGACGTCGACGAGTCGCTGCAAGCAGCCATCGTGGCCGCTCCGATCAGCACCAGCGCCGCCGGCACGACGGCGAGCAGGTTGTTGCGCATGGCCTGGATCTCCTTGCCCAAGTAGAAACGGTTGCTGCTTCGGAAACTCGGGAGAGGAGACTGTGCTGGAGGGGCGTTGTTAACCCCGGGGCCGCGCCCCGGGGTTACGTGACCCGGATCACGCCGCGACGCGGCTCCCACAGCGTCCGCAAAACCGGGAGTCCGGTTCGAGGAGGGTCCCGCATGTCGTGCAAAAACGATCCTCGTTCTGGGCCCCTACCCTGCGTCCGCACTCGGAACAAAAGACCGCTCCAACCTCGGGCCTGGGGCCATGGACGGGACACGCCTGCGTGGGTGTCGGCTGAGGCTTGGGGGAGGGACGCCGAACCAGCGGGATGACGGGCGTTTCAGCCGGAACGGGCGGCGCCTGGGGCTCCCGCATCGCCTCGACCGCCTCGCGGGTGTACCGGACTTTCAGGGCATCGTAGTCCGCCGGCGAAAGCTTCCCCGTCGCCTTGTCGAACTCGATTTCCGAGAGGGCCCGCAACGCCACGGCCCGGGGGCTCAGATCATCGTCGGGGTCGACACCCTGATCCACCGGATCGGGAATGCCGTGTGGCTTCAGAATCGGCAGCAGAACGAACCACACCGCGGCGCACAGCAGGACGATCCCGACCCCGAGTCCGAGCACCTCAGGCCTCGAACTGCTTCAGCTCACGCTGCAACCGCTCGAGCTCGGCGGGCGTCGCATCGACCCGCACCGGGACCGATTCCTGGGAGACCCGTCCGACGCGACGACCCCACGCGCGGATGAGCAGGACGAGCCCGCTCGCCGCTGCGACCATCCCCACCCACGGACCGAAATACCCGAGGAGCGCAAACCCGCGTTTGGGGGGCGACATCAGAATCGACTCCCCATGCTCCTTCACGAACTCGGCGATGATCTCATCGCCCGTCATGCCGGCGGCTGAGAGCGAGAGGATCTGCCGGTGGTACCCGGGGCTGAAGGTGCAGCTGAAGTCGGTGGTGCGGCACGTGTAGATGTCGAGCCCGCAACCGCACGTGCACGAAAGCCGCTTTTCGATGGCCTGGATCGCAGCGTCGTTGTCCTTCGCGGTCACCGGCTCGAGGGGACGTCCGGCCCGGCCCGGATCTGCGAGCGTGCCCGCGGGACCGGCACCGGGCAGGGGCTCCTGGGCGGGTGTCGCCGCCTGTCGATTCGCCGGGGCCTGCCCGAGCAAGGCGCGAGGGTCGAGGGCGACCAACCCGGCCAGTCCGGCAGTCGCCGCCGCGCAAAAACCCCTACGGGACAATTTCGATTCCATCATTCCGTCGCTCCGATTTTCGCCGCATACCCCGCGGCCACGCGATTCGAGCCCACGGTGCCTCCAGGCCACATCACGATCACACCACCCAACGCCACGATCATGCCGCCATACCACACCCACCACACCAGTGGATTGATGGTGAAGCGATAGACGGCCGTCTCGGTGCCGTTCACCACGCCGCCGAGGACCACATAGACATCCTCGCGGAGGTCGCTCTTGATGGCCACCGCCGTCGAGGGCTCGAAGGTGGGATTCCCCAGACCATCCACGTGCTGCCGCTTCTCCGGCACCATCGTGCCGATCGTCCTGCCATTTCGCGAAACCACGAGGGTCCCGGCCGTCACTCGGCGGTTCAGGGCATCGTACTGCGAGACGCCGAGATGCTTGAAGGTATAAGTCCAGCCGTACGGACTTGCGAGGGTGGCCGACTGCCCGGGCTTCAGGGAAGCCTCGGTCTCGGTCTTGAACGCCATCCCGCTGAAGGCCACAAACAGCATCACGATGCCGGTGTGCACGATGTAGCCGCCATACCGGCGCCGGTTCCGGGCAATCAAGTGGAAAAACGCGAGCGGATATATCTCGCCGTATTGACGGTGCCGGGCCCGCATGCCGCGCGCGAATTCCTGCACCACCGTCCCCATCACGAACGTCGCGAGCGAGATCGTGATGATCGGCCACACCTGACGCATCCCCAGCAGCAGGATGATCAGGACGGCCAGGACACCCGCGATGCCCGGGGCAACGAACTGTCTCCTGAGATTCGGGATCGATGCCTTCCGCCAGGCGATCAAGGGACCGATCCCCATCAGGGCGAGGAGCGCCACCCCGAGCGGCACATTCACGAAATCGAAGGTCGGCGCCTTGGGTGTGATCTTGTTCCCGGTGAACAGCTCGGAGAGGATCGGCAGCATCGTGAGGAACAGGACCGTGACCGCGATCCCCACGAGCATCAGGTTGTTGAAGAGGAAGGTGGATTCACGGCTCACGAGCGATTCCAAGGTCGACTCCGCCCGCAGTAACGGCAACCGCGTCACATACAGGAAGATCAGAAGTGCGGCCGCGATCAGGAGAAAGCCCAGAAAGAATCCGCCCACCGGTGACTCGGTGAACGAGTGTACCGACTGGATGACCCCCGACCGCGTGAGGAACGTCCCGAAGATCGAGAGGATCCAGGCCGCGAGAATCAGGCCGAGATTCCACCGCTTCAGCATGCCGCGCTTTTCCTGAATCATCACCGAGTGCAGGAACGCGCTCATCATGAGCCAGGGCAAGAACGAGGCATTCTCCACCGGGTCCCACGCCCAGTACCCGCCCCACCCCAGCTCCACATACGCCCACCACATGCCGAGGCAGATGCCGATGGAAAGAAAGAGCCAGGAGAGAATGGTCCACTTCCGGATCGCGACGAGCCAGTCGACATCGAGCTGCTTCGAGAGCAACGCCGCGACGGCGAAGGCGAACGGGATGGTGATCGAGATATAGCCGAGGTACAGCATGGGTGGGTGGAACACCATGCCGGGGTTCTGCAGTTGCGGGTTCATGCCCCGGCCATCCGCCGGAGTGTAGGGCAACCGGTCGAACGGATTGCCACCGCCGATCCCGTCGACATGCGGCGCCAGCAACATGGTGCCGAGGAAGAATACGGCGACGACGCAGACCACCGCTCCGACGTACGGCAGATAGACGCGATGCCGGGGAGCCGTGGTCACCATCGCGAACGATCCGAAGATCGAGAGCACCGTGACCCAGAACAGCATGCTCCCTTGCTGCCCCGAGTAGAGCGCCGACCACGTGTAGAAGGTCGGCAGATTGCTCGAGATGTGCGCCGCGACGTACTCGACGTTGAAATCGTGTGCGAAGAGCAGCCACTCGAGTGCGAAGACCGCGACGAAGAGCGTGGCGCAGAGGGCGAAGACGGCGTTGCGGGAGCTTTGCTGGAGATCAGTCCGGCCGGTGGCCCCTCCGGTGAACCCCGTCAGGGCGCCCCAGAGAGCGAGCAGGAGGGCGATCCACAGGGCCAGGTCACCCAGCAGAGACATCAGGCCGTCCGGTCAGGCTTTGGGAACTGCTTCGTACCGCGACCCACACTTGGCGAGTACGTCGGTGGCGTGGATGACGCCGTCCTTCTGGAGGCGGCCTTCCACCACGACCTCGACCGAGTCGGTGAACGTGTCGGGTGGCAGGCCGTGGAAGACGACCGGGTAGGTAGCGCCGCCGTCGGCGACGTTGAACTTGAGGGTCGAGGTTGCGACATCGCGGATCACCGATCCCGGCACGACGTGGGCCCCGATCTTCATGCCGACGTCGTAGAATCCTGGATCCGTCGCGACTTTTCGTGACAGCTCGGTCGGGGTGAGGAAGTACTGGCCCGACTGCTTGATCCCCGTCGCCATCAGCCAGCCCGCGGTCGCCACCACGATGGCGACGCCGATGGCGAACTTCGTGCCCGTCTTCATGGGGTCAATCTTATCCAGCCGTCCCCCCCCTGACCAGTCCGAGCGCGCCCCCCGTGCTGCGGCGCTAGTGCGCCAGGGCGACGACCGCTCCATCGCCGACATGGATCAGCCCCACCGCCCCTTTCGCGGCATCGGCGAACGCATGGGTGACGAAGGCGTACGTCCCGGCACCGCTGCCGTCGGCCGCAAAATGGGTCTCCAAGACCGCGCCCGAGCCGGCGGGGATGCCCCAGGTTTGAACGCTGGTGAGCACGTGGCCGGGATCGCCGTCCGGATACACACGGTCGAAGACCGTCCCGACGATATGGAAGTCGCTCGTGAAGCTCGGTCCCGCATTCACGACGAAGAGCCGGACGCGGTCGCCGACGCTCACCTGGAGGGGCGCGGCCTGGTACTGGAACGCCTTTCCGTTGAACACGACGTAGCTCGCCTGGCGATCCAGCCCGTGCTGCCAGTCCGCCTGCCCCGGATGCGTGCTGTCACCACCCTGGACATAGAACTCGCTTTGCACGAGCACAAACTCCTTGTCCGCCTTGTCGGGCCAACCGCCCTTCGGATCGACGATGATCGGCAGGTACATGCCCTGCATCAGGTGCAACAGCACCGGGGGCGTGCCGCAGTGCACCAGGTAGGCGCCGGGATCACGGGCGACGAACTCGAACGAAATCGAGTCGTGCGGCATGATGAGCCGGAAGTCGACATTCATCGGGACGCGCGCGGCGTGGAAGTCGATCGAGTGCGGCATCGAGGCCTGGTTGACTACCGTGACGCGCACGCGATCCCCCTGGCGCACCCGCATTGCGGGACCTGGGATGGTACCGCCGATGGTCCACCCGGCGTACTTCACGCCGGCGGCGATCTCGACCTGCGCGTCCTTGATGGGAATGCGGAAGGCCTTGATCGGTGCGTCGCCCGCCGGGGCGAGCGTTGCGGGATACGTCGGCTCGGCGGAGACCGGCGCCTGGGCAAAGTCCACGGTCTGCACCCGCGGCGGCTGCGCGTATCGGAACGCCCCGATGCCCACCACCACAAGGATCACGACGCCGAGAATGACGGGCTTGACCTTCATGGAAACTCCTCACGCGAATTGGTTCGAGCGGGCTACCCGTGCGCGTGAAGCATCGCCGGCAACGCGTGAAAGGAACTCAAGCCGAGTATGAAGATTTCCATAAAGATCAAGGATCCACTGGCCGGGTCGTCAGTGCCGAGTCATTGTTCTCTCGCCATGGCGAAGAAACCGAAGGCGAGCGACACGGCCCGGATCCGGGACCGCTTTGAGCGCCTGCTTTCCGCAGGCGTCGAGATTTTCTCGGAGCACACGCTCACGGCGGTGCTGCAGAAGGTCGTCGATACCGCGCGCGACGTCGTCGGAGCCCGCTACGCCGCCCTCGGCGTTCTCGGCCCAGATGGTGCCGCACTCTCCGAGTTTGTGACCTCCGGGATGACCGCAGACGAGCGCGCGAAAATCGGCGCCTTACCTGTCGGCCATGGACTGCTCGGCATGTTGATTCGCCACCCGAAGCCCCTTCGGGTGGCCGACATCCCCAAGCACTCGAAATCCGCGGGCTTCCCGGCCCATCACCCGCCCATGCGGTCCTTCCTGGGTGTCCCGGTCGTCAGCCGCGGCAACAACGTCTTCGGCAATCTGTACCTGACCGAGAAAATCGGCGCACCGGAGTTCTCCGAGGAGGATGAAGCGATCGCGATTCTGCTCGCGTCTTCCGCCGCGGCCGCAATCGAAAACGTCCGCCTGAACGAGGAGGCGCGGAACCTCCTGGCCCAGGTGCAGAGCATGCAGCGCCAGCGCGATCTCTTCTTCGCGATGATGAACCACGAGCTCCGAAACGCGCTGACCGGCGTGTTCGGTTGGGCCGAAATGCTGGTCCGCGGCCGGGATGGGGCCCCGGTTCCGCAGGCGGCGCGCGAAGTATACGAGGGGACCGAACGAACCATCGAGCTGCTCAACAACTTCCTGGACCTGACGAGGCTCGACGCCAACCGGGTGAAGCCGGTCATCCGTGACCTGGATCCCACCCAGGTGGTGGAACGCGCGTGCTCGGGCGTCCGCCTTGCAGCAGAGTCGAAGCAGGTGAAGTTGGAAACGGTGTGCCCTCCCGACCTTCCCCACCCCACCACCGACCAGGTCCGGGTCCAGCAGATCCTCGTCAACCTGCTCTCGAATGCCGTACGGCACACGTCCGCGGGGAGCACCGTGACGACGGCTGTGTCAGTCTCGGGGCCCGACATGCTGTTCCGGGTGACCGATCAGGGACCGGGGGTCCCGGACTCCATTCGCGATGGCATCTTCGAGCCCTTCCTGCGCTTCGATCCCCACTCGGGACTCGGCACGGGCCTGGGACTCCCCGTGTCGCGGCGGCTGGCGGAGGTTCTGGGAGGATCCCTCAGTGTCGAACAGTCGAGCCCGCGAGGCGCGACCTTCCTGCTGCAACTCCCCCTGCGCACGTCCTGAATTGTAAAGATCTCTTCATGACGTCCTTAGAATCGGCTCACCACCCTCGGAATAATCTTGGGTCCGGAACTTCTTCAGAGGGATCGCAATGAAGGTGCTCGTTGTGGAGGACGATAGAAAAGTCGCCGGGTTCATCGAACAGGGCCTGCGGGAGGAGGGGTACGCGGTGGACGTCGCCCCCGATGGTGAACAGGCGACCCTGATGGCGCATGTGAACGAGTACGATCTCATTCTCCTCGACCTGATGCTGCCGAAGAAGAACGGCCTGCAGGTCGCGAGTGAGCTGCGCGGCGAAGGCCGGTCGATCCCCGTGTTGATGCTGACCGCACGGGACGCTTCTGAGGATGTCGTCCGAGGGCTCGACGCGGGGGCCGACGACTACCTCACCAAGCCTTTCAAGTTCGACGAGCTGCTCGCCCGGGTACGCGCGTTGACCCGTCGTGGCGGCGCCGGGCGCACCGAGCTCCTCGCCTACGGCCCCGTCACCCTGGACCGCCTGAAACACAAAGTGCAGGTCGCCGGCAAGCGCCTCGATCTCACGCCGAAGGAATTCCAGCTCCTCGAGCACTTTCTGCTGCACCCCGAATCGGTGCAGCGCCGCACCGAGCTGCTCGAAAAAGTCTGGGACATGCACTTCGACCCCGAGAGCAACGTCGTGGACGTGCACGTCGGGAATCTTCGTCGCAAGGTGAAGAGCGCAGCGGGGCGTGACCTGATCAAGACGGTTCGCGGGGTGGGCTTTATCCTTCAGGAGGGCGACGGCGCGGATTGACGCGCCCAGGCCAGCGCGGCGTCCACGGCTCTGAGCCATCCGGGAAGGCGCGCGCGCACGGCCGTGCGGTCTGCTCCCGGAGTAAACCGCGTGAACGTGCGCTGCGCGAGAAAATCCTCGGGACGCACCCAGACGTTCGCCGCGATCCCCGCCAACCCCGCGGCGCCGAGTGACGTCGTTTCGACCAGGTCCGGACGCGCCACCGGCACGCCGAGCAGATCCGCCTGAAACTGCATCATCCAATCGTTGGCGGACGCGCCGCCGTCCACCTGCAGTGCCGTGAGGGAGAGGCGCGTGTCGGCGATCATCGCGTCCAGCAGCTCCTTCGTGGAGAACGCCATCGCTTCGAGCGCCGCGCGGACGAGGTGCGCGCGGGACGTGCCGCGGGTGAGTCCCACGATGGTGCCTCGGGCGGCAGCCTCCCAATGCGGCGCACCGAGTCCCACGAACGCCGGCACGAAGTAAACCCCACCCGTGTCCGGCACACTCCTCGCCAGCCCTTCGGTCTCGTCGGCATGGGCGATGATGCCCAATCCGTCCCGGAGCCACTGCACCGCCGCGCCGGCGATGAATACGCTGCCCTCGAGTGCATAGGCAGGACGTCCGCGAGCGTCACATCCGACGGTCGTCAGCAACCCTTGAGTCGATCGCGCCGGCTGGTCGCCGGTGTTCAGCAGGAGAAAGGCTCCGGTGCCGTACGTGTTCTTCGCCTGGCCGGCAGTCCAACACCCCTGCCCGTACAGTGCGGCCTGCTGATCGCCCGCGACCCCACGGACTGGAATCTCGACGCCGAAGTGGTCGGCGACGGCAACGCCGAAGTCCCCGCTCGAGGTCCGGACCTCCGGCAAGGCGTGCCTCGGAACGCCGAAAATCCTGAGCAGCGTGTCGTCCCAACCCAGGTCTCGGATATTGTAGAGGAGGGTGCGACTGGCGTTCGTATGATCAGTGGCGAAGATCTTGCCGCCGGTGAGCCGGTAGAGAATCCAGGCATCGACGGTGCCGAATACCGCGTCACCGCCTGACACCTCACCCCTGACCCCTGGCACCTGATTCATCAGCCATTCCATCTTCGTTCCCGAGAAGTACGGATCGAGCACCAAGCCAGTCCGGTCCCGGATCATCTTCCCGTCGGCAGTCCCCTCGAGCGCCGCGCAGCGGTCAGCCGTCCGGCGATCCTGCCAGACGATGGCCCGATGAAGCACCTTCCCGGTCTTCCGGTCCCAGACACACACGGTTTCGCGCTGATTGGTGATCCCAATGCAGTCAGGCTTGGTCTTGGACTGGGCCAGGGCCTCCCGGCACGCGTCGAGGGAGGCGCTCCACAGATCCTCCGGGTCGTGCTCCACCCATCCCGGCCGGGGAAAGTGCTGCGGAATCTCACGATAGCCACGACCCAACACCCGGCCGTCCTCGGCGATGACCAGGGCCCGGGCGCCCGTCGTTCCTTCGTCGATAGCCAGGACCGATTTCATGTCGCGAACGTACGGGTCTTGGCTGATACCGGCAACGGCGGTAGCATTTCCGGCCTATGGCCTACCAAACTCTGCTGTTCGACGTGAAAGACGGCGTCGCCGTCGTCACTATCAATCGCCCCGACAAGCTCAATGCCCTGAACGACCAGGTGATGGCCGAGCTGGCCGACGCGGCCGAGAAGATTGCGACCGATCCCGCCATCCAGGGCACGATCCTGACCGGCGCCGGACCCAAGTCGTTCGTCGCCGGTGCGGACATCTCGGACCTGGCGAAGCAGGGACCCTTCGACGGGAAAGCCCGTGCGATGCGAGGCCAGGGTGTTCTCCGACGCCTCGAGACCTGCGGCAAACCGGTCATTGCCGCCGTGAACGGATTTGCGCTGGGCGGTGGGTGCGAGCTCGCCATGGCCTGCCACATCCGGATCGCCAGTGAGAACGCCAAATTCGGCCAACCCGAAGTGAAGCTCGGCATCGCGCCCGGGTATGGCGGCACGCAGCGCCTGCCCCGGCTCGTCGGCAAAGGCGTGGCCCTGCAGCTCATTCTGACCGCCGAAATGATCGATGCCGCCGAGGCGTACCGGATCGGCCTGGTGAACAAGGTGGTCCCGACGAACGAGCTGATGGCTGAATCTGAAAAGATGCTCCGGGGTATCCTCTCGATGGGCCCTTTGGCGGTCCGCCTCTCGATGGAGGCGATCGACTCGGGGCTCGAGATGACGCTGGACGAGGGGCTCCTGCTCGAAGCGAATCACTTCGGGCTTCTGGCGGCGACCGAGGACACCAAGGAAGGCCTATCCGCATTTCTCGAGAAGCGACCCGCAAAATTCACCGGCAAGTAGTTTCGTCGGTTTGGGCCGCGCTGCTGGCTGCGGGCGCGTCGGCGTGCGGCGAAGATCGCCCGCGCCCCGCTCCTCCCGCCCTTTCGATTCACTTCGACGAAGACTCCCTGAATTCGCCGGATTCGCTCCGGGGCTTCATCAGGGCGACCAGCAACGAGGGGATCGACTCGCTCTGGTTGAATGTGGGCGCCAAGGACTCCGCCGCCGCGGATGGCGGGTTTCAGTTCACCTTCGAGGCGCCCTTTTTCTTCTTCATCGACTCCGGTCTGGCCAAGGGCCAGAAAATTCCGGTCCAGTACCGGGCCCGCGACATCGCCGGATACCAGGACGTACTCGACACGTTCGTCGTCATCAAATAGCCCTCGAAAAACGTGCTTAAGTCTTGACCTGACAATAACTTCAGGCTATCTTTCGTAGCACTCCAAGTGCCACGATGACTGACCAAAAGCGCCAAACTCCGATGGCTGTGTCGGAGGTGCTGTCCGGCTACCTGAAGCGGTCAGGCCTCGAGGGCCGTCTGGCGCAGGCGCGAGTCATTCCCGACTGGGTGACGCTGGTGGGACCCCAGATCTCGGCCGTGACGCTGCCCGACCGGGTGGCACCCGACGGCACCCTCTTCGTGGGGGTGCGCACCAGCGCCTGGATGACCGAGCTGCAGCTGATGGCGCCGGCGATCATCGCCCGCATCAATGCGGGCCGGGGCGACGGACGCATCAAGGGCATCCGCTGGTTCCTCTCAACCGAACGAGACCATGGCGAAGGCTAAGCCCGAACCCAAGAAGTCGAATAACGGCGGCTACCAAGCCGACTCCATCCAGGTTCTGAAGGGCCTCGAAGCCGTCCGGCGCCGTCCCGCCATGTACATCGGGTCGGTGTCGGCCCGCGGCCTGCACCACCTGGTCTACGAAGTGGTCGACAACTCGGTGGACGAAGCACTCGCCGGGTACTGCACGCAGATCGACGTCACGATCCACGCCGACAACTCGATCACGGTCGCGGACAACGGGCGCGGCATTCCGGTCGACATCCACAAGACCGAGAAAAAGCCGGGCGTCGAAGTGGCGCTCACCGTCCTGCACGCCGGCGGCAAGTTCGACAAGAACACCTACAAGGTTTCCGGCGGTCTGCACGGCGTCGGCGTCTCCGTGGTCAACGCACTCTCTGAAAAGCTCGAAGTATGGGTGGAGCGGGACGCCAAGAAGTACCACATGGCGTTCGCCAAGGGCGACACGACCAAGAAGCTCGAGGTGGTGGGCAAGGCGAAGACCACCGGCACCACGGTGTGGTTCAAGCCCGACGCGACCATCTTCACGGAAACCCGGTTCGACTACGCGACGCTGGCCAATCGCCTGCGGGAACTCGCCTTCCTCAATAAGGGCCTGACCATCACGCTCCAGGATGAGCGGAAGGGCGGGAAGACCGAGACCTACTTCTACAAGGGTGGACTGACCGAGTTCGTGAAGTGGCTCCTGGGAAACCGGAAGCCGCTCCACCAGAAGGTCATCACCTTCGAAGCCAACAAGGACGGCGTGGAAGTCGAAGGCGCCGTTCAGTACGACGATCAGTACGGCGAGAACACGTTCACCTTCGTGAACAACATCAATACCCACGAAGGCGGCACGCACCTCACCGGCTTCAAGTCGGCCCTCACCCGTACCATCAACGAATGGGCGAAGAAGGACGGGCTCCTCAAGAAGGAGGAGTTCACGCTTTCGGGGGACGACGTCCGCGAGGGCCTCACCTGTGTGATCCACGTGAAGGTGAAGGACCCGCAGTTCGAGGGTCAGACGAAGACGAAGTTGGGCAACTCCGAAGTCGAAGGCATCGTGAAGAGCGTGGTCAACGAAGCCCTCGGCGACTTCTTCGACAAGAACCCGAGCGTCGCCCGCGCCATCATTGCCAAGGCGATCAGTGCGGCCCGCGCGCGCGAAGCGGCCCGTAAGGCCCGCGAGCTGGTCCGGAGAAAGAATGCACTCGAAGGCGGGCTCCTCCCCGGCAAGCTGGCCGACTGCTCCCTCACCGACCCCAAGCTTTGCGAGATGTACCTGGTCGAGGGTGACTCGGCCGGTGGCTCGGCCAAACAGGGCCGCGACCGGAGTTTCCAGGCCATCCTGCCGCTGCGCGGGAAGATCCTGAACGTCCAGAAGGCCCGGATCGACAAGATCCTGTCGAACGAAGAAATCCGGACCATGATCACGGCCATCGGCACCGGCGTCGGCGAGGACTTCAAGATCGAAGACGCGCGGTACCACAAGATCATCATCATGACGGACGCCGATGTCGACGGCGCCCACATCCGCACCCTGCTCCTGACCTTCTTCTATAAAGAGATGAAGGCGCTGCTGGATGCCGGATACATTTACATCGCCCAGCCACCCCTGTACCGCGTCGCCAAGGGCAAGGAAGAGTTCTACGCCTACGACGAGAAGGAACGGGACGGATACGCCAAGCGCCTGGGGGGCGGCGGCGAAGAGGTGAAGGCCAACGTCATGGTCCAGCGCTACAAGGGCTTGGGCGAAATGAACCCCGACCAGCTCTGGAAGACCACGATGGATCCGGCGGCGCGCACGATTCTCAAGGTCACGATGGAAGACGCCCTCGAAGCCTCACAGCTCTTCGAGACGCTCATGGGTGACGAAGTCGAGCCGCGGCGGAAGTTCATCGAAGACAACGCGAAATTCGTCAAGAATCTCGACGTGTAGCCTCTCCGCTCGAATGGCCACCGCCCTCGCAGTCGTCGCCCTGCTCCTCGTCGTCCTGGGGTGGTTGATCTTCGGCGGCGGGGATGACCCGGACACGAAGGTGAATCCCGACATCGACCGGGACGAGCTGCGCGAAGCCGAAAACGAAGTGCGTGACGCCGAGGACCCCGACGACATCCGCGATTGGGGTCCCGGAGCTCCGAAAGACCGGCCACACTAACCCCCGAGTCCCATGGCGAATCCGCAGTACATCTACACGATGGCGGGTGTGGGCAAGGTCGTGCCCCCCTCCCGCCAGATCCTCAAGGACATCTACCTCTCGTTTTTTCCGGATGCCAAGATCGGCATCCTGGGATCGAACGGCGCGGGCAAGAGCTCACTGCTCAAGATCATGGCGGGGATCGACCACGATCACCTCGGCCAGGCCAAGCTCGCCGACGGGTGCACCGTGGGCTTCCTCCAGCAGGAGCCCATCCTCGATCCCAAGAAGGATGTCCGCGGCAACGTGGAAGAGGGCCTCTCCCACATCCGGGATCTCCTGGTCCAGTTCAACGAGCTGTCGGCGAAATTCGCAGAGCCGATGAGCGATGACGCCATGACCGCGCTCCTGGAAAAGCAGGGAGCCCTTCAGGAAAGGATCGACCACGCGGGGGCCTGGGAGCTCGACAACAAGATCGACGTCGCGATGGATGCTCTGCGGCTCCCCCCTGCGGATGCCGATGTCACCAGGCTCTCAGGCGGTGAGAAGCGGCGTGTGGCACTCTGCCGCCTCCTGCTCACCCAGCCGCAGCTGCTCCTGCTCGACGAGCCGACCAACCACCTCGATGCCGAATCGGTGGCCTGGCTCGAGCATCACCTGCACACCTATCCCGGCTGCGTCATCGCCGTCACCCACGACCGCTACTTCCTCGACAACGTCGCCGGCTGGATCCTCGAGCTGGACCGCGGTGAGGGCATTCCGTGGAAGGGCAACTACTCGTCGTGGCTCGAGCAGAAAGAGAAGCGCCTCGCCACGGAAGAGAAGCAGGCGTCGGCCCGGCAGAAGACCCTGGAGCGCGAGCTCGAGTGGATCAGGATGGCGCCCCGCGCACGTCAGGCGAAGTCGAAGGCCCGGATCACGGCGTAC
Organism: Gemmatimonadales bacterium; assembly: GCA_035631315.1. GTDB lineage: Bacteria > Gemmatimonadota > Gemmatimonadetes > Gemmatimonadales > GWC2-71-9 > 40CM-2-70-7. The sequence goes on from DASQIZ010000098.1 coordinate 124,334, forward strand.
GAGAAGCTGGCGGCGGAAGAAGAACAGCGCCGCGAAGACACGGCGGAGATTCTCATTCCGGTACCGCCCCGGCTCGGCGACGATGTCGTCACGGTGAAGGACCTGACCAAGGGCTTCGGCGACCGCCTGCTCTTCGAGAATCTCAACTTCACACTGCCCCGCGGCGGCATCGTCGGCATCATCGGCCCGAATGGCGCCGGCAAGACCACACTCTTCCGGATGATGGTGGGGCAGGAGAAGCCGGAGAGCGGGTCATTGACGGTGGGCCAGACGGTCCAGATCGCCTACGTGGACCAGAGCCGCGAAGCGCTGAGTCCCGACAAGAGCGTGTACGAGGAGATCTCAGGCGGGCAGGACAACCTGATGTTCGGCAAGCGCTCCGTGAATGCGCGCGCCTACTGCGCGTCCTTCGGTTTCCGCGGCGCCGATCAGCAGAAGAAGGTCGGCGTGCTTTCCGGCGGTGAGCGGAACCGCCTGCACCTCGCCAAGCTCCTGAAGAGCGGCGGCAACGTCCTGCTCCTCGACGAGCCGACCAACGATCTGGATGTCGACACCCTCCGCGCCCTCGAGGACGCCCTGCTCCGCTTCGCCGGTTGCGTAGTGGTCATCAGCCACGACCGCTGGTTCCTCGACCGCATCGCGACCCACATCCTGGCGTTCGAAGACGACGGCGAGGTGAAGTGGTTCGAAGGGAACTTCCAGGACTACCACGCCGACCTGGTCAAGAGAAAGGGGGCCGACGCCGATCGGCCCCACCGTCTCAAGTATCGGAAGCTGGTGCGCGGCTAAGGCTCGGCGTCAAGCAAACGGCACCGGCATTCCGAACACATTCCCCCGGGTCGGGGTCACTTTGGTTTGTTCGTCGATTACGACCTCGATCCGTCCATTCGACCGGATGAGGGCATTCCGGACGTCGTAGAGGCCTTCCCGTTCCACCGCCAGCCCCTGGACGACCACTTCCTGCGGGAGCGGAGCGCCGTCCCCCACGTGAATCGTTTCCCGTACGATCAGTGGACTCATCGTGCAGAAGTACACCAGCTCCCGCGCGCCTCCGCGCGCGGAGACTTCCACATGATCGAAATCCGCCCGCACCGCCTGATCGTGAGTGATGGCTTTCGCCAGCATGGCCGACCGCAGTCGTTCTGATTGCGACGTCGGCGCGACTTCTGGGTGAAGCATTAGGCACCTCCCTGCCCGAGACACGGCCGGAATATCCCGACCTATCTGGGTCTACCCGCGGGAGGGCGGGGAGGTTCGTTGCGTGAGGTCCTCGACCCCGGATTTGGACACCCGGTGCGAGATGAGAGGCAGCGGCTTCTCCTTGAGCTTGTCCCCGATCACGATGGCGTGCGCCAACGCATCGAATCCGACCTTGATCCCGGCCGGGTCCCTCGCGAACACCGATGCGATGGGCTCCCCAGCCAGCACCTTGTCCCCCGGCTTCACGGTAATCACGAAGCCCACCGTGGGGTCCACGACGTCCTCGACCTTGGTCCGGCCGCCGCCCAGCTGCACCACCGCCCGCCCGATGACCCGGGGATCGACGCGCAGGACCACGCCCGTCGCCGGAGCCATGAACACTTCGACGGCACCCGCCTGCGGCAGGACCGACGGATCATCGAGTGTTTTCGGATTTCCGCCCTGGGCTTCGATGATCTGCTCGAATTTCTCCGCGGCGAGACCCGAGCCGAGGACCGATTCCAGCTTCTTTCGCGCCTTCTTGGCTGTGGTCTCGACTTTCGCCTGGAGCAGCATCTCGACGCCGAGTGCATAGGTCACTTCCATCAGGTCTTCGGGCCCCTCGCCACGCAGGGCAAGGATCGCCTCTTCGGTTTCCAGCGCATTCCCGCAGGCGCGGCCCAGAGGCCGGTCCATGGCCGTGAGCAACGCGACCGTGGGGCATCCGCGATCCTCGCCCAGCGCGATCATCGTCTTGGCCAGCTCCAGACCCTTCTCCGTCGGGGGCAGGAAGGCCCCGCTCCCATGTTTCACATCCAGCACCAGGCCCGACAGGCCTTCGGCCAGTTTCTTGGACATGATGCTGGCGGCAATCAGGGGAATGGCTTCGACCGTCGCGGTGACGTCGCGGAGCGCATAGAGCCGCTTGTCGGCGGGCGCGATCTCCGGGGTCTGGCCGATGAGCGCGCATCCGATCTTCATCACCTGCGCCTTCGCTTCCGAGAGCGACAGCCCGGTCCGGAAGCCGGGGATCGCCTCGAGCTTGTCGAGCGTGCCCCCCGTGTGCCCCAGGCCACGGCCCGACATCATCGGCACCGCCACGCCGCACGCAGCAACCAGTGGCGCGAGGACCAGCGACACCTTGTCCCCGACACCGCCCGTTGAGTGCTTGTCGATCCGCGGGGTGGTCCAGCCGTCGAACGACAGCCGGTCCCCCGAGGCGAGCATCGCGTCCGTCAGGGCCGCCAGCTCGTGGCGCTCGAGCCCCCGGAACACCACGGCCATGAGGAGCGCCGACAGCTGATAGTCCGGGATGCGGCCTTCGGTGTATGCGGCAATCAGCGCGGACCATTCTTCCGCCGACAGTGCGGCGCCGTCGCGCTTGCGTTCGATCAGAGGGACGACGAACATTTGACGACTTCCTCCGCCGGAGACCGGTGATGCGCTCTGCCCTGCTGCTGACACTGTGCCTGACCGGATCACTCGCCGCCCAGTCGACCGTCGGGGGCGAAATCGCGCGGGGAGATTCCCTCCGCACCGCCCTGCAGTCCGCCGCCGCCCTCGCGCAGTATCAGGCCGCGCTGAAGACGGACTCGAACTCCTACGAAGCCAACTGGAAGGCCGCCCGGGAAATCGCCGACGTCGCGAAGCAGCTCCTCGGTGACTCGCTGGCCTCGCGACGCGACAGCCTCTACTCCCTCGGCCTCATCTATGCCCGGCACGCCGTGAAGACCGACTCCAACGGCGAGAACGGACATTTCGCGGTCGCCCTGGTGCTGGGCCGGCTCTCACTGACCAAGGGCAAGAAGGAGCGGGTCAAGTACGCCAAGATCATCTACGACGAGGCGCTCCACACGCTGCAGCTCGATTCCACCCACGACGGCGCGGAACACATCCTCGGCCAGTGGAACGCCGAGGTGAAGCGGCTGTCGAGCATCCAGCGGTTCTTCGCCAAAGCCCTGTTCGGCGGCGGCTTCATGGACCTGGCCAGCTGGGACGACGCGGTGAAGTATCTCTCGCGCGCCGTGAAGCACAATCCCACCTACGTGTATCACCGGCTGGCGCTCGCGGCCGTCTACGTGGACCTCGATTCCATTCCGCAGGCGAAGGCCATGCTCGAATCGATCGCGCCACTTGCGGTCACCGACCCGATGGATCCCACCTACAAGACCTGGGCGGCAGAAGCGCTCGCCGACTTGACGCACGAGAAGGTGGACGATGCGAAAGACCGCCTCCATCACATTTAAGTCCTTGACGGAAGCGGGGTTGCGACCACAAACTATCTGCCATGACCATTTCCTCGGCGCTCACCCACGCGGAGGGCGAGCGCCTTGCGGCGCGCGTCGCCGAGCTCGAGCACGAGCGTAAGCACCTCCTCGCAGTCATCGAGATCCTCAAGGAAGTCTCCGGCACCCTCCACTTCACCGACATCCTGCAGTCCATCGCCCGCAAGCTGGGGGAAGCGTTTGGCCTCGATCGGTGCTCGATCTTCCTGGCCGAGCGCGGTGGGAAGTCGGTCCGGCTGGTGGCGTCGTATGAAGATCCGACCATTCGCAATTACGTCGTGGACCTCGACCGCTATCCCGAGCTGAAGCGCGCCATTCAGGGCGCCGAGACGGTGTTCATTCCGGATGCGGCGAACGATCCGTCCCTCAAGCACGTGCGCGCCGATCTCGTGAATCGCCGGGTGAAATCCATCACCGTCGTGCCGATCAATTGGCGTGGCGTGGCCATCGGCGCGATTTTCCTCCGCACCTTCCGCGACGGCCCGACGTTTTCCGACTCGGATGTCCGTTTCGTCCAGGTCGTCGCCTCCTTGACCGCCCAGTCCCTCCGCAACGCGCACCGCTACGAGCGACTGGCCCAGCGACATCGGGACCCCGACAGCAAGGAAGCGAGGCACATGGAGCTCGAAGGGGTCGCGCTGCTGTCATTCCTGCGCCGGCTCATGGACGCCGTGGGCCAGCGCCAGGGTGCCTGGGCCGAAGGGTCTCTGCCCAGGGCGTCGGCTGAGGAGCTGGATCGTCTGGTGGGAGTCGCGCTCGCCGTCATCCAGGAAGAAGCCAAAGGCCGGTGACGGACCCGGCGGCCCGCGCCGCCACCCTGCGGCAAATCCTCGAGCGGGCGGCACGCGCATACTACGTCGACGACCGGCCCGAGATGTCGGATGCGGAGTACGACCGGCTCTTCCAGGAGCTGGAATCCCTCGAAGCCGCGCACCCCGAGCTCCAAACTCCCGACTCTCCCACCCAACGCGTCGGCTCCCAACCGTCCGCGGCCTTCCAGAAGCACCGTCACCTCGTGCCCATGCTCTCGCTCGACAACGCCTTCGACCCGGCAGAGCTCACGGCGTGGGAGGAGCGGAACGCGCGCCTGGTGCCGGAGGTCACGAAGGCCGGTTACACGCTCGAGGTGAAAATCGATGGCGCCGCGGTGTGCCTGACCTACCGCAACGGAGTGCTGGTCACGGGCGCGACGCGCGGGAATGGCGTGGAGGGCGAGGAGATCACGCCGAATCTCAAGACCATCCGGGACGTCCCCCTCAAGCTCCAGGGGAACGGATGGCCGGACCTCATGGAGGTCCGTGGTGAGGTCTACTTCGAGAATTCCCGGTTTGCCGCGCTGAACGCCGAACGGGAAGCCGCCGGCGAGCCGACGTTCGCGAACCCCCGGAATTCAGCCGCGGGCTCGCTCCGCCAGCTCGACCCGAAGATCACGCGGTCCCGAAAACTGAGGATGTTCTGCTTCCACGTCGAAGCGCCGGACAGCACGCTCCCGTTCGACACGCAGGAGCAGCTGCTCGCGACCCTTTCGCAGTGGGGATTCCCCGTGGAGCCGCACCATCGCACGGTGCCCACGCTGGCGGCCGCACAGCACGCGATCACCGCGCTCGAGGCGCTGCTGCCGGAGCTCGACTACGGAGCCGACGGCGTGGTCGTGAAGGTGAATCAGCGGCGCCTGCATGATGAGCTCGGTGTCGTGGGCGAACGCGAGCCGCGCTGGGCCATCGCGCGGAAGTTCGCGCCCGAAGTGCAGATCACGAAGCTCCTCAACATCGGGATCAACGTCGGACGGACCGGGGCCCTCAACCCGTTCGCGATGCTCGAGCCGGTGGATATCGGGGGCGCGACGGTCTCGAACGCCACCCTCCACAACGCGGACCTGATCGCGGCGCGGGACATCCGGATCGGCGACTGGGTCGAGGTCACCCGCGCCGGCGAAGTGATCCCCCAGGTCCTGGGCCCCGTGCGCGAGCGCCGGACCGGCAGCGAAGTCCCGTTCCAGATGCCCGAGACGTGCCCCCGCTGCGGATCGGACGTGGAGCACCCGCAGGATGAAGTGATGTCCTTCTGCCCCAACGTCTCCTGCCCCGGCCGGGTGCTCGAGTCCATCGTTCACTTCGCCATGGCGATGGACATCCGCGGGCTGGGCTACGAGCGGGTGCGGGCATTTCTGGAAGCGGGCCTGATTCACGACGTCGCCGACCTGTACCGGCTCACGGCCGACCAGCTCAAGGCGCTGGAGGGCTTCGCCGCGAAGTCCGCCAAGCTCCTGGTGGAGGCCGTCGCGGCGTCGAAAACCCAGCCGCTCTCGATCGTGCTGTACGCCCTGGGGATCCGGCACGTCGGCGCCCAGGGGGCCAAGCTCCTCGCCCGGCAGTTCAGCTCCATGCCGGCCCTGGCCAGCGCGCCGGCAAGCGCCATCGGGGACATCAGGGGAATCGGCCCCGCCATCGCCGAGGCGGTGTGGCATTTCTTCCAGGAACCGCGGAATGCCGACCTGATCGCCCGGCTGACCGCGGCGGGGCTCAGCCTGGTGGAGCCAGTCACCGCCGGAGCGGAGAGCGGCAGTCTGGCAGGCCAGACCTATGTCGTGACGGGCACCCTGCCGACCCTCTCCCGGAAGGTGGCGACCGACCTGATCACTGGCGCGGGAGGCCATGTCGCCAGCTCCGTGTCCAAGCAGACCACCGCCGTGGTCGCCGGAGCGGACGCAGGCTCGAAGCTCGACCGGGCCAAAACGCTCGGCATTCCGGTCATCGACGAGGCCGAACTGTTGCGCCGCGTCCAGTCAAACTTGTAAGTTGGGCACCCAGATATGAGCCCTTCCTCCGCCTCCGCCCGCGCCGACGGCCTCGCCATCGGGCGGGCGTCTTTGCAACAACTGCATCGCTCCTTGCTCCAGCACGCGCCCGACCAGGCAGTCGCGGTGCTGCAAGAGACGGGGTACGCGTCGGGCGAAGGGATCTATCAGGCGTTCTGCGCGTGGCTCCCCGGTGCGGCGGGTGTATCGAATCCTGAGGATCTGGACACCGCACATGTCAACGCGGTGCTGGCTGAGTTTTTCCGCGCCCGCGGCTGGGGCACGGTCACGGTGCAGCCCGTCGGCGGCGCCGCGCTCGCGGTCGATTCCACCGATTGGGTCGAAGCCGATCCCGGCACCGCCGAAGCCCCGATGTGCTTCTTCTCGGCGGGCATGCTCGCCGATTTCCTGGGGCGCGTCTCAGGGGAACCCGTCGCCGTGATGGAAGTGGAGTGTCGTTCGAAGAACGATGCGCGCTGCCGTTTTCTATCCGCAGCACCCGAAACGTTACAGCATGTGTATGAGCAAATGACCGCGGGCCGCACCTACGAGGACGCGCTCACCGGATAAATGCGGGATTGGGATAAGAGATTGGGGATTGGGAACGAACCACTCCCCAATCCCGAATCCCCCATCCCAGTCCTTGGAACGGAACCTGCTCTCTGTTCAGGGTGTTACTCTGACGCGAGAGGAGGTACCTATGCTGACCCTCAATCTCAACGCTGACCAAGCCGCGCTACTCACGCGGATTCTCGACTTGTATTTCTCCGAGCTGAAAAAGGCGGGCACTTCACGAGAGGTGGCTCCCCGATTTGCCTCGGAGGGACCGCTGCTCCGGGATGTGCTGAGCCAGTTAGCGGCGTATCAGCACGCGGCGTAGAGTACGCCGAACCCTCTTCTGTGCATCCCCGGGCTCACGCCCGGGGTCGGGTAAGGCGGCATGCGGTGGGTGTACCGGACCCCGGGGCGAAGGCCCGGGGTTCACGCCTATCTCCCGGCTACACTCACTCCTTCCAAGAGCAGCGACGGCGACCAGCGAGTCCTCACCCAGCGGCCATCATTCCCCCAGGCGCCGAGCTTCTTCAACAAGTCGTAGACGTTCCCAGCCACCGCCGCGTCCTTGACCCGTCCGGTGATCTTGCCGTTCTGAATCCGGTACGCGAGCGCCACAGGATGGCTGAAGGCCCCGCCGATCACGTTTCCCTGGCCGACCCCGATCAGGTCATCGACCAGCAGGCCATCCCGGATGCCATCCAACAGTCCACCACCGAATGACCAGCGGCTCGGGCCCGGCGTGGTCCCGACGATGAGGTTCGAGTAGCCAAGGTGGGGTTTGCCGAATACGCCGCGATGACCGTGACCGGTGCTGCGTTGAGACCCACCCAACCGCGCGGCGGTCTCGAGATCGTAGACGAAGCCCCGGGGGGTCCCGCAGTCGATCAGGGGCAGACGCCTTGCGGGCACTCCTTCGTCATCGAAGGGATACGAGGCAGGGCGATCCGCGAGCGTGGGGTCGTCGGTGATCGAAAGCCCCTCCGCGAACACCGGCTCGCCGGTCTTCCCCTGAAGAGGCGAGATGCCTTGCACCAACGTCTTGCCCGACAATGCTTCCTTGAGCGGCAGCAGAATAGCCTGAAGCCCCATCGGCGAGAACACTACGGGCAGCGATCCACTCGGCGGGTCGACGATCTTGAGCGCGAGCTCGAGGCGTGTCTTGATCGAGTCCACCAGGAAATCGAGGTCCTCGGAGGTCGGAAGCCCGACCCCGGTGAGCTCGTCATAAATCATCAGCACGTCATTCTCGGACACGCGCGCGATGTCGGCCCCGACGCTCACGCCGGTGGCGCGGTACGTGCCCTGCCCGCCGGCGGTGTTCCCGATCGTCAGCTCCGCCACTTCGCGCTCGACCACCACATTGATCTGTGCATCGGGACGCGAGAGACGCTCCACCAGGCCCCGGCCGATGTCCGCGAGTGTACCCACCGACGCACTCGTCGCCGACTTGGACTCGGTGGAAACCGCGGAGAACTTGCTGGAAGAAGGAAACTCGATCGCCAGCGGCTCACCGAGGGCTGCCGAGGCAAGTGCGCGGGCGACGACGTCGGATGGCGGTGCGTCGGTGGCGGTGGTGCCGGCCACGCCGACCTTGCCGTCCTTCAGGACTCGGATGTTGAGCCCCGACTCCTCGACGACCCCGGCGGACTTGAGGCGCCCGGACTCGAAGGCGATGGTCGTCCGCTCACTGCGACGCCAGCAGGCATCTCCCGCATCCGCGGCTTTTTTCAGGGCTTCGAGGGCCGCCGGGATCACGCGACGTCGCCCCCGACCAGCGCGTCTTCGATTCGCACGTGGGGCGCGCCCTCGGTGACGGCGAGGTAGGCCTGTCCCGCCTTCCCGCACCCTCCGCCGATCTGATTCCACTGGAAGTCGCCGGCGATCCGCTCGATGCGGTCCAGCGTCTGGAACAGATTTCCCGCCAGCACCACGTCCTTCACCAGCTCGGCCACGTGGCCGTCGCGGATCATGTAGCCGTAGGCGGCGGTGAACGAGAAGCTCTCCAGCATCGTCTGTCCGCCGAAGGCGGAGCAGGCGTACACGCCGAGCTTCACGTCCTTGATCAGGTCTTCGAAGGTCCCTTCGCCATTGCCGATGTACGTGTTGGTCATCCGGACGATTGGTGGATGACGGAACGACAGGGCGCGCGCGTTGCCCGTGGGACGCTCGCCCATCCGGGCCGCGGTCTCCCGCGAGTGGAGCCGCCCGACGAGGACGCCTTCCCTGATCAGCACGGAGTCCTGCGTCGGCACACCTTCGTCATCGAAGGGCATGGTGCCGCGGAGACCGGGGGCGGCCCCGTTGTCCCCGACGTTCAGGACCTTCCGGCCGAATCGCCTCCCGAGCGTCATCATCTCCCGGGCTTGCGGGTTCTCATACACGAAGTCGGCCTCCGACAGATGGCCGAAGGCCTCGTGAATGAACACGCCGGCCATCTCGGGATCGAGGATGACCGGGTAGTTGCCGCCGCGCACGGTCGGTGCCCGGAGGAGCTGAGACGCCCGCTCGCCGGCCTTTTTGAACCCATCCGCGTACATGTGGACCGAGTTCCAGCCCTTTCGGAGGCCGATCGACTCGAGGCTCTTCTCGATCGTGCCGTTCTTCCGGGCGATGGCCGTCCCCGAAAGCGTGACCTCGGGGCGGAGCTCGTGCAGACTCGTCCCCTCCGAGTTCACGAACCAGTACTCGGTCACTTCATCGTGATAGTTCGCGATGGTGTCGGTGATATCGCCTGAGACGGCGAGCATTTCGCCGTTGTACGCCTCGATCAGCCGGGTCTTCTCGGCCAGGGAGATGCCGCGGACGTCGCCGTCCAGATCGAGGAGTGCTTCGGCGGTCTGGGGAGTGACGTCGGCCAGGCGAATGGGCTCGTCGAGCACGATGGCCCGCGAGAGCTCCTGGGCCCGCTCGATCATCGCGGGGACCTGGCGCAGCGACGTGAAGGCCGCGACGCCCCAGCCATGCCCCTTGGAGAGGACGCGAACGCACCCACCGACATCTTCGGATGCGCTGGCCGTTTCAAGCCGGCGGCCGCGAAACGAGACCCCGGTAGCCCAGGTCCGTTCGACGCGAATTTCGGTGTAGTCGGCGCGGGACGCGCGAAGCGCCCCGTCGAGGAGATCCCTCACCCGCTACATCCCGCGGAGCTTGTCGGCGTAATCCGGGCGGACCACGATCTCCCCGTTCTTGATGATCTCGCGGTCCCAGGGGAGGATGATGAAGCTTTCGGTCTCGAGCGCGGAGAAATCGACCTGATAGGGACCGGTGCGAAAAGAAACCGCGGTCTTCACGGAGGCGGGCCGCAGCTCGCGGACCGCGTTGAGGGCGAGTTTCATGGTGTCGCCGGTGTCGCACGTCTCGTCCACGATCAGCACGCGGCGCCCGGTCACGAGCCGCGGCGGCCCCGCGATCACGACCGGCCGCGCGCCCGACTCGGAGCGCGTGATCGCCATCGAGGCGAAGTCGCGCTGCATGATGCTCGCCACCACGGCGCCTGGAATGACGCCCGCCCGGGCGATGCCCAGGACCAGCTCAGGGTCGTACGCGCGAAACACCTTGAGGGCGAGGACCCGGCAGAGCTCCCCGAAAAACGGCCAGTCCACCTCGAGCACCGCGTTGGGTGATGCGCGTCCGGGGCGCGAACGGCGGGGAGCGGGGGGGGTAGGAGCACCGGGAGGGACGTACGTCATTCGGGAAACTACATTGCGAATGCAAGCAGCCGCAAGCTATTTTCGCATCATGAGTTTCTGGCGCCGCCTCTTCGGCGGCTCGTCACCCGACGAGATCGCGCCGCAGCGACTCGATTACCTGAACGAGGCGCTGGCGCTCGAACGGCAAGGCGACTACGAGGCCGCGCTGACGTCCTACCGCCTCGCGCTGCGCGACCATCCGAACGACGCCCGCATTCTCCAGAACATGGCCATCGCGTTCACGAAGACCGGGCGCGTGGACGAAGCCATCCGCCACTACCGGCGCTCGCTCGAGCTCGACAAGTCCCTCGCGGGCGCGCACTACGGACTCGCGTTTCTCCTGCTGAAGCGCGGCGACCCCGACGGCGCCGTGCGCCATCTGAAGGAATTCCTCGCGCAACCTCCGAAGGGCCCCGACGCACAGAAGTGGATCGAACACGCCAAGGACCAGCTCCGGGAAATGGGCGAGGCCCACTCCCCCATGGAGGCGCGCTGAGGCTTCGAATCCGGTGGGGGGGGGCCCTGCTCGCCGGGGCCCTCGCGGTCGCCTGCGGCACCATCAGTACCGACCTCAACGAGGTCATCGCCCTTCAGGTCAACCTCGGCCCCGACACCGGGAAGATGGACTTCGGCGACACCGTGGTCCTGACCGCCGTGGCCCTCAATGGCCGCGGACAGCCGGTCTCCGCGCCGATCGTCTGGGCCGACCTCGACACCCTGGTCAGCATCGACACCCTGACCGGCGCCCTGGTCGGCCGGTATCCCAGCACGACCGGGTTCATCGAAGCCCGCACCGGTAACCTGCGCTCCAATCCACAGGCGATCACTGTTTCGATCCGGCCCGACACCGCCTTCGCCGACAGCACCGCGGCCCGGGACTCGGTCAGCATCGGGACGAAAAAGGATTCGCTCTCCGACTCGATCCGCATCCGGGTTCGGCATTACGACCCCACCGACACCACGGCCCTGTCCGGACGCCCGGTCATCTTCACCTTGCTCTATCCAAATCCGGCGGCCGATACCGGCAGCTTCAAGCTGTTCCCCCCCGGCCCCACGGTGGTCACGGATGTGAACGGCCTGGCCGTCGTGCAAGTCCGGTTGAAGCAGCGTACCTTGCCCGATTCGGCGGTGGTCCAGGCGTCGGTGGTGCGCTACTTCAACCACATCCCCGTTCCTGGATCGCCCATGACCTTCGTGGTGAGGTTCAATCCATGAAAGCCGGTGAAAAAGGGACGCTGACCCAGCTGTTCTTCGATGGTCTGGACCGGTTCGTTCCCGAGAACCGGACCGCCTTCAAGGCGAAGGGTCGGGACGCCTGGCACCCTCTGACGCACAAGGATGCCGAAGCGCGGGTGCGGGCGATTTCCTTAGGGCTGAAAGAGCTCGGCGTGCAACCGGGTGAGCGGGTGGCCCTGCTGTCGGAAACCCGCCTCGAATGGGCCCTGGTGGACTATGCCTGTCTCTGTGCCCATGCCACCGATGTACCGATCTACCCCACCCTGTTGGTCAAACAAGTCGAATACATCCTGAAAGATTGCGGCGCGACGACCGTCTTCTGCTCGACGACTGAGCAGGTGGCCAAGGTCAACGAGATCAAGGCCCACCTGCCCATCAAGCAGATCATCACGTTCGATGCCGGCGCGAGCGCCGGCGTCATGACGCTCGACCAGCTGGAGAAGCAGGGCAAGGCGGCGGAGTCGAAGTACCCGAATTGGCGTGCGGACGCGCTGAAGGTGTCTCCAGATTCACTCGCGACGTTGATCTACACGTCGGGCACGACGGGTGACCCCAAGGGGGTGATGCTCACCCACGACAACCTCCACAGCAACGTCGCTGCCTGCATCAACATTCTGCCGATCTCGGCGCAGGACGAATGCCTGTCGATGCTGCCGCTGTCGCACGTCTACGAGCGCATGGTCGACTACACCATGTTCGCCGCGGGGGTGGTGATCAATTATGCCGAGTCGTTCGATAAGGTGGCGCAGAATCTCCGGGAGACGAGGCCGACGATCGTCCTGTCGGTCCCGCGGCTCTACGAGAAGGTGTATGCGAAGGTGATCGAGGGCGCGTCGAAGAGCCCCGTGAAGCACGCGATCTTCAATTGGTCCAAGAAGGCGGGCGACCGCTGGGCGACGCACAAGCTCTCCGGCGTCCGGATCCCGATGCTCGTCTCGCTCCACCACGCCATCGCCGACACGCTGGTCTTCAAGAAGGTGCGCGCCGCCACCGGCGGCCGGCTCAAGACGTTCATCTCCGGCAGCGCGCCCCTCTCCGCCGACGTCGCCCTGTTTTTCTTCGCCTGCTCGCTGCCGATTCTCGAGGGATACGGCCTGACCGAGACGTCTCCGGTGCTGACCCTGAATCCCCCACAGAAGCCGAAACTCGGCACCGTGGGCACCGCCATCCCTGGCGTGACCATCAAGATCGCGGGGGATGGCGAGATCCTGGCCAAGGGTCCGAACATCATGCAGGGCTACTACAACCTGCCGCAGGAAACGAAGGAAGCATTGCAGGATGGGTGGTTCCACACGGGGGACATCGGCGAAGTCGACTCCGAGGGCTACCTCAAGATCACCGACCGCAAGAAGGACATGATCAAGACGGCGGGTGGGAAATGGGTCGCGCCGCAGCCGATCGAAAACGCGGTCAAGGCCAACAAGTACGTCGCGAGCGTCATCCTGCTCGGCGACAAGCGGAAATTCCCGTTGCTCCTGGTGGTCCCGAACTTCGACCAGCTCGAAGCGTGGGCGAAGTACCGGAAGATCGCGTACACCTCACGGGAGCAGCTCGTCACGCTGCCCGACGTGAAGGCCAAGATGGAGCGTGAGTGCATGGGGACGCTCAACGATCTGCCGCGGTACGAGATGCCGAAGAAGGTGGCCCTGCTGGCACACGACTTCACGATCGAATCGGGTGAGCTGACGCCGACGTTGAAGATCAAGCGGAGAGTCGTGGAGCAGCATTATGAGAAGCAGATCACGGCGGCGTATGCGGAGGCGGACCCGCTCGCTGCGGCCGTTGAAGGCTAAGAGGTAGCCTCTCCGACCCAGAGACCCTGCCCCACCGCCAGGCGATTCACGCCGGCGATCTCGGGTACCTGCTCGTTCTCGATCACCATCCGCCGGCCCTTCAGCAGGATTCGTTTCGCTTCCGCCAGCCACTTCGAGGTCGCCACTTCCGCTCCCACCACCACACCCCGCGCAATGGCGCTCTTGAGCGGGATGACGTGCTCAGCACGAATGAGGGAGAGGATCGGGAGCTCCTCGGCGTCGAGAGGCGGATTGATCCCGACGAAATGGATCCCACCCATCAGGGAGGCGAGGCCCACGGCGTAGCGGACCGCCGAGCCGATGAGGATGACGTAGCCGCCGGGACCGGAGAGGTCGAGGAGGGCCTGGACCGTCAGGGGGTCGGCGGTGGAGAATGGCGGGGCGTGGTGGGTCGAGATCCCGCCGAACTCGACCACGCCGTTTGTGATCTCGTATTCCTTGCGGCAGACGGGGCAGCCGAGGAGCCCGCGGGCCACCATCCGCCCGGACATCTCGACGGTGGAAAGCACCAGGAACTCTTCCTGGTGTTTCTCGGGGCAGCGGAGCATCTCGGTCAGCTCAATGTGCATCGGGACGGAACTCCACCCAGGTGAGCTTGCCTGCTTCCACCTTCACGTTCCGATAAACTCTCTTGCCCTCAATCTCCACGCCCATCGTGTACTCGCCAGCCGGAACGTCCCCGATCGCAAAATGCTCGTGGTAGGACGGGTCCTCATGGTTCCTGGGCCCGTAGGTCTCGACATACGAGAGCGGGGTTTCTTGCGGTTCGGGCTTCACCAGGCCGTAGATCCGGGCCTGCTGGAGTGGTTGGCCCTTCGAGTCCCACACCTGCCCCGCCACGACGCCCGTGCCAGGCATCGGCTCGATCCAGAGCTCCGGATTGACATTGAAGGGCGGGTACCGGACCTCGGGGTCGACGATCTTCTCCGAGTCCGTCGTCGGCGCGACGTGGACTTCGAGATGCAGATGGTCGTTGGTGGCGCGCCCGGTATTTCCTACCAGTGAAATCACATCACCCGTTTTGACTCGGTCTCCCACCTTCACAAGCAGTTTGGAATTGTGATAGTAAACGGAGAACAAGTACTTGCCATCGAGCTTCTTGTCGTGCCTGATGGCGATCGTGTTGGCTCCAGCTTCTGCCTTCCCGGAGTAGACCACGACCCCATCGCCGATGGCGTGTACCGGCGTGCCGTCGGGGTTGTTGAATTCGACACCCTGATGCGCCTGGAAGTTGCCGCCCATGGTCGAGCCGAAGCGGTAGGTCTGGTCGATGTAGGGCTGGTCGGCGAGGTCGATCGGGCGGCGGAACCAGGTGTGCCGAAGTCCTGAGGGGAGCGCCGCCATCTGTGCCACGATCTTCGGAGCCGGACCTTCCCAATTGGTGATGGGCAGTCCGATCTTCGGCATCGAATCGGCCGAGGCCTTCCAGCCCCCAAACTGCGGCCCGAACTTGAAGACACCGTCTTCAGTTCTGATCCAGAACACGCCCTTTGAGTCCGTCGCAAACGCGCGGGCCCTGTTTTCGCACCCCTCCCCGCTGCAGGGAGGCCGGAAGAACCCCTCATGCCACGTCCGCCCCCCGTCCGGCGAGTGCGCGATCCCGGTCAACTCACTGACCCACATGTTCCCACCGTCGCCGAGAGTGATCGCGAGTAGGTATTGATTACGGATCCGGCCAATCACGGAGTCCTTCGCGGTGGTGGCGCCCATCGAATCGGTGACTACGAGCCACGTCTTTCCGTCGTCGCCGGTGATTTTCAAGCCGTCCGCCGTCGCGATGTAGGTCGTGTCTCCGCGCGTCGCGATCCCATTCGGCGCCACGTACTGCCACTCCGGGCCGAGTTCCCGATATTGCCAGTTCTTCCACGTGTTGCCGTTATCGAGCGAGAGTCCCCACCCGTTCCCGACCGTCCCGTACCAGACTTCACCCTTGGGCCCGAACGCAAACGCGTGGACGAAGTCCCAGGAGATCGAATGCTTCGACGTGTCGTCATTCTCAGCAATCTGTTCCCAGGAAGTCGCGTGCGGGCGCCAGACAAAAATTCCATGCCCGTAGGTGCCGACCCAAATCGCACTGTCTGGAGCATGGGCGAGTGTCAGCACGTGCACGCCCCAAAGGCCCCATCCGGTGGAATCGGGGATCAGATCGACGCCTTGCGATGCGAGGGGCGTTGCGAGCAACAGCGCCAACAGCAGAGTCTTCATGACCGCGCCGAATATCCAGTGGGCAGCAGCCGAATCTCCGTGACCGCCGTCCGTGCGGGCCTTGTCACGGCGTAGAGCACTGCTTCTGCGACATCTTCCGCCCGCAGCATGTCCTTCCGCTTGGTGAATCCGTCCTTTGAATCGGGGTCGATCGGATCCCAGATGTCGGTGTCCACGGGCCCGGGGGAAACGAGGGTCGTCCTGACACCGGTCTTGGCCAGCTCCGCGACGATCGACTCATGCATCCCCCGCACCCCGAACTTCGTGGCGCCATACGCCGCGGAGCCAGTGAACCCCATGTGATCGGCGATCGAGCCAACGGTCACCAGATGTCCGCTTCCCCGCTTCACGAGATGGGGCACGAGCGCCCGGGCGATGAGAAATGGCCCCACCAGATTGACGCTCACCGCCCGCGCAAAGTCGCTGACCGTCGTCTCTTCCAATGACTTGATGAAGAAAATGCCTGCATTGTTCACCACGATGTCGGGAGCGTGCAGATCCTTCAGGACCTTCCCCACCACCCGGTCCACCTGGCCTGCGTCCGAGACGTCACAGCGAAAGTCCGTCTGCCGGTCGCTGGCGCCATCGGTGAGCGAGCGCGCCAGCCGGACGACATGGGCACCGGCGGCCCGCAGCTCATCCGATACCGCGAGCCCGATCCCCCGGGAGGCGCCGGTGACGAGGGCGACCTTCCCGGCGAGGGCGGTCACTACTCGACCAGCCCCAGGAACTCCTCGCGGGTCTTGGCGTCATCCCGGAACGCCCCGCGCAGGGCGCTCGTGATGGTCTTCGAGTTCTGCTTCTCCACGCCGCGCATCATCATGCAGAGGTGATAGGCCTCGATCACCACGCCGACGCCGAGGGGCTCGAGCACCCGCATCAAGGCGTCAGCCACCTGGTCGGTGAGGCGCTCCTGAACTTGTAGACGTCGCGCAAACACATCGACGACGCGGGGGATCTTCGAGAGTCCGACGATCTTCCCGTTCGGCAAGTACGCGACATGCGCCCGTCCGTAAAACGGCAGCATGTGGTGCTCACAGAGCGAATAGATCTCGATGTCCTTCACCACGATCATCGACTCGTGCTTCTCTTCGAAGAGCGCGCCGTTGATCACGTCGTCGATGCTCATCCCGTACCCCCGGGTGAGGAACTTCATCGACTCGGTGACGCGGTGGGGCGTGCGGAGCAGCCCCTCGCGGCTCGGATCCTCGCCGAGCTGGGTGAGCATCTCGGAGATGAGGGTCTCGAAGGGGATTCGCGCCACGCTGGGCGGCGTATGCGATTCGTGGAAGCTGTGATGGGACGACGACTTCATCTGGTCGCGGGCCATGAGTTCCTCTATCTTCGGCGCACGTGCGAGCCCTAAAGCTACTCCGCCTCGTCCATAGCGCGGGAGGCACGGCCCTCTCAGCCCTCTGGACCTTCCCCAGTATCCTGTTCTCCGCCTTCCTGGTCACCTGGGGAGCGGAAGCCGCGCAGTTCCTGATGTCACAAGGGCTGGCCCTCGCCATCCTCGCGTGGCTCCAGACCCTCCCGGAGTTCGCCGTCGAAGCGGTCATCGCCTGGGAGGCCGGCAAGGATCCCGCCCGCGCCCACCTCGCCATCGCCAATCTCACCGGCGCCATCCGACTCCTCCTCGGACTCGGCTGGCCCATGATCTACGCGGTCTATGCGTGGTACGGCCGGCGCCAGGGACACCCGCGGCGGCGGCCCATCAAGCTCAAAGAGGAGCACGCCACCGAAATCGTGGGGTTGATCCCTGCGCTGATGTATTTCGTGCTGATCCTGATGAAGGGGACCATCGGTTGGCTCGACGCCGTGATTCTCCTGGTCCTCTACGGACTGTATCTCGCGGCCCTGCTCCGGCATCCACCGGAGTCAGCGGAGCACATCGAAGACGCGCCGGCGGTCGCTCAGTGGGCCTACCGGCAACCGGGCTGGCGACGGCCCGCGGCGATCGGCGGGTTGTTCGCGGTCGGCGGCGCGCTCTTGTTCTTCACGGCCCACCCGTTCCTCGAGTCCATACTCGCGGTCGCCGGGATGCTCGGCGTGAGTCAGTTCGTGATGGTGCAGTGGGTGGCGCCCTTCCTCTCCGAGTTCCCCGAGAAGCTGTCGGCCTTCACCTGGGCGCGTCGGGTGTCGCATGCCCCGATGGCCCTGATGAATCTCGTGTCGAGCAACATCAATCAATGGACCGTGCTCGCACCGATGATCCCCCTCGTGTACGGGTACTCGCATTGGCATGCCACCGGGACGTGGAGTGACTTCCATTTCGACCAGGAGCAGCAGCTCGAGATCCTGATCACCCTGCTCCAAAGCACCGTGGCGGTGCTGGTGCTGCTTACGCTCGAGTTTCAGTGGTACGAGGCGTTGGGGATCTTCGCACTCTGGCTGGTGCAGTTCATCGTGCCGCACTGGCGGGTGGAGGTCGCGTGGGGATATGGGGCGTGGATTGGATTGCTCGTAGCGCTTTACCTGATGAAACGGCGGCGTCCTGTGGCCTTAACAGCCGCCTTGAAGTCGCTAAGTCGCTAGGTCGCTAAATCGGTAGGTCCAGAAAACACGATCGGCCGCGGAGCCTAAGCTCGCGGCCGATCGGGACTGCAGGAACGGGAAGGAAAGTCGAAGCCCGAAAGTAATGACTGGTCCCTCACCGCAGCTTCTGTCTTCCCCAATCGAGGGGGCATGACATTGGTTACAGTATCTGGGTCCACATCCGAGCTGTTGGCTCGACAGTTGAAGCTCCCCGTCCCCACGACTACGATACCACCCGGGACGCTTTCGTCAAGGAAGGGCTGATGAACATCACACTCATCGTCGCCATGGCGTCGCTGATGGCCTGGGCGGTCCTGCTGTTCCTTTTGCACATCGGGGCCGGCTCGGTGAACCTGCTCTATGCCATCGGCGCGATCGCCGTGGCACGGCGGATCATCGTGGGCAACCCGAAGTTCATGTCGTGACAAGACGTACAGGGAACGCCTCAATTGCGCTCCCCGGTTTCGCACTCTAGGTTCGGAGACGATGGCCTACTTGATGCGATGGAACCCCGAACAGGGACCCGTTGTGATGTCCGCCCTCCGCGAGATGCTGCAACGCGAAGGGAAACACACCGCGTGGTGGTCCGACGTCCCCGGTGCGAAGAGCGGCGATGAGGCCACGAACTGGCCGGAAACGCGCTGGGTCGTGTCGGGATACCTGCGGGTGCGGGTTGGCGCGGAGACGTATGACCTTGGACCGGGCGACCGGCTCGATCTGGCGGCCGACACGCCACACACCACTGAAGTGATCGGGCTCGGGACTGCCATTCATCTCATTGGCACGAAGGACGCGAAGCTGGCAACGCTGAAGTCCGCCTAGATCTCCCAGTTCGAATAGAGCACACCCTTCGCAGGGCTCCGCTCCGCATACCCCGTCAGACACATCCGCAGATCGGTCCACCGCACCTGATAGCCACGCCCCATCAGGGACTGATAGGCGTCGGCATACGCCGTCTGGGACCTGATCGCCACTCGTCTGATGCCCGCCCGGGAAGCCGCGGCCTCGACGGCGCTGACGACGCCGGCGAACGCTTCCGGAGATCGCGCCGCGAGCTTCAGCACGCGCACCTCATCCCCGTCGCGCCCCTCGGCCAATGGCGCCGAGTGCCAGAGAGCGAAGCCGTCGAGCCCCGCGTCGCCCCACAGGAGCACCGTATCTCCAAGGGACATCTCGGCGGTCAACAGGATTTCGCGCGAGCAGTCGTAGCCAGGGGCGAGCTCCTCGACCAATCCGCGAATGGCCGTGACGCCGGAATGCTGGCGGTCATTCGACTCTTCCGAGAGTAACGCGGGAGCAGGCAAGCGGCGGGTGCCGGTGTCGAGGGTCAGCGTGACCGTGAGGTGCCCGGGCCGGAACCCGAGCCCTGAGTAGAACCCGATGTTGTCGACGGTCCGCGGCATGGTCTCGAGACCGACCGTGTGGGCCCCGTGATCGATGAGCCAGTCCGCGGCCGCACCGACGACGCGCTTCCCCACGCCCCCACCCTGACGGTCGGTGCGGACCGCCAGTGGCCCCATCCATCCCTCACGGCCGCAGAGATGCGCGAGGTTGAACGCGGCGATGTCGTCGTGCTCGTCCCGCCAGAGCATGGCCCCTTCCCCCGCATCGAGCAGCGCGTAGCGCCAGATCGCGGGATTGAGCCGGGGGACGCGCACGCCCACGAGGCCATCGCGGCGGTACCGGTCCGTGAACGCCTCCGCGAAGAGCCGGTTCAGGCCCTCGATGTCCTGCTCGCCGGCCCGTTCGGGGCCGTGCACCTCGCGTTCAGGCAGCCACGCCCGCATCGGCCCCTCCGAGCGTCGCGGTATCGTCGCGCACCACGCTGGTGCCCTTCGCGGAGTCGTAGTCCACTCGGATGACGCGGTCCAGCCCGTCGCGAATCTGCTCCACGTGAGTGATGAGCACGACCTGCGGGAAACGATCGCCGAGCCGGCGCAGGAGCGTGAGGACGTGCTGGCGTCTCCCTTCGTC
Organism: Gemmatimonadales bacterium; assembly: GCA_035631315.1. GTDB lineage: Bacteria > Gemmatimonadota > Gemmatimonadetes > Gemmatimonadales > GWC2-71-9 > 40CM-2-70-7. Next base: position 144,603 of record DASQIZ010000098.1, read on the forward strand.
GAGTGAACCGAAGATCTCGTCGAGCACGAGCAGGGACAGGGGCTGGCCGGCGCGCTCGGCGATCATCTGGGAAATGGCCAGACGCAGGACGAGGTTCGCCAGGTCCTCCTCACCGCCGGAGAGTACCGGCTTGGGCAGCTCCTCGTCGAGCACGATCACCCGGTAGTCCTCCGAGAGATCGACGTCGGAGTACCGGCCATCGGTCAGATCGGACAGGAAGCTCGATGCGAGGGTCGCGATCTCGGGACGCATCGCGGCGTTGAGGCCGGTGCGCAGGTCGCCGAGGGCGCGGTCGAGCTCATTGTGAAGGCGGAGACGGATCCGGAGATCGGCCACCTGCTTCTCTTTCTCACCGCGCTCCGTTTCCCGTTTCCGTGCTTCGACGAGTGCGCCCCCCGCCCCCGTCAGCTCGCCGCGCATCTGCGCCAACTCGACTTCGGCTGCGCGCACCTGGACCAGCGCCTTGTCATGTCGCTGGCGGGCACTCTCGAACTCGGCGTCCGAAAATCCCAGCGCCTTCACGGCGTCCGTCAGCTCTTTGGCGCGCGCTTCGCGGGCGGAGAGCACCTTCTCGGCAAGCTCCGCTTCCTTGACCAGGATCTCACCACGGCCGGCGCGATCCTTCAGCATGGTCGCCTCGAGCAGCACGGGCTTCAGCTCCGCGAGCTTGGCGCGCACGGCCTCGTGGCGTTCGCGATCATAGCCGAGGGCACTTTTGGCCAGGCGCTGTTCAAGATCCCCCGACCGCTTGACCGCGGCCTCGCGCTCCGCGGCTGCCCGCCGGCGCTCCTCTTCCTGCGCCCGAAGCTTCCCGGCCCGCTCACTCGCCTTGCGGCTCCTGACCGACACCTCATCACGGGTCTTCTCAGCCTCCGTGACATTGGCCGGCTCCGCATCGAGCTGGTCCACCCGCTTGGCGAAGAATTCTCCATTGTCCTTGATGCCGGTGAGCTGCGCATCGAGTACGGTGAGCACCTGGGCGTACTCGGGGCCCAGCGGGCGCTTGCACGTCGGGCAGATGCCCTCGGGACCGAGGGAGACGATTTCGTCGCGCTCCTGCTTCACTTCCTTCCACTGTTCCCGCAGCTCGTTGCGCTTGGTCTCCGCGTACTGCCGTTCGCGGACCCATGTCGTGCGCGCCTCCTCGGCCAGGCGCTCGGCCGTGGCCAGCTCCTCCGCCACCAGCTTCACTTCCCGCTCGACGGCCGCCAGAGCCTCCTCGGCAGGCAATAGCTCGCCGATGCGCTTGTCGAGACGCTCGGTGACCCGCGCCAGCTCCTTGAGCTGAGCCTCGTCCGCCTTCCGCGCAGCCTCTTCCTTCTGCAGGCCTTCGAGCTTCTCCTGCTCCCGTTCCAGGGCGTGGATGGGCGCGAGGGTGCGTTCGAGCTGATCGAGCTGACGGCGGGCGTCGCGCGCCGCGGCGAGCTCGCGGTCGAGACGCTGGAACTCCTGCCGCGCCGTCTCGACCTCCTTGTCCGCGATCCGCCGGTCGCCGTCCAGGGAGAGCGTCCGGTCACGCCGAGCCTGCCATTCCTTCCACTTGGGCGCTTCCTCACCCAGGTGCCGCTCCGCCCCGGCGCGCGCCTGCTCGGCACTCTTCACGGCACCCCGTGCATCCTTCAAACGCGCCTCGGCCTCCTGGCGGGCCGCTTCGAGCGTCGCGCGGTCGACGAGTCCAGCTTCAAGCCCCTTCAACTCGCCGTTCAGTCCGTTGCGCGTCTCGCGGACATTGACCCGGGCCAGATCCAGGCGCTCATAGCCCAGGACGCGGGAGAGAAACGCATGCCGTTCCTCGCGCTTCAGCGCGCCCATCACCGCCAGGTCCTTCTGGCCGGTGAAGTACGTGTTGAAAAACTCCTCGTGCGTCATCCCCAGCGCCTTCTGCGCCTTCTCGGTGACTTCCTTCAACGAGTTGGCCAGCAGCACGCCGTCCTGGTACAGCTCGGCGGAATGGAGGCCTCGCACGATCCGCAGCTCATGACGGCCCAGGGACAGCTCGAGCTCGACTTTGACGGAGGACCGGGCCTTGGCCCGCAGGTTCCGGACTGAGTCCTTGTCGCCACGGGCGGCCTGCGACCCGTAAATGGCCCAGGCGATGGCCTCGAGCAGGGTCGTCTTCCCCGCTCCGTTGGGGCCGACGATGCCCGTGATCCCCTTGCCGAACTCGATCTCGGTATCGGCATGTTGACGGAAGTTCACGAGCCGGAGGCGGCGCAGCTCCACTAGCGGACGCCCTCCTCTCGCGTGCCGGCACCCGCCTTCTCGACAAACTCGGTCCCGATCCGGACGAACTCTTCGCGATCCAGGTCCGCGTCGAGGGGCCGGCGAGAGAGAAAATCCTTCACAGTTTCCGGAAGCGTGAGGGCCTTTCCACCGGGCGTGGGCATCCCGACTTCCCGCTCCGGTGGCGGCGGGCGACGGAGATCGAGGTGGAAGTTGAGGGCCCGGGTTTTCAGGGCGCGAATCGCCTCGTGATCCAGGTCCTTCGCGATGCCGCGCGACACGTTGTTCACGATCAGCCGGATCACCATGTCGTCGACCGCCGGCTTCACCTTCTTCACGACCGCGGCGATTTCGGCATCCAACTCTGCGGCCGTCTTGTCGGTGGCGTCGATGGGGGGCAGATCCTGGAAGCGCCGAGGTGCCTCGATGGACCGGAAGGTCACCTTGGTACCGGGCAGATCGACGAGGAGGTAGCCCTTCCCGGGGCGCTTGTGTCGCTTTTCATCCACCAGCTCGCCCCACGGGTTATGGCTGACGTAATCCAGGCTCCCCGAGTACCACATGTTCTTTTCGAGCTCGCGCGCCACGTGGTACGCGCCGAGAGCGACGTAGTCCCAGTGAGCAGCGCCGAGCTCCGCACGGGTGACGACACCGCTGCCGTACTCCACTGCGCCCTTGTCGAATGCGAAGACGCCGTCGACTTCGGCGTGAATCACCAGGATGTTGTGTGCGACGCCGGGCTCCGGGCGGAGGGCCGGACGCTCTGCCTGCGCCACCGCTGAGTGCGGGACGGCGAGGATGGCGGCATCCAGCTTCGGCAGCGTGATGCGACGAGGGACGTCGACGGCCACCTGCACACCCAACGCTTCATAGAGCCGCAGGATGCTCCAGGTCTCGACCGACCGCGGCGTGTCGTGATTCCCGGCGACGACGATGATCGCGGAGTCGGGGAGTCCGATGTGCAGGCGATGGAGCTCCGTGAAAAGCGTCAGGATCGCTGCATTCGTGGGTCGGACGGCGTTGAATACGTCGCCGGCGATCACGATGCAGTCCGGTTTCTGCTCGATCAGGTCGTCGACGGCCCGCTTCAGGGCCAGCGCAACGTCGGCCTCCCGCTGATTACTCCCCCGCGGAGTCAGCCGCTCGTACTGGCGGAAGCCCAGATGAAGGTCGGAGAGGTGGGCGAGCTTCATTTCGCTCCGGTGAGTACCCGCACCAGACTGACTTTGGTCGGTACGCCGGATCGCCCGGCGCCCCCGAGATCGAATTCCATCGTCAGGGTCCCGGCGAGCGAGAGGGAATCGAGCCCGATCTTCAGATGAAGCGTCGCCACGGTGTCCGTCCCCTGCACCGTCAGAGACTTCAGTTTCGCCTGGATCCGCCCCTGCAGGTGGCCGAGGGTATCCTGAATCTCGACGATCTGGTACTTGCCCTCACCTTTCCAGGAGGCGCCCACCGCCACGGAATCGTCCGGCAGCGCGGCGATCCAGATCCCGAGCATCTTCAGTGAAGTCATGGGATGAGGCTCCGATCAGACCAGCTGTGCAGAATCACGTATGCCTGCCCGAACCCACCCGAGCTCATGACGTCGGTGTCCCACTCGACTTTCCCTTCCACATGAATCCGCAGGGTGACACCCTGATTCACTGAGAACACTTCCTCACCCTTCTCCTGGCCGTGGACGTCGATTTCCTGCCCGTTCTTGAGAATGAACTTGCCCTTGACGTCGAACGTCAGGCCCAAGACGGCGATCGTATCGCCGTTCATGATGGTGAGCTTCTTCACCACTCCCCGCGCCGTTGCATGGACGGGATTGTTCTCGACATGAATCACCGTCGGACGCCGGGCTCCGGCATCCCACACGTCTCCAACACCGACCGAATCCAACGGCAGTGGAATCATCCCGTCGAAGACGTCGGCGCGGTACTCCTCAATCGAAAGGTCCGTGGCCAGGGTATCGATGCGGTCCCGGCGATCGTTGAACCACCCCATGAACCCGGGGAATGGGCCAACGGACATGGGCCGGTCGGCGTTGCCCCTCCCCGAGTCGACGCGGACGTGGACGAGATGAGCCTCGAGCGAGTCCTGAAAGACCTGAGTGACGTACATCGTGCGCTGGACCTTGACCTTCATCCATGCGATCCATGGGCGCTCGTACGTGGCGTGCACCTCATACCGCAGCGGCCCGGGCGTTTTCGCGAACTGAAGATGCACGCGAAGGCCCTGGGGGGCCGGCGGACCGCCGGGGGTCGCTCCACCCCCACACGCAATTCCGAGCGACGCGACGCCAAGGATGACTGCGGCGGCCGCGTGCCCGGACGTGCTCATGGCCGCTCCACGCGCCTGATGTACTGCTGGTGCATGATCATGCGCAGCCCATTCGGAAGCAGCGGGCTCGTCGCCGCGATGTGGACCGTTCCCGCCATGGAATCCTTCGTCACCGCCCCACGGGTGACCGAGAACCACTTCGCGCCGGTCAGGGAACCGGTCATGAACATGGCGAGCCGGATGTTGCCGCTCGCGATGTTGATGGGCGCGGTCGGAAAGTCGATTCGCGTGGCGATCCGCACGCTGGTATCGGTGCCGGACACCACGATCGAATCCAGGCGAAACCACATCGAGATCCGGATCGAGTCCATTCCCGGCATCATCTTCGCGAGCCCTGCCGTCGAGGTGATACTCCACGTATCCCCCGGAGCCACGGCCAGGTCCGGCAGGACCGCGCTGAACTGGCGGGCTCCCTCACCCATTGCCGCCGTGACCGACGACGGGTTGCCATCCCGGTCGGTGAATGCGGAGTTCCGAACGACCATGCGATCGTCGAGCGACACGACGCCAACGATGCCCCTGGTGTTGCGGAGCCGGTCTAGCCCGGGCAGCGCACCGCTCCCGGTGTCCATCGGGATCATCGAGTCGATGACCTGGCGAATGCGCACGGTGTCGGCGCTGGACGGGAGTACGGAGTCATGCGAGAACGTGCGGACCACCATGGCCGTCGGCGGCATGCCCTCCGCGCCGGAATCCGGCTTGAGGTCCGTTCGCTGGTCCAACACTTCGGCGAAGTGGTCGCCGGCCCTGGGGTGGTAGCGAAGCTGAATACGGGCCGGGGGCGCCGGTGCGGCCGGCGCCGGGGGCGGCGCGGCCCCTGGGGAGCCACCACACGCGGACATCACGAACGCCGGAACAGCCAGGACGACGAACAGAGTGACGGCACGCACGGTGGACCTCCCGGTCAGTATGGCTCCTCGGAAATCGGTGACAGCGGCGGTACCGCCCGCCGTTCCCGCGGCACTTCGGCAGCGACCTTGTTGCCCAGGGCGGCGCGGAAGAAGGCGAGCACATCGTCGGGGCGGGTGCGGCGAACGGCAGCGAGGGCCCGCCTGACATCCTCCTGCTCACGAGATGCGACCAGGTCCTTCAGCACGTTCGGCTTGAGCCGCCGGTCGAGCTTCATCAGCTGCCGCACGATCGCATCCTCGAATGGCAGGTCTTCGGCAGGCGGGAATTGCTCCACGCCATCCCTCCCCCGCATCACCGCGGGCCGCGGGAATCGGACGAAGATCGGCTGCGTGAAATGCGGGTGCCGGATCATCAGCTCACCGATGGGCAGGGTCGCGAGCTTGATCTTCGTGGCCGGCGAAAGCACCTGGTAACCGGGAGTCGCCAGCTCGTCGGCGTCCATCCGACCGAACACCTGCGTCCCCGCATTCCCCACCACCCGCCGGTGCACCTGCGACCGGAACTGCTCGGCCCCAAACAGCGCGAGTCCCAGATAGCGGCCGCGTTCCGAGATGTCGAGGAGCATCCGCTTCACGTGTGTTTCGGGTCCGTCACCGGACGCGTACTTGTTCAGCTCGTCCACGAACACGGTGACGACATCGACGCCGAGGTTCCGGTGCTCGAGACGCTCACGGAGCTTCGACACTACGCGCGCGAAGACCAGGTCCTGGCCGAGGGGATCGACGTTCGCGACATCGATGACGTAGACGCCGCGGTCTTCGAACGCGCCCCACGGGAGGTCGCCCACCGCGCCGTCGTCGGTCACCAGGCCCTTGCAGCGCGTCGAAATGTTCGAGAGGCGGTTCCGGACCTTCCGGATGGTGGCGACGTGATGGGTGCGCCACATGTCCCCGCGCCCCGAATCCTCCACCCCGCGCAGGATGGCCCGGAAGAGGGCATCGAGGTCCGCAAAGGTCTCGACCTGATGCTGGTTTCCAAAGCCGTCGTCGAAGGGTTGCCCGACGACGCGGTCCTTCAGGAAGTCGATGAACGCGTCGGCCTTCGCGTCGATGTCGTCCTTGTTGAGCAGCACCTCGGCGAAATCGAGGGCTTCGCGGAGGCCCCACACCAGCGGGTCGACGTCCCCTACCAGATCGGGATGTGTGCGCAGCGTGTTGAGATTGACGCCGTCCGGCTTGAACGGCGCGAAGTAGCGCACCCGTTTGAACGGCTCGGGACGGACGCCGAGGCGCTCGTAGCGACGACGATCTTCTTCCTGGAGGTCGCCCGGGCGATCCAGGAAACAGAGGTCGGGCCCCTTCACGTTGAAGCACACGGCGGCCACCCGTCCGCGGTGCGCCGGGAAGTGCTGGAAGATCGAGGAGATCAGGAACTCGACCGCTGAGGTCTTGGTAGCGAGTCCGGAGATCCCGGAGATGTTGAGGTGCGCGGCCTCAGGTCCGAGGAGGAAGTCGGAATCGAGGTAGACCGGGGCCTCGAGTCCGCCCGAGGTGTAGAGCCCGACGGGAATTCCGGTCGGGGTGGCGCCGGTGAGATAGGCGTCCATCCGCAGGGCCGCTGCGACGTCGGCGTCGGTCGCGACGAGCACGCGACCAAGCGGGACTGGCTGTAGCGGGTCTTCCGGGAATTGCCGCAGGACGGCCGCGGTCCAGAGCCTGATCTCCTGCCGCATCGTGGGCGCGGTACCGGCGCGCTCGGGATCGCCGTCGGCGCTGACGACATCATGGAGGGGGGTCGCGAGATCCGAGTACGCGAACGCGTCCGTGACCACGCCGAAGACGACCCGCCCGGCATCCGCGGGGTCTTCGACGCGCACAATGGCGCCGATGCCGATGCTCGTGTCCCGCGCCGTCCAGAAATGGAATTGGTGCGGCGTGGCGGGCTTGAGCTCAGTGGCGACGACTCGTCCGACGCTCATGTGCCCGTCTTCGGAAGGCGTGAACCGGGATCAGCCACCAGGTATTGGGGAGCCCGGCTGCGGAGATAGGTCTCCACGTCATGAATAGGATACAGCAAACGATCGAACCGCGCGTCGGGTGTAGCCAGGGGTTTCCGTTCGTTCACGAGCCATGCGCTGATCGCGCCGGCACGGGCGATCGAGTCGGGATGCGCACGGGCCTCGAGCCGGAGGAGCCCGTACAGCAAGTCGTGACCCTCCCAGGGCCAGATCCGCACGTACCACGAATGGACTGCCTGCGACCCATGCCGGTGGGGCTCGAATACCGAGGTCCGGTGTCCTTCAGGGAGCATCAGCGCGCGCTTCAAGTCGTCGCCGGTGAAATACTGGGCTCCATGACTCTTGATGAGGCCGAGGGCGCGAGGGTGCCGGGCGAGGACGGGGGAGTTCGAGAGAATGCCGTCCATGACGAGCCATTCGTCCTCAGGAAGCCGCTCCGCCACGGGCTCGGCCACCGTCCGCTCGACGGCCTCGCGGAGCCGCTCCACCCGCACGCCGATCGCCGTCAGCGTCCTGCCGGGCTGCCCCGGCACCTCGTCCTTCAGATCCACCAGCTCTTCGCCTGATCCCGCCAGCGCGTCGCGGACCGTGGCGCTCAACGAGCGCATCGCCGTAATGATCACCCGCTGCGACCGCTCGGCGACGGTGTGAAGCCGACCGTCCATTCGGCGGCGGGCACCCGCCGCCACGTAGGCACTGACCAGCGGGACGACTCCATCGTAGCCGACCACCGCCCAGCGTTGAATGCCATCGACGAACGTCACGGCGGACGGTGCGAGTGGCTCACCATCGAGTGCATGGGTGGTGAGACCGGTCCCTTCGACCACATCAGCGCCGGTCGGATCCTCTGCTTCACTGCGTCCACCCGAAGCGTCCGGCACGAACGACGCCGGCACCGCTCCCGCCGCGAGGGCGGCGTCGAGCCACGGCATGCGAGGCATCACTCCCGCACCTTCACGCCCACGACCAGGCCATCGCGAATCGGAATCACCGTGGCGTTGATGCGGGGATCGGTCGCTGAAAGTGTGTTGAAGGCTCGCACGCCCTCGGTGTCGGGAGCGGTCACCGTCGGATCGGCGACCCGGCCGTCATGGAAGGCGTTGTCGCCCAGCAGCAGGCCGCCGATGCGCAGCAGGCGGACGCCCCATTCGAAGTACTTCGCCATGGGCGCCTTGTCCGCATCGACGAAGACCGCATCGAATCCCGGCTGCAGCGTCGGCAGCACGTCGAGCGCGGAGCCTTCGATCAGCTCGACGCGATCGGAGACGCCGGCGCGGGCATAGGCCTCTCGCGCCACCCTCGCGTGATGGGGATCGAATTCGATCGTGGTCATCGTGCCGCCCGGCTGGAGGGCGCGTGCCATCCAGGTGCCCGAGTAGCCGCCCAGCGCGCCGATCTCCAGTACCCGCTTTGCCTGCACGGCAGAGAGGAGCACGGCCAGGAGACGGCCTTCTTCGGCGGAGACGTTGATCTCGGGGAGATTCGCCGCAGCTTGCCGTTCCCGGATGGTAACGAGCGCGGCGTCTTCGGCGGCGAACAGCTCGCGCAGGTAGCGCTCGAGCCGCTCTTCCACGACTAAGCGGTGACCTCGACGTTCGGGAAGGGCGGGACGTCGAGGAGCCAGACGCCGGCCAATCGGTTCTGCTTGTCGATCTCGACCATCAGGTGATCACCGACGCGCACCGGTGTCGCGGTCCGCGCCCGCCCGACCTTCAGATGGAGCGTGGACTCGGCGGCGTTCTTCTCCATGGTCAGGGCAGTGTCCACTTCCACCGCCGCCACCCCCGGCTGCGAATTCCGCGACGGGAAGATGACGGCCCCCTCCTTCGGATCAGTGGGGGGCGCCAGAGTGTTGAGCGTCTTGATGTCGTCGGGCCAGGTCACGACGTCGAGGCCGCGGAGGGCGCCCTCGGCGACATCGAGCACGACGAAGGAGCCGTCCGCGCCCTCGAGGTCGACCGTACCGCTCAACCCCTTGCCGTTCTTCGCCGTCCCCTTGCAGGAGACAGTCAGGATGTCGGTCTCGGCATCCCAGCGATAGGTCACCTTGGGAAGCTTGCCGTCGAGCGGGATGATTTTGGCTTCGAAGACCATCACGTTTCCCGCTTCCCTTTTCCCGTCTCCCGAACGGTAACGAACTCCAGGATTCGATCGAGGGCTTTTTCGAGTTCTGTGGTGGCCGCCGCGTACGAGAGCCGGACCCACCGGTCGTCGCCGAACGCCGCGCCCGGGACGAGGGCGACGCCGGTCTCGGTGATGAGCTGCGTGCAGAAGTCGGTGCCGTTCATTCTGCCGAACGAATCGACGCGGAAGAAGAAATAGAACGCGCCTACGGGCTCGACGAACTCGACTCCGGGAAGCTCCTGCCGGAAGCGGCCCACCACCAGATCGCGGCGCTTCCGGAACTCGGCCACCATCCGCAGGACGTCCTGCTCCACGCGGTCGTCGCCATAGGCCGCCGCCGCGGCGTACTGCGCCATGTGATTGGCGCCGCTCGTGGTGTGGGACTGAAGCGCCGACATCGCCTTGGCGATCGGCTGGGGCGCGAGCGCCAGCCCGATCCGCCATCCCGTCATGGCGTACGCCTTGCTGACGCCCGTGATGAGAATGACGCGCTTCAGGAGATCATCACTGAGGTCGAGGAATGACGGCGCCGGGCCCGTTCCGTAGTGGATCCGCCGGTAAATCTCGTCCGCGATGATCCAGGCGTTCTTCTTCTCGGCCCACTCGGCGATGGCGCGGAGCTCGGTGAGCGAATACACCGCGCCCGTGGGATTGCAGGGCGAGCAGAGGATGAGGCCCTTGGGCGTCGGCACCATGCGTTCCAGGTCCTTCACCCCCACCTTCAATCCCCACTCGGCATCTCCCGCCACCATCACGGGGCGCGCGCGGGCCAGGTGAATGATCTGTGGATACGAGACCCAGGCCGGCGCCGGGATCGCGACCGAATCGCCCGGACCGAAGAGCGAGAAGCAGGCGTTGAACAGGGACTGCTTCGAGCCCGACGACACCACGATGTGGTCGGCGTTGACGGGCCGGCCGCCGGAAAGGAGCGAGAGGTGCTTCGCCGCAGCGGCACGAAGCTCGAGGATGCCTTCGTTCGATGGATAATGCGTGTGCCCATCTTTGATCGCCTTGATGCCGGCTTCGACCGGGATCGGCGGCGTCGCGAAATCGGGTTCGCCCGCGCCCAGGTCGATGACGTCTTCGCCCGCGGCGCGCCGGCGCTTCGCTTCCTGCGAAATGGCGATGGTCGCTGATGTTTCGAGATGCTGCAGATTCTGCGAAAGGCCGTCGGGCACCGAGTCTCCGTGGAGTCAAAGTTCGAACTGGAATTTAGCACTTCCTTCGCTAGCTTACAGACAAACGCCCTTTGACAACTGAGGACCGTGTGACGGCACCTGTGGAAGCGACGACCGCGACGGCCGGACTCGATCGCGGCCGCCCGGTATTGATCGTGTCTCCCCCCGCCCCCGACTGCGCGGGCGCCCTGTGGCCGATGGTCCAGGGGCACACCCCGGTGCTGATCATCACGGAAAGCCCGAGCGCCGCGACCGCCTGGACCCCCGCGGTGCCCCAACCTCTTCGCTTCCACGCCGTTACCGGATTGGACCGCACCACCCGCCTGCTGGCCGCGGGCGCCGTGGACGTCCTGGCCGGATCACCCGCCGACTGCGCCGCCCTGCTTTCCCGATCGGTGCTCAAAGGCGAGCAGATACGGAGCGTCGTGCTGGCGTGGCCCGAAACGCTTCAGGGAACGCCTGAGTTCTCTTTCGTCCCGGCGCTGCTCGCGGAGATGAAGGAAACACGGCGGATCGTTCTGAGCTGGAATCCGGGCGGTCTTGAGGGACTGCTCGAGGCCCACGCGCGGCGGCCGCACATCGTCGGGGACATTCCGATGGGTGAGAATGCCCGTCCCCTTCCGCCACTCGGCGAAGCCAAGTACGTGCTGGCTGCACCGGGCGCCCGGGAGCCGGCGATCACGGCGGCCCTCGATGGACTGGACCCCGGCTCGGCGCTGGTCTGGCGCCGCGGCATGGAGGCGGCCGGCCAGGTCAATGCGGTGATCTGCGCTGATCTGCCGACGCGGGCAGAGCTCGCGACCCTGGCAACCGCTGGAACGCCGGTGCTCGTGCTCGCTCCCGACCAACTGCCGTATGCCCGGTCGGTGGCGTCGCCCCTGACGCCCATTCCTCTCTTGTCGGGCGCAGGGACCGCGCCGCGCCAGGTGAGGGGGACGATCGCAGCACGGATCGAGCGCGGGGACCTCGCCGCGGAGCTCGCGCTCCTGGCGCCGCTGTTTGAGCGGTACGATGCGGCAGAGGTGGCGGCGGCTGTGTACGCGGTGGGGCGTGAAGCGGGGAGCGAGAAACGGGACGCGGGAAGCGTGACCGCTGCCCGGGTCAAGGTTCATGTGAATGTGGGGAAGAAAGATCGAGCCGCGGCGAAGGACATCGTCGGTGCTCTCGTTCGCGAGGCTGGATTGTCCAGAGACGACATCGGCCGCATCGACGTGCGGGAAACACACAGCGTGGTGGAAGTGGCGGGATCTGCCGCGGAACGCGCGGTGGCCCGCTTGTCCGGGATGATGATTCGCGGTCGGAGGGTGAGTGCCCGTCTGGACCGCTGACGGAGTGACCGATGGACCCACAACGAGAGCAGGTGTTCCAGCTCACCGGCTATAGCGGGAAGTCGACGAGTGGCACGGTGACCGTCGTTTCGTTCGACAAGAAAGCGCGGACCAGAAGAGCCTTCAAAGCCCTCGGCACCTTCTGGGCCTGTGCCGTGGGCTCGATTTTCATCCCCGTCGCGCATTTCCTCCTGGTCCCCGGCTTTTTCATCTTCGCGATCTTCCAGTTCTTCCAGCGCCTCGGCACGCCGGAGCTCGGCAAGGGCGCGACTGGTGTGTGTCCCGATTGTGGCGCGGAGCAGAAACTCGATCTCCCGCCGCGATGGAAGACTCCGCAGCAAGTCACCTGCAAGAAATGTCAGAGGGGATTGCAGCTCACCGCTGCGGCCTGACCTGAAGGACTACGAAAAGCGACGGGCTGCCCGACGGGGCAGCCCGCATACCGCTTCGCTATTGGTCACCGTGACGTCTCACAATGACATCACAGTATAGCGAAACCCCCTGCTTACTTCATCTTCCCGTTGACGGCCATCTTCAGCTGCTTGCCGGCGCGGAACGCGGGAGCGATCGACGCCTTGATCTGAATGACGCCGCCCGTCTTCGGATTGCGGCCCATGCGAGCGGCGCGCTTCCGAGCTTCGAAGTTGCCGAAGCCCGTGATCTGCACCTTCGCACCTTTCTTCAACTCACCGGCGATGATGCCCTTGTCATCGAACAGGGCTTCGATCGTCCGGCCGGCATCCGCCTTGGACATCTTCGTCCGCATGGCGAGGGCCGCAGTCAGCTCGGCTTTGTTCATGGCGCACTCCTGGGTGGAGGTGGTCGAAAAAGCCTTGCAAAATCACCCCTATACGGGGGGGCATCCCAAAAACCCTTGAAAAACCGATACAATATGGGGTACCCCCTCGAAAAACCGCAAGATACCAAGGCTTCCTTGACCTACCCCCCTCCCGCCGCTACCCTACGCCCCCATGTTCCACGGCACCCGCCCCGGTTGGATCGAAGTCATCGCCGGGGTCATGTTTTCCGGCAAATCCGAAGAGCTCATCCGGCGGGTCCGCCGGGCCGTCATCGCCCGGAAGAAGGTCCAGGTCTTCAAATCCCACCTGGACGCCCGGTACGCCGGTCTCTATTCCGTCACCTCCCATGATGGGATCACGGTCGAGGCTGAGCCGATCGACTCCTCCGAACAGCTCGTGCGCCAGATCGGCCCCGCGACCGAGGTCGTGGCGGTGGACGAGGCCCAATTCCTGGATGACGGGCTGGTGGCCGTCGCGAATTCCCTTGCCGATCGGGGGGTCCGGGTCATCCTGGCGGGGACCGACGTCGACTTCCGCGGCCTCCCCTTCGGGGCCATGCCTACCCTCATGTGCGTCGCCGAGGTGGTGGACAAGTTCCAGGCGATCTGCGTGGTCTGCGGGGGTCCAGCCACCCGGAACCAGCGCCTGGTGAACGGCAAGCCGGCGACCTGGGATTCACCGACGATCATGGTTGGCGGGAGGGAGTCTTATGAGGCCCGGTGCCGTCATTGCCACAGTGTTCCGAGGGTTGATGAGGATCAAACGGCGCTCCTCTGACACGCGGGATTGGGGATGGGGGATTCGGGATTGGGCCGACCCCACGAATCCCGAATCCCGTATCCCCAATCCCCGATGTTGAACGTCGGCCTCACCGGCAACATCGCCGCTGGCAAGTCGACCGTCGTCGACCTGTTCCGCGCCTGGGGGGCGACGATCATCGACGCCGACCAGCTCGCCCGCGAGGCCCAGGCCCCCGGCACCGAGGTCCTCGCCGCCATCGCCGGCCGGTTCGGCAGCGACGTCCTCACCTCCGATGGCGGACTCGACCGCGCCGCGCTGCGCTCCAAGGTGATGGGAGATGACAAAGCGCTCGCGGCACTCAACGGCATCGTCCACCCCGCCGTACAGCGACGTCGGGCGCAGCTGCTCGAAGAGGCGCGGGGCCGGGGGGACCAGATCGTCATCAACGACATCCCCCTGCTCTTCGAGGCCCTGGACCCCAAGGACTTCGACGCCGTGGTCCTGGTGGACGCCCCCCCTGCCGTCCGGCGTGCCCGCCTCCGTCTCCTGAGGGGGCTTTCGAACGCCGAAGCGGATGCTATGATCGCAGCGCAAATGCCGTCGGAGCGGAAGCGGGGGAAGTCGCAGTACGTGATCGAGAACGACGGCTCCCGTGAGGCGTTGGAGCAGAAGGCGCGCGCTGTATTCGATGAGTTGACGAAACGCGCAAACACCTGATAACCTTCGCCCCGATTTGTAGCGATCCCCCAAAAACCGGATCCGAGACATGGCCAACGTCCCCGCCGACCTCTCCTATACCGCGGAACACGAGTACGTCAAAAGCACGAGCGACGCGTCGGTCGTGTTGATCGGCGTCACCGATTACGCCCAGGGTGAGCTCGGGGACGTCGTCTACGTCGACCTCCCGAAGGCCGGCGCCGCCTTTGCCAAGGGCGCGGTGTTTGGAACCATCGAGGCGGTCAAAGCCGTTTCCGACCTGTATTGCCCCGTGTCCGGCACCGTGGTGGAGAGCAACGCCGCGCTCGAGAAGGATCCCGCGGCGGTCAATCGCGAACCGTACGGTGCGGGCTGGATGATCAAGCTGAAGGTCAAAGACCAAGCCGAGCTGAAAGGCCTGCTGAATGCCGCCGCGTACGAGAAGCAAATCGGGAAGTAAGACCTCGAGACTTCAGACGTCAGACGTCAGAAAACCCATGGCGATCGCTCCCGCGTCTCTCGTTCATCCTGACCGCTTCGCCTCCCGGCACCTGGGGCCCGACCCCGATGAAGTCCGGGAGATGCTGAAGGTGGTCGGCTACGGCTCCCTCGACACCTTCATCGACGCCGTCATCCCCGAAGACATCCGGTTCCGAAAAACCCTGAACATTCCCGGCGCGCGCAGCGAACGCGAAACGCTCGCCGCGTTGCGCGCGTTGGCCGCGAAGAATCAGGTCTTCCGGTCCTACATCGGGATGGGGTACTCGGATTGCATCACGCCGCCCGTGGTGCTCCGCAACGTCCTCGAGAATCCCGGCTGGTACACCGCCTACACGCCCTACCAGGCCGAGATCGCGCAGGGCCGGCTCGAGGCGCTCCTCAATTATCAGACGATGGTGTCGGACCTCACGGGCCTCGCGGTGGCGAACGCCTCGCTCCTGGATGAAGGAACCGCCGCGGCGGAGGCGATGCACCTCACGGCCGCCGCGACCAATCATGACGGCCCCGGCACCTACCTGATCGACTCGGGTTGCCATCCGCAGACCATCGCGGTCGTCCGCACGCGGGCGGAGGCGGTCGGTGTGCAGGTGACGGTGACGGATCCGAAGAGCTTCTCGTTCAAGACGGGGACCATCGGCTGCCTGGTGCAGTACCCGGGCACCGAAGGGGACATCCAGGATTTCCGTTCGATCGCCGAAAAAGCGCGCGCGGCCGGCGCGCTCGTCACCGCGGCCACCGACTTGCTCGCGCTGACCCTGCTCACCCCGCCGGGCGAGTGGGGCGCCGACATCGCCGTCGGCAACTCCCAGCGCTTCGGCGTGCCCCTCGGCTACGGCGGCCCGCACGCGGCATTCTTCGCAACGAAGGAAGACCACAAGCGGCATCTCCCCGGACGGATCATCGGCGTGTCGAAGGACCGCGCCGGCCGCCCAGGGCTCCGCATGGCCCTGCAGACCCGTGAGCAGCACATCCGTCGCGAAAAGGCGACGAGCAACGTCTGCACGGCACAGGTCCTCCTGGCCGTCACGGCGAGCATGTACGCCGTCTATCACGGCCCCGATGGGATCAAGAAGATCGCGGAGCGGGTGCACGGGCTGACGGTGATCCTGGCGGAAGCCGCGCGGCGCCTCGGGTACAAGATCGGCCACGCGGCGTTCTTCGATACCGTGGTGATCGAGGGCGACGAAGCGAAGATCAAGGAAGTGATCGCCGGAGCGAAGCGGCGGCGGATCAACCTCCGTCCGCTCAGCCCCACCCGTGTCGGCATCGCGCTCGACGAGACCGTGGGCCTCGAAGACGTCGAGGACCTGGCCCAGGTGCTCGCGCTCGGCAAGCCGCTGCCCTTCAAGCTGGACGACCTCATCGCGGCCGCGAAGAGCGCCATCCCGCAAGGGCTGACCCGCACCACGCCGTACCTCACGCACCCCGTCTTCCACCGGCACCGGTCGGAGACGGAGATGCTCCGCTATTTGAAGCAGCTCGAAGACAAGGACCTGTCCCTCACGTCGGCCATGATTCCCCTCGGCTCGTGCACGATGAAGCTGAATGCGACGACCCAGATGATTCCCGTCACGTGGCCCGAGTTCGGACGGATCCATCCCTTCGCGCCGCGGGATCAGGCGCAGGGGTACACCGAGCTCTTCAGGCAGCTCGAAGATTGGCTCGCCGAGATCACGGGCTTTGCCCGCGTATCACTGCAGCCGAACGCGGGCTCGCAGGGTGAGTTCGCCGGCCTGCTGGTCATTCGCGCGTATCACCGCGCGCACGGCCAGCACCATCGTACCACCTGCCTCATTCCGCAGTCGGCGCACGGGACCAACCCGGCGAGCGCGGTGCTGGCCGGTATGAACGTGGTCGTGGTGAAGACCGACGCGCAGGGCAACATCGACGTCGCCGATCTCACGGCCAAGGCCCTCGAGCACAAGGACACGCTGGCGGCGCTGATGGTGACGTATCCGTCGACCCACGGCGTGTTCGAGTCGTCGATCCGGGAGATCTGCAAGATCGTCCATGCGCATGGTGGCCAGGTGTACATGGACGGCGCCAACATGAACGCGCAGGTTGGCCTCTGCCGGCCCGGCGACTTCGGTGCCGACGTCTGCCACCTGAACCTCCACAAGACGTTCTGCATTCCGCACGGCGGCGGCGGCCCGGGCATGGGCCCGATCGGCGTGGCGGCCCACCTCGCGAACCATCTGCCCGACCATCCCGTGGTGCCGCTCGGCGCGAGCGAGAGCTGCGGGACGATCTCGGCCGGTCCGTGGGGCTCTCCCAGCATCCTGCCGATCTCGTGGGCGTACATCGCGATGATGGGGAAGGAAGAGCTTCCCGAAGCGACCAAGCTCGCGATGCTATCCGCGAACTACATCGCCAAGCGGCTGGCGGGGCATTTCGAGCTGCTCTACGCGGGCAAGAACGGACTCATCGCTCACGAGTGCATTCTCGATACGCGTCCCTTCAAGCAGTCGGCGGGCGTCGAAGTCGAGGACATCGCGAAGCGGATCATCGACTACGGGTTCCACCCACCCACCGTCTCTTTCCCCGTCGCGGGCACGCTGATGGTGGAGCCGACGGAAAGTGAGCCGCAGGTGGAGCTCGACCGGTTCTGCGACGCGCTGATCGCGATCCGCAACGAGATCCGGGAAATCGAGCGTGGCGAAGCGGACCGCGACGACAATCTCCTGGCCAATGCGCCGCATCCGCTCGCAGATCTGCTCGCGGATGAATGGAAGCATCCGTACTCGCGGGAGCGGGCGGCCTTCCCGTCCGCGGCGACGCGCACGCACAAGGTGTGGCCCACCGTCAGCCGGATCGACGGCGCGTACGGTGACCGCAACCTGATTTGTGTGTGTCCGCCGATCGAGAGCTATGCGACAGTCGGTTAGACGGTTCGTCGGTTAGACGGTCAGTATGCACTGGGAAGTCCTGATCGACCCGGTTGGGCAGTCTGGCCCGACCAACATGGCCATCGATCAAGCACTCCTCGAAGAGGCGGAGCGAACGCAGCGTGCGTTCCTCCGCCTCTATCGCTGGGACCCTCCTTGTCTGTCCTTCGGCCGAAACGAGCCCGCGCTCACGCGGTATGACCGCGCCGAGATCGAGCGCCGGGGAATTTCCGTCGTGCGGCGTCCGACGGGTGGCCGCGCCGTGTGGCACGACCGCGAGCTGACGTACGCCGTCGCCGCGCCGGTCGCGGCGTTCGGCACACTCGCGGACGCGTATCGGATCACCCATGAGCGGATCGCGGCGGCCTTGCGCACTTTGGGCGTCGCGGCCTCCGTCGCGCCCGCGGTGCGGCCCGCCGCGATCGGTGCGGGCGCATGCTTCGCGTCGGCCGTCGGCGGAGAAGTGGTGGTGGGCACGAAGAAGGTGGTCGGATCGGCACAGGTGCGGACCGGCGAGGCATTCCTGCAACATGGTTCGGTGTTGCTCGACGGGTCGCAGGAGATCGTGCGATCGGTGACGCGGGGCGCGGCGCCGGAAGGGAGCGAAACGTCCCTCTCGGCACTCACGAACCGGCTCATTTCGTTCCCGGAGGTCGCCAACGCGATCCTGTCGTCCTGGGCGCCGGCGCCCGCTCCGACCGTTGCCCGTTCGGTACCGGCCGGACGCTTCGCCGACGCCGATTGGACCTGGCGCCGATAGCCTGGAGATTGAATGTTAGGCGGCGTATGAACTTCCGCGTTTCACTCCTGGCCCTCAGCACGCTGCCGCTCGCCCTCGGTTGCTCGTCGCGGGGCTCATGCCGGGGCGACTTCTGCGGCACCGTCGTCTTCGTCACCGCGAACAATCCCAAGACGCTGCTCCCGCCGGTCATCGACAACACCGGCGCGCGGGACATCGACGAGCAGCTGTTTCTCCGGCTCGCCGATCCCGACATGACGACGAACGTCGTGGGCGACGCGAATTTCGTCCCTCGCCTCGCGACGCGCTGGGAATGGGACGATCCGAAGACACTCGTCTTTCACCTGAATCCCAAAGCCCGCTGGCATGACGGGGTTCCCGTCACGGCCAACGACGTCGCATTTTCGTTCGACGCCTATCGTGATCCCGTCGTCAATTTTTCCGCGCGCAATTCCCTGACCCGGATCGCGTCGGTCACCGTCCGCGACTCGCTCACCGCGGTCTTCCGCTTCAAGGAGCGGTATCCGACGGCGTTCTACGACGCGACCTATCAGATGTGGATCCTGCCGCAGCATCTGCTTGCGCAGGTCCCGCGGACCGACTGGCTGACGGCGACCTATGGGCAGCACCCCATCGGCGACGGGCCGTACCGGTTTGCGAGCTGGACTCCGGGACAAACCATCGAACTCACCGCCGATTCGACGTACTTCGAAGGCCGTCCGCACCTCCGCCGCTTGATCTGGAAGCTCGTGGCGAGTCCCGCGCAGGCCGTGAACGCGATGGTGACCAATCAGGGCGACGCGCTCGATTTCCTGGGCCCCCCCGCCAATGTTGAGCAGGTCAAGAAGACGCCCGGACTGTCAGCCATCCCGTATCCGGGATCGAACTACATCTATCTGGAGATGAACGAGCGGGCGAACGGTGATTCGTCCAAACCGCACCCGGTCTTCGCCGATCGAGAGGTCCGGCGCGCGCTGACCATGGCCCTGGACCGCCAGGGCATGCTGACCAGCACGTTCGGCCCCTACGCGAAAGTGCCCATGGGTCCCATCCCCCAGTGGTGGTCCATCTGGGACACGACGGTCCGTACGATTCCCTTCGACAGCGCCGATGCCGCGCGCACCCTCACGGCCCATGGCTGGCGGATGGGCGCCGACGGCATTCGCGTGAAGGACAGCGTCCGGCTGTCGTTCGAGGTGATCTTCACTTCCACCAGCGCCCTGCGGATGCAGTATGCCCGGCTGATGCAGGCGCAGTGGAAGACCGTGGGCGTGGAGCTTCAGATCCAACCTCTCGATCAGAACCTCGTGCAAGAGCGTCTGAGGTCCGGCAAGTTCGACGCAGCCCTCCAGGGGTTTAACTCCGATCCCACACCGGCGTCGGGGATCGTCCAGCACTGGACCCAGGGAGCCCCTGAGCACTTCAGTCACTGGGTGAACGCCGACTTCGATCGTCTGGTGAGTGACGCGACCGCAGGGGATGTCACGAAAGCGAAGGCCCAGGCGGACTGGCACGCGGCCCTGAACATCATCAACGCCGATGCCCCCGGGATCTGGCTCGCCGCTCCCGATAACGTCGCGGCCGTCAGCTCCCGGATCGCCGATGTGAAGCTCCGGCCCGACTCATACTGGGCCCTCGCGTGGACCTGGCGCATCCCCGCGGACCGTCTCATCGATCGGGATCGCTAGGACCCCTGACGTGGGCGGGCGGGGGGCCTGGCTGATCCGGCGCATCATCGCCGCGGCCGCCATCGTCTTCGCCGTCGTTTCCATCACCTTCGTCGCCATTCACCTGGCGCCGGGCTCCCCGTTCCTGCCGCCCTCGGACCGTCCCGCCGACCCGGCGATGATCGACCGCCTCAATCATCAATGGGGCCTCGATCAGCCGATCCCCACGCAGTATGTCCGCTACCTCAGGAATCTCTCGCACGGCGACATGGGGTACGCCTTCAGCCGGGGACAGTGGGTAAAGGACGCGCTGGCCTCGACCATTCCGAGCACCCTGCTGCTTGCCGGCACCGCCCTGGCGCTCGACCTGGGACTCGGCGTGATCCTGGGTCTGATCCTCGCGGCCCGCGCCCGCCGGGCGACGGACATCGTCCTCAGCAACTTCACGCTCTTCATCTATTCGGTGCCGGCATTCTGGTTGGGGCTGGTGCTCGTGTTCGTTTTCGCGGATTGGCTCCACTGGTTCCCGTCCGGATTCACCACCACGCCCGGGTTGTACGAGAGCATGCCCTTCCTCAGCCAGCTGGGCGACCGCCTCCACCACCTGGCGATGCCGGCCCTCACGCTGGGCTTGGTCGGTGCCGCGGGGACGGCCCGCTACCAGCGCGCCGCGTTGCTCGAGACTCTCGGTCGTGAGTTCGTGCGAACCGCGCGGGCCAAAGGCGTGCGGGAGCGCCGGGTGCTCCTGGTGCACGCCCTCCGGAACTCGTTGCTCCCGCTCATCACGATCGCCGGACTCTCCCTGCCATTCTTGCTCACCGGGTCCGTCCTGATCGAAAGCGTTTTTTCCTGGCCCGGGATGGGGCGCCTCGCGACCGATGCGGTGCTCGCGCGCGATCATGCGCTCGTGAGCGGCATCGCGATCGTGGCGAGCACCATGGTGGTCACCGGGTCCCTGCTCGCCGATCTCCTGTACTCGACCGCGGATCCACGAATCCGCGAACACGCATGACGACGCGGCCGACGGTCGCCCTCATCGGCGCCATCGTCGTGACCATGGGCATCGTGGAGCTCCTCCGCCGACGCACCCGCCACGCCGACGGGTGGCGCAGATTCTTCGCGCATCCCGCCGCGGCCTGGGGGCTCCGGATCCTGGTGTTCTTCACCATCGCCGCGCTTGCCGCGCCGTTGCTCGCGCCCTTCGACCCCAATGCGCAACCCGGCATCGTCACGCTCCAGAACACGGCCCCCTCGTGGACGCATCCCCTGGGCACCGACCTCTACAGCTCCGACATCTGGAGCCGATTGGTGTACGGAGGCCGGGTGTCGCTGGGCATCGGACTCCTGGCGACGCTCGTGGCCATGACCGTCGGGGTGACCGTGGGAGCGATCGCCGGCTATACGCGCGGATGGATCGATGGGGTGCTCATGCGGCTGGTGGATGTCGGCCTCGCGGTACCGCGGATCTTCATGCTGCTCCTCGCGGTCGCCTACTGGGACCGGATTCCGCTCCTGACCCTCATCCTTCTGCTCGGCCTCACCGGGTGGTTCACGACGAGCCGCCTGGTGCGCGCGGAAGCGCTCTCGATCCGCGCGCGCCCGTTCGTCGACGCCGCGCGCGCCCTTGGCGCGTCCCCCATTCGCATCGTCGCCCGGCACGTCCTGCCGGCCGCCGCGGCACCGATCATCGTGTCCGCCGTGCTGTCGGTCGGCAACGTGATGCTTCTCGAAGCGGGCCTCTCATTCCTCGGCTTCGGCGTGCAGCCCCCGACGCCGTCCTGGGGGACGATGGTCGCGGACGGGCAGGGTCAGCTGGCGCTGGCGCCATGGACGAGCTTCTTTCCCGGCCTGACCATCGCGATCGTCGTCATGTCCTGGAATGCCGTGGGAGACGCCTTGCGCGACGCCTTCGATCCACGCCCGGAGCAGATGTGAGCGAGCAGGCGCCCCTCCTCTCCATCCGCGATCTCAAGACGTATTTCGTCACGGGTGCCGGCGCGGCCCGGGCGGTGGATGGCGTGTCTCTCGATCTCTATCCCGGTGAAACGCTCGGCATTGTCGGCGAATCGGGCTCGGGAAAGACGGTCACGTCTCTTTCGATCCTGCGGCTGATCCCCGAGCCTCCCGGCCACATCATGCCGGGGAGTCTGATCGAGTTCGAAGGCCGGAATCTCCTGACGCTCTCGGCTGCGGAGCTGCGGGCCGTTCGCGGCAACCAGATCGCGATGGTCTTCCAGGAGCCCATGAGCTCGCTGAATCCCGTCTTCACCGTCGGTGACCAGATCGCCGAGGTCGTGCGGGTGCATCTCGGACTCTCGAAGCCCGAAGCGTGGATCCGGGCCGTCGATATGCTCAACCAGGTGGGGGTGCCCGACGCGGACGTCCGGGCCTGCGAGTATCCGCACCAGCTCTCGGGCGGCACCTGTCAGCGGGTGATGATCGCGATGGCCCTCATGTGCCGTCCCAAGGTGCTGATCGCCGACGAGCCGACCACAGCCCTCGATGTCACCGTGCAGGCGCAGATCCTCGAGCTGCTCGAGAAGAAGCAGGCGGAGATGGGCATGTCGGTCATGCTGATCACGCATGATCTGGGGATCGTCGCCGGGGCCGCCGATCGCGTGCTCGTGATGTATGCCGGCCAGGTGGTCGAGACCGCGAAGACCGAGGACCTCTTCGCCAACCCCCAGCACCCCTACACCGCCGGCTTGCTCGCCTCGGTGCCGCGACTCGACGGCGGACGAGGGAGCCTGACCGGGATTCCCGGCTCCGTGCCGCCCGCGACCGACTGGCCGTCCGGCTGCCGCTTTCACCCGCGCTGTCCTCACGCCTGGGACAAGTGCCGTGCGCAGGAGCCTCCGCTCCTCGATGGCCCGAACCCTGGGCAGTCGGCTCGCTGCTGGCTCGTGGAAGAGCCGAACCGCCGGAAGGCACCATGACGGCCCTCGTCCAGGTCGACGGCCTGGTCAAGCACTACCCGGGCCGCCGCGGCTGGCTGGGCCTCAAGCCGTCGGCGCCGGTGCGCGCGGTCGACGGGGTCTCGTTTTCGATTGCCGCAGGGAGCACGCTCGCGCTAGTGGGAGAAACGGGGTCCGGGAAGACCACGGTGGGCCGCACGCTGCTGCGGCTGGTCGAGGCCACCGAGGGGCGCTTCAGCTTCGACGGGATCGACGTGTTCGGACTGAAGAGCGGCCCTCTTCGCGCGCTGCGCCGGAGAATGCAGGTGATTTTCCAGGACCCGTCGGGGTCCCTGAACCCGCGGATGACGGTGGGTGATGCGATCGCGGAGCCCCTGATCATTCATCGACTGGCAAGTCGCGCGGAGCGTCCGGTCCGGGTGGCCGAGCTGCTCGGTGAGGTGGGGCTCGATCCGTCATTTGCGCCGCGGTATCCGCACGAGCTTTCCGGGGGCCAGCGGCAACGGGTGGGCATCGCGCGAGCGCTCGCCGTGCGGCCCGATTTTCTGATCTGCGATGAGCCGGTGACCGCGCTCGACGTTTCGGTGCAGGCCCAGGTCCTGAACTTGTTGAAGGATCTTCAGCGGTCCCACAAGCTCACCTACCTGTTTATCGCGCACGATCTCGCCGTCGTCCGTCATGTCGCCGACGAGGTCGCGGTGATGTACGCCGGCCAGATCGTCGAGCGCGGCCCTGTCGATCGCCTCTATGCTGATCCGAAACATCCGTACACCCGCGCCCTGCTCTCCGCGGTGCCCGTGCCTGATCCCAGGGCTCCTCGGGACCGTATCGTCCTGTCCGGGGAGGTCCCGTCCCCGACGAACCCGCCGTCAGGTTGCCGGTTTCATCCGCGGTGCCCGCATCCGCTCAAGGATGCGTTCTGTTCGAGCGATGTTCCGGGACTGCGAGAGGTAACAGAGGGTCAATGGGCGAGCTGTCACTATGCCGAGAAGCCGATGGCCGGCACGACCCTCTGAGTGACCCCGGGCTTGCGCCCGGGGTTATACAAATCAGCTCTCCACCGAGTTCTTGATGATTCCCCGGGCTCGCGCCCGGGGTTATGAACGACGATACCACCAGAACGGACGGACTGGCCCCGCCCCTAGTACTCCCCGAGATCTCTGCCCATCACCACCTCGCCCCTGAACCCCTGCCTCACCGCCGCGAGCATCTCCTCGTCCGTTGCGCCCATCCGTATGACGTGCGTCAGCACCAGGAGCTTGGGGTGGATCCGCTCCGCGAGCTGACCCAGCTCCACATCGGAGGTATGGAGAGACTTCATGTACGTCGGCCAGTCGTCACCGCCGGGGCGGTTCTCGACCTTCAAGTGCAA
>DASQIZ010000099.1:0-4277 GCA_035631315.1 Gemmatimonadales bacterium
ATGAGCTCATCCTGAGCATCGGGATGAAACTCAATGCTTCTCACCGAAGCGCGGAACGAGCCTTCCTGATCACCTTATCGGCGGGAATGCCAGCGACCTTCCCAGATCGGAGCGCGCGGAGACGACGCTCAGCCTCGTGCAGCCATAGTTTGTCCACCGCCGCATCCCCGACGGGATCGAGGCTGGAGATGAGGCGTTGCGCGAGACGTGCGCGCTCACGACGGGGCAACTTCAGAGCTTTCGACGCGAGCTCGCGAGATGGCTTCGTCATGTCGAAAGCCTATCACACGAGTAGAGGAGCGAGACGATCTTCCGCGCGCCCTTCTCCCTCACTGAGGGAGAGGGCCGGGGCGAGGGTGGCCGTGGCCGCCTCGGCCCGCATCATTCGAGGACCTGGTCCGCGCGGCGCAGCAGCGATGGCGGAATCGTGAGGCCGAGCGCCCTGGCGGTTCGTGCGTTGATGACCAGTTCGAACATCGTAGGTTGCTCGATCGGAAGGTCGGCGGGCCTGGCACCCTTGAGGATCTTGTCAGCTAAGCCGACGGGTCGCGTCCAGGGCGGCCGCCCCTCACTAGCCCGGGTGCAGTCGTTTGACTACGCCCCCGGATGCTGGCAGGATCGCCCGGCACGCGGCGAGGAGCTTTCTTGGCGCTGTATGTTAGCTATGCTCTATGCGCTTATGATCCAATCCTCTTCCCCGCTACGACAAGTTGAGCTTCAGCTCGGCTTGACCGCGCCCGACGTCCAGGACGAGAGTCTGGTGGCGGCCTGGGTCGCCCACTCCTTGAATACGTTCTCGGCATCGCCCCACTGCCATTGTGCCGCCGTCTTGATCGATCCGCCACCGACCCGCTTGTCGATCCACTCGCCCATCAACTGACCCGTCTGGGAATCGGTCATCTTTGCCTCTGCCTCCGCGCCGCCGATGAAGGGGTAGGTCCCGGTGGCGAGGTACTTGAGCGTGCTCAGCGTCCGTGCCTGGGGGATGACCATGGAGACGGTGCGCAGTATCGGGGTGGCCGCTTCCGCGTCCACAAGGGCGACGTGGAGCCGCATCACGCCTTCGCCCGGCTCGTTGACCATCTGGTACTTCTGGCTGAGCTGTTCGTAGAGTTGTTCCTCGAGGAAGTTGGACAGCATTTGCTGGTCCTTCGCTGAGATCTTCGTCTTGTCGTCACCCCAGAAGGTGACGGGCTCCAGGAGGACTTTGTTGTACTGTGTCCACTGCACGTTAGGATTGAGGTAGCGCAACGACATCTGGTCCTTGCCGCCCACCGTCAGCAGTTGGGTGTTACCAAGGAGCCCGTTGGTGGGCTCACGTTGGACCGGCACTTGCTGGGTGGTCGTGCAGGCCGTGATCGCCCCCATCAGGATCAGCACTGCCATCGCACCACCGACCCACGCGCCTCGATTCACGTGCTGCTTCATGCCCGCCTCCTTCATGCTTCGAATGAGAGAATGCGCTTCCAGGACCCGGTCGAGGTGGATCCGGTGCCGCGCGGCCCGCACCACGGTGGCCGCGCGGCGGCTTCGACCTCCACGCCATGTGTGGATGCCGGGCCGGGATTCGACGCGGCTCTGCCGCTACGTACTTCGGCCGCCCCTGGCTGACGATCGGCTGCACGTGCTCCGCGACGGCCGCGTGCAGGTCCAGTCTGAAGGGGGGGCCTGGGAGGTCAAGGCCCCTGCGCTCGATGCTGCCATCATGGCGGGTCCCTCCGCTGGCGCTATTCAGCGCAGCTACGGCCGCATGGTCAACGAGCTTCGCCGGGTGAACGGACGGCCTGAATGGCTTCTAACACAGCGCCCCTTCGAGCCGCGTCGGCGAAACGCTTACATGGCATGACGGGAAACGACGGTCGCCGAGGCGACTGGAATACCGCCGCAGTTTCGGCGGTCCACCACTCACGAGGGAGGACAAACCTCTGACACGCGCGAAGCCCGGTCTGCGTCCATTTTCGCGACGGCACTCTGCGGCACTCTATAGAATCTCCCCAAAGGGAGGGACGGAAGCTCGGATGAAGACGGCCCCGGAATGCTGGAAGACTTAGGATCATGGCCACGTCAATTCGCTCGTCATTGACGTCGTGGACGACCATCGTGCCAATCGTGGCGATGGTGGTGCTGGTGCTGGTGCTCGCATGGGGACGCGGGCTTCCGACCCTGGGTGTGGTGGTGGTGGCGGCCCTGCTCGGGGGCGTCGTCCTTGCCGCCGTGCACCATGCGGAAGTCGTCGCGCATCGCGTCGGCGAGCCCTACGGTTCGCTGGTGCTCGCCGTCGCGGTGACCGTGATCGAGGTGGCGTTGATCGTGACGCTGATGATCGCGGGCGGCGGCGGGGCGGAGACGCTGGCAAGGGACACGGTGTTTGCGGCGGTGATGATCACGTGCAACGGCATCGTCGGCGTGTCACTGCTGTTCGGAACGATGCGGCGAGCGGTCGTCTCGTTCAATGCCGAGGGCTCCGGTGCGGCGCTGGCGACCGTGACCACGCTGGCCACCCTGAGCATGGTCCTCCCGACGTTCACGACCACGACGCCGGGACCACAGTTCTCGGGGCCGCAACTGGCGTTTGCCGCAGTGACGGCTCTGGGGCTGTACGGGCTGTTCGTGCTGGTCCAAACCGGACGGCATCGCGACTACTTTCTGCCCACCACCCGCGACGGTGCGCCACTTCCAGACGACGCCCATGCCGCGCCGCCCTCCGCGCCGATGGCATGGTTCAGCATGGGCCTTCTGCTCGTCAGCCTCGTGGACGTCGTCGGGGATGCTAAGCTGGTCTCGCCGACCATCGAACGCGCCGTCGTCTTCGCCGGTTTGCCGGTGTCCTTCGTCGGCGTGGTGATCGCGCTGCTCGTGCTGCTGCCCGAGACGCTCGCCGCCATTCGCGCCGCCCAGCGCGAGCGCCTTCAGATCAGCCTCAACCTGGCCTTCGGATCGGCGATGGCCAGCATCGGACTAACGATCCCATCGATTGCGTTGGCGGCGATCTGGCTGCCGGTGCCGCTCCACCTGGGACTGGAGGCCCTCCACATCGTCCTGCTCGCGCTCACCGTAGTGGTGACGGTCCTGACGGTCGTGCCCGGGCGAGCCACTCTCCTCCAGGCAGGCGTCCACCTGGCGCTCGTCGCGGCCTACGTGTTCCTCTCGATCATCCCTTAGCCCTATTGGCAGCAACTCAGCGTCCTGGCCCCCAACCTCATCCGCAGCTTCCAACTCGATACCATCGCGACGGCCACACCGCGCTCCCGC
This sequence comes from Gemmatimonadales bacterium, assembly GCA_035631315.1. GTDB lineage: Bacteria > Gemmatimonadota > Gemmatimonadetes > Gemmatimonadales > GWC2-71-9 > 40CM-2-70-7. The sequence continues at coordinate 3,253 of DASQIZ010000099.1, forward strand.
AAACGCACCTATACGCACCTGATCCGCAGCATGGGCACCCTGCGCTTTCTGCTTATCACCCGTGCTGGACGGCTGGCCCGAATCGGGGGTCGCCACGTCCTGCGCCTGCCCTCCAACCCAGCAACGGAGGTTCTGTATGCTGCTGTCAATCACCGGCTCGCCGCCTGACTTATTTTCGGATTGGGGCTAGATGATCTTCCGTGCCTTGAGATCGGCGACGCTTGTGGATGAAAGGCCGAGGACTTCAGCCAGCACTTCCTCCGTGTGCTGGCCCGCGAGTGGTGGAGATGTCGTTACCGGTTTCGAGGCCGAAAGGCGGATGGGGCACGCGGGAACGCGGAAGCGGCCGCGCGTGGGATGGTCGATGGTGACGATGGCATCGCGCGCGTTCAGATGCGGGTCGTCCAGCACCTCGCTCGTGTCCAGCACCGCGCCACACGGCACACCGGCCTTGGCCAGCGTGGTCATGACTTCGTGCTTCGACCGCGCGCCGGTCCATGCGCGCGCGATGGCGTTCAGCTCGTCCACGTGCTTCCAGCGCGTGGGCGCATCGACGCAGCGCGGATCGGTCAGCAGATCCTCGCGCCCGATGGCGCGCGCAAAATCGCACCACATGTCCTGGTTCATCGGCTGCACGTAGATGTAGACGTAGTCGTTGGGCCCGCCGGGGGCGCAGGGATAGAGGCCGTCGGGCACGGCGCCGGGCGGCGCGTTGTTGCCCCGCCGCGCGGTAGGTTTGCCGTCCCGATAGTGGGCGACGTAGCGCTGGCGGATCAGGTTGGCCACGGATTCCTGCATCGACACCTCGACCACCTGGCCCTGGCCTGTGCGCTGCCGCTCGATGTAGGCGGCCATGATCCCTGCCGCCATGTGTACGCCGGCGCCGCTGTCGCCGATGTTCGCGCCGCACAGCACGGGCTCGCGATCGGCAAAGCCGGTGACGCTCATCACCCCGCCCGTAGCCTGCGCGACCATGTCGAAGCTCTTGTATTCGTGATACGGCCCCGAGAGGCCAAAGCCCTTGA
>DASQIZ010000100.1:0-49821 GCA_035631315.1 Gemmatimonadales bacterium
AGAATGATATCGGGGTCTTGCCGCAGGAATGCGCGGAGGACGCGTGCAAAATCCAGTCCTATATCCGCGTGCGTTTGGACCTGGCACAGCCCGGGCAAGTTGTACTCAATCGGGTCCTCGACAGTCGAAATCTTGACCTCCGGCGAATTCATCTCCTTTAGAAGGCTGTACAACGTTGTCGTCTTTCCGGAGCCGGTCGGTCCGGTCACCAGAATGATGCCCTCGTGGTTCTCGAGCAGGCGGTTGATCGCTTCAGCCTCGCCGGGGTTGAGCCCCAGCATGTCGAGCGACTTGACCGTGGCCCGGGAATCGAGGATGCGGACCACCACCTTCTCGCCCAGTGCGGCGGGGAGGGTGGAGACACGGAGATCGATCGGCTGTCCGTTCACCGCCACCCGTGCGCGGCCATCCTGGGGACGCAGCCGGTCGGCGATGTCGAGCGACGACATGATCTTGATGCGTGAGATCAGCGGCAGGCCCGCGGCGCGCGGGATCTTCATCTGCTGTCGGAGTACGCCGTCGATCCGGTACCGGACCGCGACGCCCCCTTCTTCGGGTTCGATGTGAATGTCCGACGCGCGGGCGAGGATCCCCTCCTGCAGAATGAGATCGACCAGCTTCACTACCGGCCGGCTCTTCGCCTCTTCCTCGCTGATGTTCAGCTCGTCAGGCGACTCCTCGGCGAGGTGAATCAGGTCGCCGGATTCGTCCATGCCTTCGAGCAGTTTGTCGAGCGTTCTGTCGGGCCGGTACAGCTCGTCGAGCTTCTCCGCGATCTTGGCCGGCGACAGGAGGAGCATCCGGACTTCCCGCCCGGTGGCGAACGCGATGGATTTTTCGGCGTCGAGGTCGAACGGATTGGCGGTGGCGACTTCGCAGAACGAATCCGTGATCCGGACCGGCAGGACCCGGTAGCGCCGCACCAGCTGCTCGGGCAGGGTGTCCTTGACCTTGGGATCCACCAGCGCGACGTCCGCGACCTTCAGGCGGTACCGCTGGGAGAGCTTCTCGAGTATGCCGTCGTCGGTGACGATGTGCCGGGAGACGATCATCTCCCAGAGGGTGCGGGACGGCTCAGCCTTGGCGCGGAGCTCCTCCAGGAGCTCGGGCGTAATGACCCCTTCGAGCGAGGTCACGAGCCATTCGTCTGGGAATGTGGTGTCAGGCATGAGCTTTCAGGAACTTAGCCGGGCTTGAGGCCCCGTCCAGTCCGCATTGCCTCAGAGCAGGCCCCAGAAATCGCGCGTCACATCAAGCGCCACGTGTGCCTTGCGGCTCTCGGCGCCATATCCGCCCTCCACGCGCAAGAGCCCCAGCCACTCGATCGCCAGGCCGAGTGTCACCCGGGCGCCCGGGGTGGCACTCCAGGGTGTGCCCGCCACGGGCTCGTCGGTCCACCCCGCCGCGGCATACGGGGCGAGGATGATGTGGGCCGGCGTGCGCGTGTATGGTCCGGCCGAGAAGCTCAGGAACGGGACGGGGAACCGCCATTCGACATCGAGGAGCGCGGCGCGGCGCCCACCCCAGCTGCGGTAGTCGTCCCCCAACAGTGTCCCGCGGCCGCCGAGGACGAAAGTGCGATGCGCGGGGAGGTTCTCCGACGCTACGCCGAATTCTCCACGCACGACCACACGTGTCGCCGCGAGCGGCAGGAGCACGGTCCCGTCCCCGGACACTCGCCAGTACTCGTCGCCGCCGTCCGCACGGCCACCTTCAACGGCGATTCCGCCCGCCAGGTCATGACGGATGTCCGATCCGGTACCCGCCGCGCGGCGCCGCACCGAAGCTAGCGCGACATCGAGATGCCCCATGCCGAGCCGGGGATTCGGAGCGTACCCACCCCCCGCCGGCCAACCGGTCACGGGGAGCGATCCGATGCGCTCTCGTGCCACCGACGTGGTCCAATCCCCTTGCGTGCCCAGGGCGCCGTGGAAGGAGAGCGCCCCACCGTCGGCGAGGTAGTAGTCGCCGTAGTCGCGCCCCCATTCCTGCGTGCTGATCGAATTAAAAAGGGGTGAGATCACCTGGCGGTCTGAGACGTCGCGGACTTCGCGGTACCCGGACAGGGTCAGGGTCCCCGCCGGGGTGGTCCAGGCCACATCTCCTCGCCCTTTGACGCGGTGGTCTCCGAACCCGTACGTCGAGCGCGCCCGGACTTCGACGCCCGTGCCGCCGACGCGCTGGGTCAGCCCTGCTCCGGGGGTCAGACCCTCGACGCGATTCACGTGCAGGAGGTCGGACAGGGAACGGGCTCCCAGACGCGTCGGCGAGAGACCGCTCAGCACGTGTTCGCCGGCGATCCGCCCAGCCTCGGCGCGCAGCCGCTCGAGGTCGTCGGTGCGGGCCGGCGTCTCGACGGTACCCATCGCCTGCGCCAGCGTGTTCGGCCAGGGAAAGGAGTCGAGCTCGGCCTGGGGGAGCGCGGAGATCTCTTCCCCGGCAAACCAGCTGTCGGCCAGGCCCAGATTGAACGCGTAGTCGCCGATCTCCCACCGCCCCCGGATGATTCCGCGCGCGGAGAAGTCCAGCCAGTTGACCCTGCGCCGGATTTCAATTTCCTGACGATAGGGCAGCCAGAAACGGCCGTCCCACAACGCATCGTCGAGCACGACGCTCACATCCTCGAGCTCGGGATCGCGATAGGCGGCGGGGGTGAAATCGAACGCCATGCGGACCAGGGCCGCGGTGGAAACATCGAGATACAGGGTACCGACGATCCGCGGTGCGCTGAAGTCCCGCGGCCGTACATGCAGGGCGACCACGCGGACGGTCCGTCCCGGCATGGACACCAGCTGGGTGTCGCCCAGCGCGTAGTCGTAGTCCAGCTGGGCGCCGGGGGAGAGCGGGTGCGGCACGTCCTGCACCTCGTCCCCTTCTCCCAGCCTGATGGCCCGCCCGAAGTTGTTCTGGATGATGCCGAGATGATCGCGGTGGTAGTTGATGTCCGTGGGGAGCTGGGCCGCGTTGCGCCATCCGACGATGCGCTGCTTGCTGGCGCCCGGTGCCTTCCAGTACAATTCCAGTTCAAGCTGATCAGTCTTGATCAACCGGGGCGGCTCCGTCAGGCCGTTCCCGAACTGCCCCAGAAAGAACACGAATCCGTGCGCATGCGCTTTGTAGTCGTGAAGTGCGGTATCGGCGGTGACGCCCCGGCGCTGGATGCCGCGGTTCACCAGCGCCAGGGCGGGCGGGGAATTCCAGTCCTGAGCGGCGAGCGGAGACAGACCTCCCAGGGCCGTCAGGAGCAGCAGGGCGCGCATCCCCGGGTAATGTATGCGCTCCTGTCGGGCCTCGTGGCCCTCGGGGCCTGTCATTCCAGTACGGCGCCCCTCAACGTCATCCACCGCAAAGACCTCCTGGCGCTCGCGCGCTCCGACTCCGCCGATCCCATCGACCGGTCCCTGGTGTTCCAGAACAGCAAGACCGTCGACCTCACCTGGTCGAACAGCGATACCATCCCGACGACGTTCGCGATCTTTCATTTCTTCCCGCAGAGCGTCCGCTCGCGGAACGACACGATCCTCGCGGACACGTCCACGGTGACGCTCAACGTCTCGGCCACGCCGGGGGAGTTCGGCTTCACGGTGCTGCCGACGACGGTGGTCTTCAACATCGCCGGCTCCCCGACCATCGATGTGTCGTATGCGAGGTACGCCGATTTCAGTGTGATCGATTCGGCCGCTTCCAAGTACCCCAATCCCACCGCCTTCGCCCAGGCCCTCAAGCTCTATTACGAATACGGGCCCGATCAGTGGAGAGCGATGAGCACCGGAAACGCCTCCAACGTGTCGTCGGCGGCGCTCTCGCAGCCGGGCACGTACCTCCTCGCCGCCCCGAAATGAGTGACGCACGGTCCGACTTCCTGGCCCGCGCGGCGGCGGGCGGCATGGTGCCGTTCGTCCGCGAAGTCCTCCTCGACGCCGACACCCCCGTGGCCGCGTACGCGAAGATCGCGACCGGTCCCTTCGGGTTCCTGCTCGAGTCGCTGGTCGGCGGCGAGCGCTGGGCCCGGTACACGTTCCTGGGCACCGAGCCTCGCGAGGTCTGGCGGTACCGGGGACATGCCGTGGCGCGCTGGACCCCGAAGGACGGCTGGACCTCGCAGGGGCAGATCGACGCCCCCCTCGAGCACCTGGCCGGCCTCCTCCGCCACGTCCCCGCCGTCGAAGCTCCCGGCCTGCCGCGCTTCACCGGTGGCGCGGTGGGATACCTGGGTTACGAGCTGATTCGCAGCGTGGAGCGGCTGCCCCACCCGCCGCAGGATACGCTGGGACTCTCTGACGCGGTCCTGATGATCACGGACACGGTGGTCATAGTCGACAACCTCTATGGCCGCGCAGCGATCGTCGCGACGGTCGAGGTCCCCCCCGGGGCGCCCGCACAGGAACGGGAACGCCTCGCCGACCAGGCCGACGCGCGGGTCTCAAAGCTCGTCGCCCGGCTGGAGCAGCCCCACGCGCTGCCCCCCCTGCGACTGCCCCCGCACCCGGCCCCGGTCCCCACGACGTCGCGGTACCCGGCGGAGCGCTTCGAGGCCGACGTCGGCCGCATCCTGGAATACATCAGGGCCGGCGACGCGTTCCAGGTGGTCCTGTCGCGCGCGCAGGAGGCGGCGGGACCCGTCGATCCCCTGCGTCTCTACCGCTACCTGCGCGCCCTCAATCCGGCTCCTTACCTCTTTTTCCTGCAGCTCGACGACTGCGCCCTCGTCGGCTCTTCGCCGGAGACGCTGGTCCGGGTGGAAGGGGGCGAGGTGACGGTGCGGCCCATCGCGGGCACCGCCCCGCGCGGCGCGTCCCCCGCCGAAGACGAGCGGCTCGGCGGCGCGCTTGCGGACGACCCCAAGGAACGCGCCGAGCATCTCATGCTGGTGGACTTGTCGCGCAACGACGTCGGCCGGGTGGCGGCGTATGGCAGCGTGCGGGTGACCAACCTGATGGTGCTGGAGCGGTATTCCCATGTGCAGCATCTGGTGAGTGAGGTCCGCGGAAAGCTGCGCACCGGGTACGACGCCCTCGACGCCCTGCGGGCCTGCTTCCCTCACGGCACCGTCACCGGGGCCCCGAAGGTGCGGGCGATGGAGATCATCGACGAGCTGGAGCCCGAGGCCCGGGGTCCCTACGCCGGCGCGGTCGGCTACATCGGCTGGGGGGCCAAGAGCCTGGACACCGCCATCGCCATCCGCTCCGCGCTGGTCCTCAAGGACCGCGTGGTGGTACGCGCGGGGGCCGGAATCGTGGCCGATTCCGATCCGGCGCGGGAATTTGCCGAGACCGAGCATAAAGCCCAGGCGGTGCTGAAGGCCCTTGCCCTCGCGCGGGCCCAAGGCCCGGGATAATTTCCCGCTCGTGTTCAAACTGCTGAGCATTTCGGGCGAACAGTCCATCGAGCTCGCCGGGGGGAAGACGCTCGTCGTCGGACGCGCTGTCACCTCCGACGTCCCGATTTACGACCCCACCATCTCCCGCCGCCACGCCGAGATCACCCTCACCGACGCCGGGGTCCGGATCAAGGACCTGGGTTCGTCGAACGGGACGTTCCTGAACGGCGCCAAAGTCACCGATGGCGACGCCGCCGAAAACGACGTGGTGACGTTCGGGAAAGTGGCGTTCAAGGTGGTGCCGATCACCCCGCCGGCTCGCGCCGCGGTCACTACTCCCGCGCCGCCGTCTTCGAACCAGGGCACCAAGGGCACGGCGGGAGCGGGCGGCACCATCGTGCGCGCCCTGCCGGTTTCCCCCTCGGGGAACGTCCCCGCCATCAAGGAGATCGGTCCGTCGGGGGGGCATCTCAAGGTCGACGCGAAGGACCTCTACGAACGGCAATCACAGAAGCTGAAGCTGCTGCTCGACATTTCGCAGGAGCTGTCGAAGCAGCAGGACCTGGACCGGGTGCTCGAGAAGGTGGTGGACCTCACCTTCCAGGTCATGAGCGTCGACCGCGTGTCGATCCTGCTCCTCGACGCCAAGACCAACGAGCTGATTCCGCGGATCTCCCGTTCCCGCGCCGGTGACGCGCAGGCGGCGAAGATGGTACCGCAGTCCATTGCCCGGAAAGTGGTCGAGGACCGGGTCGCGATCCTGTCCGACAACACGGCGGCGGACGACCGCTTCAAGGGCAAATCGATCGTGATCCAGAGCGTGCGCAGCGCCATGTGCACGCCCCTGCTCTCGAACGACCAGAAGGTCCTCGGCATCATGTACGTGGACAATCAGACGGCCATCCACTCGTTCCAGGACGAGGACCTCGACTTCCTGATGGCCTTTGGCGGGCTGACGGCGTTTTCGATCGAGCGCTCCCAGCTGGCGGACCGGCTCCGCCGTGAAGCCCTGGTGCTGTCGAACTTCCAGCGCTACTTCGCGCCGAATGTCGCGGCGCAGATCGTCCAGCAGGAAGGGACCGTGCAGCTGGGGGGCGACAAGCGGCCCGTGGTCATTTTCTTCTCGGACATCCGCGGCTTCACCCCGATGTCCGAGACGATGAGTCCGGATGACGTCGCGACGCTCCTCACCGAGTACTTCACCGAAATGGTGGACCTCGTCTTCGAGCACTCCGGCTCGCTCGACAAATTCATGGGTGATGCGATCATGGCGCTCTGGGGCGCGCCGATCGCGCACGAGGATGACGCCGACCGCGCCATGAAGTGCGCGCTCGACCAGCTGGCCGCGCTCGAAAAGATGAACGTGAAGTGGAAGGAGAAGGGCCGCCCCGACATCAAGATCGGGATCGGCATCAACTTCGGTGAGGTGTTCGCGGGCAACTTCGGTTCGGACCGGCGTCTCGAATACACGGTCATCGGCGACGCCGTGAACACCGCGAGCCGGCTCTGCTCCAACGCGGGCGCCAACGAAATCCTGATCTCGGAGACGTTCTACAAGGCGCTGAAACACCCGCCCAAGGTCGAAGCCCTGGAGCCGATGCAGGTGAAGGGCAAGAGCAAGAAGGTCCCGGTCTACAAGGTGAAGCGGTAAGCCCTTCCGAAGCGCTCCAGCAACTCGAGCACCAGCCGGAGCGGCAGTCCCATCACCCCGAAAAAATCACCCCGGATCCCGTCGATCAGAGCCGCGCCCTTCCCCTGAATGGCATAGGCTCCGGCCTTGTCCATCGGTTCGCCGGTGGCGACGTAGTCCGCGATGAAGTCCCTCGAGAGCGGGCGAAAGGTGACGTCCGAGACGTCGAGCGCCGTCTCGACCCGCCCTCCCAACGCCAGCGCGACACCCGTGTACACCTGGTGCGTGCGGCCTCCCAGCCGCCCCAACATCTCGACGGCCTCTCCCACGGTCTCCGGCTTCCCGAAGAGCTCGTCGCCGAGGACCACGGTGGTGTCGGCCGCGAGCACCAATACCTCCGGTTCGCGGCCCGACACGGCGCGCGCCTTCTCACGGGCCAGCCGCACGACGTAGTCGGCGGGCGCTTCACCGTGGTGCCGGCGTTCGTCGACATCGGGAGGCACGACCCGGTGCTCGATGCCGAGCATCTCCAGGAGTTGCCGCCGCCGGGGAGACCCCGACGCCAGCACCAGCTTCGGAAGGTCGGTCACTTCTCGAGGATCAGGGTGACGGGGCCGTCGTTCACGAGCTCGACATCCATCATCGCCTGGAACTGACCGGTGGCGACGGGAATCGTCCCGGCCCGCTCCCGCATGATCGCGACGAAGCGGTCGTAGAGGGCGTGCGCCTGCTCAGGAGGCGCGGCGCCGATGAAGGAAGGCCGGCGGCCCTTGCTGGCGTCGCCATAGAGTGTGAACTGGGAGACCACGAGCACGCCGCCGCCCACGTCGGCGAGGGCGAGGTTCATCTTGTCTTCGGCGTCGGAGAACACGCGGAGGCCGAGGATCTTGTCCGCCATCCACGCGAGGGTCTCGTCGGCATCGCCGGGCGCGAAGCCCACCAGTACGACAAACCCCCGCCCCACCTCCCCCACGGTCTCCCCCGCCACGCGGACCGCGCCTCGGGAGACACGCTGGAGGACGACCCTCACTCGACGGTCACGCTCTTGGCGAGGTTCCTCGGCTGATCGACGTTGCAACCGCGCCGGACCGCGATGTAATAGGCGAGGAGCTGCAGCGGCAGCACGGAGAGCACCGGGGAAAAGATGTCGATCGTCTCGGGGATCTCGACCTTCATGTCCGCCAGCTTGGCCACACCGGTGTCGCCCTCCGTGACGACGGCGATCACCCGTCCGCCCCGCGCCTTCACCTCTTCGATGTTGCTCACGACCTTCTGATAGACGGCGTCCCGCGGCGCGACGAACACCACCGGCATCAGGTCGTCGATCAGCGCGATGGGTCCATGCTTCATCTCCGCCGCCGGATATCCCTCGGCGTGGATGTACGAGATTTCCTTCAGCTTGAGGGCCCCCTCGAGTGCGACCGGGAAATTGTAGCCGCGGCCGAGGTAGAGGACGTTCTGGGCACGCTGGAGGCGCTCCGCGATCTGTTCGACCTGCGGCGCTTTGGCCAGGACCTTCTCCACCAGCTCGGGGAGCTTCGCGAGTGCCCTCACCACCTCGCGACCCTGCAGAATGGACAGTGCCCGCAGCCGGCCGAGCTTGAGCGTGAGAAGCGCCAGGGCCGCGATCTGGCTGGTGAACGCCTTGGTGCTCGCGACGCCGATTTCGGGGCCGGCGTGCAGGTAGATACCGCCATCGACTTCCCGGGCGATGGTCGAGCCGACCACGTTGACCAGCCCGATGGTGCGGGCCCCGCGGCGCTTCGCCTCGCGGAGTGCCGCCAGCGTATCCGCGGTCTCACCGGACTGCGAGATGCCGATCACCAGGGTCCGCTCGTCCACGATGGGGTTGCGGTACCGGAATTCCGATGCGTACTCCACTTCCGTCGGAATCCGGGCCAGCTCCTCGATCATGTATTCGCCGATGAGGGCCGAATGCCAGGACGTGCCGCACGCAGTGATCACGATGCGATTGATGCGCAGCAGGTCCTCGTCCGAGATGTTGAGGCCGCCCAGGCGGACGTCCCCGTCATCCTCGAGCAGACGCCCGCGGAGCGTGTTCCGGAGGCTCTCGGGCTGCTCCATGATTTCCTTGAGCATGAAGTGCGCGTAGCCCCCACGCTCGACGGTCGCGAGGTCCCACTCGACGTGCGTGACCGTCTTTTCCTTTTCCGCCGTGTGATGGTCGAGGATTCGATACTCGGCGGGGCGCACGACGGCGATCTCGCCGTCATCCAGGTAGACCACCGACCGGGTGTGCGAGAGGACCGCCGACGCGTCCGAGGCGATGAAGTTCTCGCCGGAGCCCACGCCCACGAGGAGCGGGGAGCCCTTCCGGGCCGCCACGATGGTGTCCGGCTCGCGCCCCGAGACCACAGCGATCCCGTACGTCCCTTCGACTTCCCGCAGCGCACCGGCAACCGACTCGGTGAGGGGCGCGCCCTTGGTGTGGAGCTCCTCGATGAGATGCGCCAGCACTTCCGTGTCGGTCTCGGACCGGAACACGTGGCCGCGCTTGGTCAGGGCCGTGCGGAGGGCGCCCGCGTTCTCGATAATGCCGTTATGGACCACCGCGATGGTGCCTCCGCAATCGGTGTGCGGATGCGCGTTCACGGCGTTGGGCGCGCCATGGGTCGCCCAGCGGGTGTGGCAGATGGCGGTATGTCCCGTCGGCAGGGTGGGCCCCAGCTCGGCCTCGAGGACGGCGATCTTCCCGGGCGCCTTGAACACGTCCACGCGGGAGCCGTTCACAACGGCCAGTCCCGCGGAGTCGTACCCCCGGTACTCGAGCCGCTTGAGGCCTTCCAGTACCACCGGCGCGCCGGCCCGTGTACCCACGTAGCCTACGATGCCGCACATGTCTGCCGCCCTTCCTCGACCAGTTGTTCCGCGAGTGCGCCAGTCGGCGCCTCCGCGATGAGCCGGATGATCGGCTCCGTATTCGACGGCCGCACGTGGAGCCAGCGATCGCTCCAGGCCAGCCGCAATCCGTCGTCGGAATTCACGTCCGCATCCGGGAACCGGGACCGCAGGGCCTCGTACACTGGGTCCAATGCCGCGCTTCGATCTCCTCTGGGGACCTTGCCCTTCACGATCACGTACTGCGGATGCGCCTTCACGATGTCACTCACCGGTCGCTCGACCCGGGCCAGGAGCGCCAGCACCAGGGCGGTCGCGAGGGGCGCGTCACGCCCGGCGTGCAGAGCAGGATACATCACGCCGCCATTCCCTTCCCCGCCGATCGGCGACTTGGTGCCGAGGATCATCCGGGCGACATGCGCCTCGCCTACCGGCGCCCTCAAGATGTCGACCCCGCCATCCCGTGCCGCGTCATCCACCACGAGCGACGTGGAGAGATTCACGACCACCGGACCGAGCTTCCGCTTCGCGGAGGCTTTCCATTTCCCGAGGAGCGCCCGCACCGCGAACGCCAGGGTGTAGTCCTCGCCGATGGCCCGCCCCTTCTCGTCGACAAGGGCCAGCCGGTCGACGTCGGGGTCTACCGCGATGCCGACGTCGGCCTGTTTGGACCGGACCAGCTTGCCGAGGTCGGTCAGGTTCGCCGGGATGGGCTCCGGCGGCCTGGGGAAGCGCCCGTCGGTCTCGAGATTGATCGAGTAGACCCGGCACCCGAGGCGCTCGAGCAGGAGGGGCATGATGGCGCCGCCGGCTCCCCGTACGCAGTCGAGCGCCACCCGGAACTTCCGCTTCTTGATGGCGGAGACGTCCACCACCTTGAGCTTCAGAATCGCGTCGAGATGACGCGCAATCGATGCGTCATCTTCCAACACCTGCCCGATCTCCGACCAGTCGGCCCGTGGCAAAGTCTCCTGTGCCGCGAGGTCCCGGACCCGAGCCCCGCTTTCCGTATCAAGAAAAATGCCGTCCGCCCCGACGAACTTGAGGGCGTTCCACTCGATCGGGTTGTGGCTCGCGGTGAGGATGATCCCGCCGGCGGCGCGGTGATGTTCGACGGCAAGCTGGATCGTCGGCGTCGTGGTCAGACCGATGTCGACGATGTCGACCCCCACCGATTGGAGCCCCGCCATCGCCGCCGCCATCAGCATTGGTCCGGAAGTCCGGGCATCGCGGCCCAGCACCACACGGGCACGTTTCCCGTTTCCCGTTTCCCGCTTCCCGTCTTTGGCCCAGGTTCCGAACGCGGCGGCGTACCGCGCGACATTCTCCGGGGTGAGATCCGTGCCCACGATCCCCCGGATGCCCGAAACTCCCACCATCAGCGTGTTCGACATGCCCAAAAAGATAGCGGGTCTAGTGACCGGACCCGTTGCGGCCCACCGGGGCCGGCGTAGCGATGGGAAGCTTGGACAGGTCGGGGAAGGCTCCCAGGAAGGCCGTGACGGCCTCAGGCCAGAATTGCTTCCCGCTCATGCGCTTGAGCTCGTCGACCGCATGTTGGACCGGGAGGGGAGGCCGGTAAGGACGGGCGCTCGTCATGGCATCGAATGAATCCGCGACCGAGACCAGGCGCACCGGCAACGGGATCTGGTCTCCCTCGAGACCATCGGGGAGTCCCTTGCCGTCGAACCGCTCGTGATGGGAGCGCACGATCGCGAGCGCCATCGGCTCTTCACGGAGCATCCGGGCCAGCATCCGCGCCCCGACCACCGGATGTTCCATGATGTGCCGGTACTCCTCGTCCGAGAGCTTGCCCGGCTTGTGCAGGATCTCTTCGCGGACCCCGATCTTCCCTACGTCGTGGAGCCGTCCGCCGAGGAAGATGGTGGCCTGTTGAGACTCATCGAGCCCCAGCGCCCTCCCCGCCTTCAGCGCGTACTCGGCCACCCGGAGCGAATGGCCCTGCAGGTAGGGATCCTTCGCTTCCTGTGCATCCGCCATCATCTCGACGCCTTCGAGGAACATCTCCTCGAGCCGCCGCGCCTGTACTTCGACGCGCTCTTCGAGCTGGCGGTGGTAGTTCTTGTTCTCGAGCAGGAGCCGGCGCTTGTCGAGCGCCTGCGTCACCCGGGCCCGGACCTCATCGAGGTGGAAGGGTTTGGCGACGTAATCGAGAGCACCGAGCTGCAGACAGTTCACGGCACTGTCGACATCGGCGACGGCAGTCACCATCACCACCGCAGTGTCTGGCCACCGCTGCGTCACTTCACGCAAGAGGGTGACGCCGTCCATGAGCGGCATGCGCACATCGGACAGCATGAGCGGCACGGGCTGCCTTTCGAGCGCTTCGAGCGCTTCCACACCCGATCCGGCTTCGCGGCACACAAATCCGTCGCCCTCGAGCAACCGGACCAGGACGCGCCGGAGACGCGGCTCGTCATCAACCACTAGACACTGCAACCCGTTATTTGAGGCCATCATCGCTATTGTACGGCTCGCTTGCCCGGTCGGGAAGGCGCCCTTACGTTCCGCCTGTGAGCCGAGCCTTCGACAAGGACCTGCAGCGCCGCTTCGGCACGCGCGCGGTCCACGCCGGACAGACCCTCGACCCCCTCGCGGGCGCGGTCATGTCCCCCATCTATCAGACTTCCACCTACGTACAAGAGGCTTTGGGCCGGCATAAGGGATACGAGTATGCCCGGACCCAGAACCCCACCCGCGAGGCACTCGAGCGGTGCGTGGCGGCCCTCGAAGGCGGGCGGCACGGGTTCGCCTTCGGCTCCGGCCTCGCCGCGCTCGACGCCATCCTGAAGCTGTTGTCCGCGGGTGATCATGTCGTTTCGGGGGAGAACGTGTACGGCGGGACCCACCGCGCCATGACGCACATCTGGTCGCGAATGGGACTCAAGTTCACGTTCGTGGACACGGGGAACGTCGACGAGATCAAGCAGGCGCTGACCCCCGCCACACGATTGATCTATGTCGAGACCCCGACCAATCCGATGATGCGGCTCACCGACCTCGAAGCCGCCGGGGAAATCGCGAAAAAAGCCGGGACCCTCTTCGCGGTCGACAACACTTTCGCCTCACCGATCTTCCAGCAGCCTCTCACGTTCGGCGCCGACATCGTCCTCCACTCCACCACGAAGTACCTGAACGGACACTCCGACATGATCGGCGGCATGCTCGTCACGGGGCGCGACGACCTGGCGGAGCGGATCGGCTTTCTCCAGAACGGTTCCGGGGCGGTGCCGGGCCCGATGGATTGCTGGCTGGCCCTGCGCGGGATCAAGACCTACCCCCTGCGCATGCGGCAGCACGATGCGAATGGCCGCCGGATCGCCGAGTGGCTGATGCACCACCCGAAGGTGAAGCAGGTGTATTACCCGGGGCTCCCGTCCCACCCGCAGCATGACCTGGCGTGCCGGCAGATGAAGGGGTTTGGCGCCATGCTCTCGCTTGAGCTGGGGGACGTCGCGCGGGCCAGGAAGTTCGCCCAGGGCACCGAGATCTTCTCCCTGGCCGAGTCGCTCGGGGGGGTGGAGAGTCTGATCGGACACCCGGCGTCCATGACGCACGCCAGCGTGCCGGCAGAGATGCGGCAGAAGATGGGGCTCACGGACTCCCTCGTCCGGCTGTCCGTGGGAATCGAGGACCCTGAAGACCTGATCGCAGACCTGGATCAGGCCCTCGCCGCCTCGTAAACCGGAGTTCGAAACCCCGCACGCGTATAGGCGTAGGTTCAGGAACCCCGAAATCTTCTGGAGCGCCGTATGACCGATCCCACAAACCTCCCGGCCCCGCGCCAGCGGAGAGTCCTTACCCAGATCGCACCGGTCACCTGGGAGCACCCGGCGGACCGCGCCGCGCTCCAGACCTTGCGGTCGGTCCCGGGCTTCGACGAAGTCGTGAAAAAGATCTACGGCTTCCTGGGGGAGCGTGGCATCCGCCTCATCTTCCAGGCCGACGCCGTAAAAGTGGGCCCGACCCAATTCGCCCGGCTTAACGCGCTCTACACCGACGTCCTGACGTCCCTGGACTGGCCGGAACGGCCGGAGCTGTTCGTCGCGCAGACGCCCTTCGTCAACGCCGGCGCGTTTGGGATGGACAAGCCGTTCATCGTACTGAACTCGGGGTCGCTCAAGCTCCTCGATGACGACGAGCTCCGCGTCCTTCTCGGACACGAGCTCGGCCACGTGATGAGCGGGCACGCGCTCTACCACACCGTTCTGGTCCTGATCCTCTCCGTAAGCCTCACGGCCCTGCCCTTCCTGGCCGGCATGGCGATCCTGCCGATCGAGCTCGCTCTCCTCGAATGGTTCCGGAAGAGTGAGCTCTCGAGTGACCGTGCCGGGCTCCTCGCGTCCCAGGACGCGAATGCCTCCCTGCGCCTGCATTTGAAGCTCGCCGGCGGCGGCAGCATGCAGGAGATGGACCTGAACGCCTTTCTCGTGCAGGCGAAGGAATACGAGGAGTCGGGCGGCGCGCTCGACCGGATCTTCAAGATCCTCGGTGTGCTCCGGCGCAGCCATCCGTTCACGACCATCCGCGCGGCCGAGCTGCAGCGGTGGATCGAAGGGGGGAACTACGACCGGATCATCCGGGGCGAGTACACGCGCCGCGGACCCGAGGCCGACCAGCGTCCCGTCGAGAACGACATCGACGACGCCCGCGAGCACTACATGAAGGAAGCGAAAGCGGTGGCAAAGGACGTGGTCGACGGCGCCCGGCGGGCGGCCCAGGCCTTCTCGGACGCGTTCAAGAAGAAGTGAGAATCCTTGCCGTCGGCGGAGGTGGCCGTGAGCATGCCCTGCTCTGGGCCCTGAAGCGCGACGGCACGGCCAAGACATTGTTCGCGGCCCCCGGAAATCCGGGGACCGCCCTGCTCGGAACCAACCTTCCCATCCCCGCCACCAACCTCGACGCGCTGGTGGCGGCCACCAAAGACCACAAGATCGACCTGGTGATCGTCGGGCCCGAAGCGCCGCTCGCGGCCGGCCTGGCTGATCGCCTGCGGCGAACGGGTCGCGCGGTATTCGGCCCCAACGCCCGAGCCGCCCGGATCGAAGCTTCCAAAGCATATTCGAAAGACCTGATGGTCAGAGCCGGCGTGCCGACCGCGAAGAGCGGGACCTTCACGTCGCTCGAGCCGGCGCTCAAGTACATCGAGGCGGGTCGCGAGCCGGTGGTCGTGAAGGCTTCCGGACTCGCCGGCGGCAAAGGCGCGATCGTCTGCGCGTCGAAAGACGACGCCGCCCAGGCCGCGCAGGCCCTCCTCGAAGGGGGCGCCCTCGGCGACGCGGGCAAGGAGATCGTGGTCGAGGAGTTTCTCGAGGGCGAAGAGCTCTCGGTGCTCGCCCTCACCGACGGCGAGCGCGTCGTCATCCTGCCGCCGGCTCAGGACCACAAGCGGGTGCGCGAGGGCGACGAAGGGCCCAATACCGGCGGGATGGGCGCCTACGCTCCCGTGGGTCTTACGAGCGCCGCCCTGCTCACCCGCGTGCGCAAGGAAGTGATCGAGCCCACGCTGAAGGAGCTGGCGAACGACGGGGCACCCTACTCGGGCGTGCTCTACGCCGGCCTCATGGTAGCCGCGGATGGCACACCGAACGTCATCGAGTTCAACTGCCGCTTCGGCGACCCCGAGACCCAGGCCGTCTTCCCCGTACTGCCGAAGGGCACCACGGCCCACCTCGCGGCCATCGCGTCAGGAAAGTGGAAGCCCGACCGCGACGTCATCGAGCCGATGGCTGCGGCAGTCACTACGGTGCTCGCGGCACCCGGCTACCCCGAGTCGGCGAGGCTCGGCGAAACGATCACGCTGCCCAGGGAATGGCCCGACGATCAGATTCTCTTTCACGCCGGGACTTCTCAGGAGCAAGACGGTACGCTCAAGGTCTCCGGTGGCCGGGTGCTGAACGTCACCGGCGTCGGGCGGACCATCGCCGAGGCGGCGGAGAAGAGCCGGGCAGCGGCGGGGAAAGTGTCGTTCGCCGGCATGCATTGGCGCCGGGACATCGCCTGGCGGGAGATCGCCCGTGCCGGAGCTTCCTGAAGTCGAGACCATCGTCCGGGATCTGACGCCCCGGCTGGTGGGAAAGCGCATCACCGCCGTCACGCTGACCAAGACCGATGTCCTTCGCAAAGTCACCAAACCACTGCTCCTGAAGACTCTGCGGGGCGCCCGCTTCACGCGCCTGTCCCGGCGCGCCAAGCACGCAGTCTTTCATCTCGCCGGCGGCAAGAGGATGGTCGTGCGGCTGGGAATGACGGGGGCCCTGGTGGTCTACGACCGCCCCCTGACTCCCGACGAGAGCAAATACGCCGTACTGATCTGCGAACTGGGGCGGCGCTCGCGGTTTGTATATCGCGACGTGCGCCGGTTCGGATCGGTCTGGCTCCTCGACGACAGGGGCTGGGAGAAATACGAAGCCCGACTCGGCCCGGAGCCCTTGGACCCCGCCTTTACGCCCGTGCAGCTCGGCGAGCAGCTGGCGGGCCGGCGCGCCGCCGTGAAGAAGGTGATCATGGATCAGGCTCGTGTGGTAGGCGTCGGCAACATCTACGCGAACGAAGCGCTCTTCTCCGCCCGGATCGATCCGTCACGCCCCGCCGACTCCATCACTGAGCCGGAAACGCGTGCCCTCCACAAGGCGATCGTGGCGATTCTGAATCGCGCGATCGAAGCGGAGGGCACGACCTTCCGGGATTACCGCACCGGCACCGGACAACCAGGGAGCTATCAGCTCCGGCTCAACGTCTACGGACGGGGCGGCGAACCCTGCCGCCGCTGCGGGCACCGGCTCGTCACCACGCATTCCATCGATGCCCGGGCGACCACGATGTGCCCCTGGTGCCAGACCTAGCGTCGCTTTTTGACAAAAGAGATGGAAGTTTGGTGGCATGGGTAAGACCCGCCTGGAAGCGTTCAGCGACGGCGTCATCGCCATCCTGATCACGATCATGGTGCTCGAGCTTCGAGTCCCGGATGGGGCTTCCATTGAGTCGCTTCGGCCCTCCCTGCCGGTGCTCTTGAGCTATGCCATGAGCTTCGTGTATATCGGGATCTATTGGGTGAATCACCATCACCTGTTCCACGCCACACACAAGGTGACGGGTGGTATCCTGTGGGCGAACCTGCATCTCCTCTTCTGGCTCTCGCTGGTGCCATTCACGACGCGGTGGATCGGTGAGAACCCGCACGGCTCGGTCCCGACCGCATCTTACGGCGTATCCTTTCTCATGCCGGGCATTGCCTGGCTCATTCTGCAAGCGGCCATCGTGAAGTCTCAGGGTGACGGGTCCGTGCTGGCCAAGGCCATCGGGAGCGATTTCAAGGGAAAGGCCTCCGCGGTGCTCTACGCCGCCGCCATCGCCCTCGCCTTTGTGCGCCCCTGGCTCTCGGACGTCCTTTTCGTCGTTGTTGCCCTCATGTGGCTCGTTCCCGATCGCCGGATCGAGCGTGTCCTCGAAGGTGCCGCTCACCACTAGGAGAGAGTGATGGCCAAAGTCACCGGGATCGGCGGCGTGTTCTTCAAGAGCCGGAAGGATCACAAGGCGCTGGCCGCGTGGTACCAGAAGCATCTCGGGATGCCGCTCGAGTCGTGGGGCGGCGCCATGCTCCAGTGGGCGCAGGACCCGACGGCGAAGGACGGCGTGACCGTGTGGCACGTGGCCGAACCCGGCACGAAATGGTTCGCGCCCTCGGACTCCTCCTTCATGATCAACTACCGGGTCGATGACCTCACCGGATTATTGGCGAACCTCAAGGCGGCAGGCGTCGAAGTCATCAAGGGCCCGGACGTCGATGACAACGGCTCGTTCGCCTGGATCGTCGATCCGGACGGAAACAAGGTAGAGCTGTGGGAGCCGAAGGCGGAGGAGTAGTCTCTTGACGTGGAATTGGTTCGATCTGGCGTTTCCGTGGATCGGCGGTGGCGGGGCTGTCGTGCTGCTCGTGCTCCTCTTCGGCACGAACGTCCTTCGCAGCGACCTGACACGCTCCCGCTGGCGCGACCCCGCCTGGCTGTCCTGGCTCGCGGCCGTCGCCTACCTCCTGCACAATGTCGAAGAGTATGGCGTCGATCTGGTCGGCGCCGCCCACGCATTCCCCGACGCCCTCTGTACGAACCTAAAGCTCCCGGCGTACCCGGGCTGCCCGATCCCTCCCGCGTTCTACCTCGCCGTCAACATCCCCCTCTTCTGGGTCCTCGCACCCCTCGTCGCCCTGCTGAGCCGGCGGCGTCCGCTCGTGGGACTCGCGCTGTACAGCGTGATCTTCATCAATGGGCTCACCCACGTGGCGCTCGTTGCGAAAACGGGCACCCTCTACAATCCGGGACTCCTCACCGCCGTCCTCATCTTCTTGCCACTCTCGGTGTGGGTTGGTCGGACGTGCTTCGGACCAGGCAGGCTGAGCTATCCGGCGATGGCGCTCCTGATCGCCTGGGGTGTGCTGCTACACGTGATTCTGGCGGGTTCGGTGATCATGTTCATCAACGGCCTGATGGGTGGGACCACCCTGGCCAGCGTCCAGGTCGTGAATGCGGCTCTCCTCCTCCTCGTCTCCTGGATAGGAGGGGAGTACCTGCATGCGGATGGCCTCAAACGGACCCGGATTGCGGAGTGAAGGCGATCGGTTGAGCTGGGCATGGCAGGAACTCGTAATCACCTACCGATTCCTAGAGCGGTACAATCCTCGCCCGCGGCGGGATCCCCGGCTCCAGCTCCATGATCCCTACCGACGGCGCGGGCCGGTCGAAGCGCCTCGGCCCCGCCGAACCCGGGTTCATCACCGTCACCGTCCGGTCCACCAACTCGAGCACCGGCGTATGCGTGTGCCCGAACACAATGATCTCGGCTTTCGGGAATGCCTTGTTGAGCAGCGTCGGCGTCGGATGACCGAGCTGGTCCCCGTGCGTCACGACGATGTCGAATCCGTCGAGCTGAATCTCCGCCACCTTCGGAAGGCGGCTCCGCATGTCCGATCCGTCGGTGTTTCCGAACACCGCCGTCACCGGCGCGACGGCTTCCAGCTGGATGAGAATCTCGGCGTCGCCAACGTCGCCGCCATGGAGGATGTGATCGACCTGGGAGAAGACTTCGAGGACTTCAGGACGAAGAAGATTGTGCGTGTCCGAAATGATTCCCAGCCTCATCCACCCCACCTTGGCGCCAGCTGGATATCGAGCTTCAGGTGGTCCACGATCCGCTGTACGATGAAGTCCACGAGGTCGCTCACCTTCTCGGGCCGGTGATAGAACCCCGGCGCGGCCGGGAGCACCAGCGCGCCCGCCTCGGTGGCCAGCGTGAGATTGCGCAGGTGGACGAGCGAGAGCGGCGTCTCGCGCGGCACCAGGATGAGCGGCCGGCGCTCCTTGAGTGCCACGTCCGCGGACCGTTCGATCAGGGAGCGGCTGGTCCCGTGCGCGACCGCCGCCACCGTGCCCATCGAGCAGGGACAGATCACCATCCCGGCGCTCTGCACCGAACCGGACGCCGGCGACGCCCCGCGATCCCTGTCGTCGAAAACCTTCACCGTCGACCAGTCCCCGCCGGTGGCCTTCGTCAGCTCCCGATCATCCCTGATCCCGCACTCTTCGGTGAGGAGCCGCCATCCGTGGGTGGAGATGAGCAGCCAGGTGGGCACATGATTGGTCGCGAGGACCTGGAGGAGACGCACGGCGTAAGGAGCACCCGATGCGCCGGTGATGGCGAGTGTGACGGGGAGGCGGTCCACTACTTCCCTCTCCGGTTGGCAGTCGGGCTACGTACCGGATGCCGCAAGGGCGTGGGATGGTGGGGGTGTGGGACTTTCCGGTGATCAGCGGGTTTCGGCTCTCCAACCGAGTGCCCCACTCCCCCGCGTCCCCACGCCTTTTTCTTTTTCATATCACTCGATCCACCAGGGCCCACAGGAACAGCGTGATCGAGATGAGCCCGTTCATCGTGAAGAACGCAGCGTTCATCTTCGACAGGTCTCCGGGTTTGACGAGCTGGTGCTCCCACGCAAGCATGGCGGAGCCGACGCCGATGCCGAGGTAGAATGGCCAGTGGAATCCCGCCCCGAAGCCAAAGGCGACCAGCGCGAGCATCGCCACACCGTGCAGGGTTTTCGCCAAGAAGATCGCGGGACCGGCGCCGAACCGGACCACCGCCGAATGGAGCCCTTCTGTACGGTCGAATTCCTCGTCTTGCAGGGCGTAGAACATGTCGAAGCCGCCGACCCACGCCGTGACTACGAGCGCCAGCACCGGCAGCACCCACCAGGGCTCGCTCCATCGGCCCGTCATCGCGAGGTAGCCTGCCGGCCCCGAGATCGCGTCGGCGAGGCCGAGCCAGAGATGCGACGACCAGGTGAAGCGCTTGGTGTAGCTGTAGCCGGTGATCGCGACGAGGGCGATGGGGGAGAGCGCAAAGCAGAGCGGATTGAGGGCCCATGCCGAGCCCTCGAAGACCAGCGCCGCAAGCGTCACGGAGACCCAGGCTTCACGGACGCTGATCCGGCCCTGGGGGATGTCGCGCGAGGCCGTGCGCGGATTCTTGGCGTCCAGGTCGCGGTCGGCGATCCGGTTGAACCCCATGGCCACGAAGCGCGCGGCCGTGAACGCGATGACGACCAGCACCACCTGCCGCCAGGAGACCGCCGCAGTCCACGAAGCCGCGACCGCCCCGATCAGGGCAAACGGAAGCGCGAAGACGGTATGCGGAAGCCTGACGAAGTTGGCATAGCGGACGAGGAGCGAATCGCCGCCCAGCGTCTGCCCTTCGCGATTAGAGACTGATCCCAAGCTCCCTCCACATCGCGTCGACCCGCGCCTTCGTTTCGGCGTCCATCACGATCTTGTCGGGCCAGTCGCGATGGAAGCCTTCTTCCTTCCATTTCCGCGTGCCGTCGATACCCATCTTCGAACCGAAGGTGAACTCGCGGCTGGCATGATCGAGGACGTCGCTGGGGCCCATCGAGAACCGGACATCGCGCTCCGGATCGATGTGGTTGAGCGCCACCCACCAGGCTTCCTTGGGATCGCGGACGTTGACGTCCTTGTCGACCACGACGATGACCTTGGCGAGCGACATCAGCCCCTGCCCCCACAGCCCGTTCATCACTTTGTACGCCTGCCCCGGGAACTGCTTGTCGATGCTCACGAACACCAGGTTATGGAAAATTCCCTCGGCGGGCATGTGCATGTCGACGACTTCCGGGAGCGTGAGACGAAGCAGCGGCAGGAAAATCCGCTCGGTAGCGTGGCCGAGCCAGAAATCCTCCATGGGAGGACGGCCGACGATCGTGTGCGGCCAGATCGGGTCCTCGCGGCGCGTGATCGCGGTGATCTGCACCCGCGGGTACAGGTCCGCAAGCGAATAGAATCCGGTGTGATCGCCGAATGGTCCTTCGGTGACGAGGGGCTCGCGCGGGTCGATCATACCCTCGATCACGAGCTCCGCCTCCGAAGGCACTTCGAGGTCGGAGGTGACGCACCTGGAGAGCCGCACCGGCTCGCGCCGGAGGAAGCCCGCGAACAGGTACTCATCAATGCCCGGTGGCAGAGGCGCCGAGGCGGAGTAGATGCTCGCGGGGTCGCCGCCGAGGACGATGGCGACGGGCATGGTCTCCCCGCGCGCCGCCATTTCGCGCCAGTGCGCCGCGCCCACCTTGTGCCGCTGCCAGTGCATGGCGAGCGAATCCCGGCCGATCACCTGGACGCGGTACATCCCGACGTTCCGGGCGCCCGTCACGGGATCGCGGGTGACGACCTGGGGGAGCGTAATGTACGGTCCGCCATCCTGCGGCCAGCAGATCGGGACGGGCAGACGGCCCATGTCGATGTCGGAGCCTTTGAGCACGACCTCCTGGCACGCGGGCCTGCCCCCGCCGCTGCGTGGCGGAAACTTCGTCAGCTCCGCGAGCTTGGGGAGCATGGCGAGCTTGCCGACGAGGCCGTCGGGGACCTTGAGGTTCACGAATTCTGAGACCCGGTCGCCGATCTCATCCAGCTTCGAGACGCCGAGGGCCATGCACATCCGCCTTTCGGACCCGAAGAGATTCACGGCCACCGGGTGCGGTGATGCACCACCCGACGCGAGCGTCGGATGCTCGAAGAGCAGCGCCGGTCCGCCCCCCGGTGACTTCATGCACCGGTCGGCGATCTCGGTGATCTCACGATCGACTTTGACCGGGCGGTGCACGCGCACCACCTCCCCGGAGGAGTCGAGGGCTCCCAGAAAATCCCGCAGGTTATCGAGTGCCATGGTGTACGGCGCAGATGCCGCCAGTCAGGAGTTCGTACCGCGCGTCCGAGAATCCCGCGGATTCCAGGCGTCGGGAAAGCGCGTCGGGATCGGGAAAATTGAGCACCGACTCTGGCAGGTAGGTATAGGCGTCCGTATGTTTCGACACCGCGCGGCCGATCAGCGGCAGGAGCCGTCTGAAGTAGAACAGATACGCCGCACGGAGGGGCGCGAACCGCGGAGTGGTGAATTCCAGAATGACCAACCGGGCCCCCGGTTTGAGAACGCGCCGGGCTTCAACCAGGCCCCGGTCCAGGTCCGCGAGATTGCGAACCCCGAAGCCCACCAGCGCGCCGTCGAATCCCGCATCAGGGAACGGCAGCTCCAGGGCGTCGGCGCCGACCGGGCGGACGGCCGCGGATTTCCCGCGCCCCCGCTCCAGCATCGGAATCACGAAGTCGGCTCCGACGATCCGCCCACGGAAGCCTTGCGCCGACGCGAGGGCCGCCGCGAGATCGAGCGTGCCGGCGCAGAGATCCAGGTAGAGACCGTCGGGACGGCGCTCCCAGCCCAGCCGGGCCACGGCGCGGCGACGCCAGCGGCGGTCGATATTGAGGCTGAGCAGGTGATTGAGGAAGTCGTAGCGGGGGGCGATCGCGGTGAAGACGTCGCGAACGTAAGAGCGCTTGCCTTCTGCCCCCCTCCCCGCCATCACGTTTGACTGAGGAGACGGCGCCATAGGCGCAAAAGATAGGCCGAACGACCTGACGGGCGCCAGCGACCAGGACGTGGTGCGCTGGGCTCGCGACGGATACGAACCCGCGTTCCGCGAGCTGGTCCACCGGTACGAACGGCCGGTGTTTTCGCTCATTTACCGGATGGTGCGCGACCGCGCGCTGGCCGAGGATCTGGCCCAGGAGACCTTCATCAAGGTCCTGAACGCCATCAAGAGCTACAAGCCCGAGTACAAGTTCTCGTCGTGGATTTTCAAGATCGCGAACAACGCGGCCATCGATCACCTGCGCCGCCGGCAGCTCGACACCCTGTCACTGGACGGCTCCCCGTCCGCCCGCTCGCCCGAAGAGATGCACGCGAGCGCACCGCAGCTCGGCGACGTGGCCGAGAGTCCGCTCGACGAAGTCGAATCCCGGGAGCTGGGGGGTGCCATCGAACGGGCCATCGCCCGCCTCCGGCCCGAGTACCGGTCGTGCATTCTGCTACGTCACGTTGAAGGCCATTCCTACGAAGAAATCGCCAAAATGCTGGATCTTCCGCTGGGGACGGTGAAAACGTATATCCACCGGGCGCGTAATGAGTTGCGAGTCTACTTGGAGGGGGCCAGGGAGTGAAACCCTGCTTTCACGCCTCCCGTATGGAGACCGTATGAACGAGAAACTTCAGACCCATCTGACCCCGGAGGAAGTCGAGCTCTGGGCCACCGGCCTCCTGAGCGCGGCCCGCACGTTCCATCTGACGGAATGTGCCGAGTGCCTCGCGGTGGCGGAACGCGAGCGTAAGCTCCTCGTCGAGCTGGCGCAGCTGCAGCGGTTCGCCCCCTCGGCGGATTTCGCCGAGAAGGTGCTGGCACAGGTCCGGATTCCGGCCCCTTCGGGCAGTCATCACGCGTAACCGGTTCAGGGTCCCGTAAACTGTAGAGGGCGGCAGGGGTGTGACTCCCCGCCGCCCTCGTGTCTTCTCCCCCCGCCGTCAATCGCTACAGCTGCACACCAACCGTCAGGGGCATGAACCAACGCGGCCCGTTCGAGGTCCCGAGCAGCCTGAGGTAATCCGCCGAAATCAGGAAGCCGCCGGCGCCGGCGCTCCCGAGCCGCAAGGTGAATCCTCCGCGGAAACCCAGTGAGGTCGAGGCGTCTCCTGGTGCGCGGTCAGGGAGCCAGCTGACGCTGGGTCCGATCCAGTAGGACAGACTCGCGCCCGACCGCGACTCCGTCGCCCGGATTCCGGGAGAGAGCGTCACGACCGTGACTGGACCGGTGAACGGGGCAGCGCCTCCGCTGCAGGGGCCCGGCGGTGGCGCACAGGGGCCCTCCACGAACGCAACCTGCTCCTTCGGCAACCCGAGGACCGATCCTTCGAGGAGAAACGGAGAAGACCTGGACTGCAGCCGAACGAACGCGTCCGCACCTTGCGTGGGCCACGAAGAGCTGCGCGTATCCGGGACAACGACTCCCCCACCCAGCGCAACTTGTGCCTGCGCGTGCACTCGCGTTGTCATGAGGGGTGCTGCGATGAGCAGCGCGAATGTCGGCGATCGGATGCGCACGTGACCACCTCCGAGCGGGTCTCCTTGAGCCTAATGCGCATACTGCGCACACGCCAGTCCCGGCGTCGTATCAGGCCCGGACTTCCGCTCTCACGCCGACGCCGAGAAGCCGCGCGGCGCTGCCTCCGCGCACCGCGATCTCCACTTCGCCACCGCTGCCCGCGTACGCAACCAGTTGCCCGGGCTCCACGTCTCCGAACGTCCGGCGCAACGGACCCACGTCGCTCCCATCCACGGTAATCCGCACGCCCGCATCCACATCCTCGGCCCTGATGTTCGACACCAACGTGCCGAAGCGGTCGACGTAAATCACCTCGCCGAGCAACGCGACACCATCCTCGCGAGGCTCGGGCAATGGCGAGCGGCGGGCATCGTCGATCGAGTCCCCCAGCTCGTCGAGGGAGACGCCCATCGCAAGACGCGCCGCGGCGGGCGCGAAGACGTCCCGGCCATGGAAGGTCGCCGAGGCCGAGGGCGGCACCGGGAGGGAGACGAACTCCGCATCATCAGGAAGCGAAGTGAGGAGACCGTTGTCGGGTGCGACGAAAAAGTGGCCCGCCGCCTCCGCGGCGAGCGCCCGCCGGTTGGTGCCGACGCCGGGATCGACCACCACGAGGTGAACGGTGCCGACGGGGAAGCGCCGCCAAACCCTCGTGAAGAGGAATTGCCCGGCGCGCACATCCCCCGGGGGCACCTGGTGCGTCACGTCGACCAGCGTGGCATCGGGCACCGCAGTGAGAATGACGCCCTTCACTTCGGCGACGTAGCTGTCCCCCGCACCGTAGTCGGTCAAGAGTGTGATGAGCGAGCTCATGTGGTCGCGACCCGGGGACGCCAGGCACCCGACAGCCAGAGCACCGTCATCGCGACGCCCCGCAGCGTGGCGGTGAGCGAGATCGCCCACCAGATGCCGGTCACCCCCCAGATCCCCGACCACCAGGCGGCCAGGGGGATCCGGCCGAACGTCAGGCTGGAGCTCCACACCATGGGCCAGAATGTATAGCCCGCGCCCGCGAGCGCCCCCTCGAGAATGAGCTCGAAGGTCTGCCCCACCTGCGCCATCGCGATGATCCGGAGATAGCCCGTCCCATTCGCGATCACCTGGGGATCACTGGTGAAGAGCCGGACGAAGAACTTCGGAATGAGGAGACAGGCGAGCGCCGTACAGGTCGTGACAACCAGGGCGTAGCCGACCGTGTGCCAGGCGGCCTTCTTCGCCCGCGTTTCATCCTTGGCGCCCAGGCTCTGCCCCACCAGGGCGGCCGCCGCCAGCGTGAAGCCGGTGATGGCCACGAACCCGACGCCCTCTACCTTGTGCCCCACCCCGAGCGCCGCGAGCGCGGGAGTGCCGAATCGGGAGGTGAACCGGGTGAGCCACATGTAGACGAGGGAAAACAGGATCCCGCTCATCGAGTACGGGAGCCCGATCCGGAGGATGTGGGGCGCCGAGGCCCAGTCGGGGGCCCGGAAGTGAATGTGCCCACGGCGAAAGGCGAGCCAGGTCAGCGCCAGGCAGGCTACGCCACGCACCATCACCGACGCCAGGGCCGCGCCTTGGACGCCGAGTTTCGGGAACGGCCCGACACCGGCAATGAGCAACGGGTCGAGAATCACGCTCACCACGGCGGACGCCGCCAGCACCATGAAGGGGGTCGACGTGTCCCCCGATGAGCGGAAGGTGGCCTCGAGGGCGAAGAATCCGAAGACGAGCGGCGCGCCGAGGAGCCAGGTGTGCAGGTAGGTGTGCCCCAGCACCGCCACTTCGGGCGGGACCTGCATGAGATCGAAGAGCCGGGGAAGCGCGGCAAGGCCAGCGACACTGGCGAGCAGCCCTGCCACCAGTCCGGTCACGAGTGCGGCGGCCGCGACACGCGCCGCCTGTTCGGGAGCGCGGGCTCCATGCCGGCGCGCCGCCAGCGCCACCACTCCCACATCCAGCATCTCCGCCAGGCTCATCATTACCCAGACGGTGAAGCCCGCCGTCGACACAGCGGCGAGCGCCGCGGGCCCGATCAGCTGGCCCACCCAGACCGAGTCGATGACGTTGAAGCCGGTATTGAACGCCATCATCGCGACGGTAGGCGCCGCCAGGCGAAGAATGGTGGAGCGAAGATCTCCGGTGGTGAGTTTGCCCGCGGGTGCGACCGCCTCACTCACGAGGGTGGGACCTCGCGCAGAAACCGCTGAAACACCGGATTCGCCGGATACCGCGTCGCGAGCTCGCCGACCAGATCCCGCGCCTCCGCCCGCAACGTCTGGCGGTGCTCCTTGTCGCGCTCGGCCTCACGGACCAGCGCGGCGGCCAGCACCCAGTTCGCTTCCACCCTCGACAGGTCGCCGTTCTTTGCCGCTCGTCGCAGATCGACGATCCCGGTGTCAGCGTTGCCCGATCCCAGACCGATGATTTTGGCGAAGAACCGGGCCAGGCCACCGGCTCGCGCCAGTCCGTACTGGTAGACGCCGAGACCCAGGTAGCAGTCCTCACAGGTCGAGTCGACCGCCAGCACAGCCGTGTACGCCTCACGCATGGCCTTCGCGTCTTTCCCGGCACCCAACGAGCTTCCGCGCAGGTCCTTCTCTCGTGCCCGGTATCCGAGCGCCGTGCCCAGCCAGAAATGATCCGAGTCAGCTCGGGCCCGGGCAATCGCGCGGTCGAGCAGAGCGTCGATCCGGGGAGCCTCGAAGTCGTCCGAGTCCTTGGCTTCCGCCCACCAGATGTAGGCCGAAGCCTGGAAGATCAGGGGGGCAGGATCCATGGTGTCCCGGGCAGCCAGTGCTTCGAAGTACTGGACCGCGGCGGGAAAGTCACCCGAGTAGATGGTGTCGAGACCGGTCCGGATGTCGGGGCGTTGCGGGTGCTGCAGGACCGTCAGGAGAAGTGGGAGGATTCTCACTTCAAGGCGTCCGCCACCCGGCGGGCGACGTCGGTCAGGGCCTTCGCGGCAGGCGACTCGGGATCGGCGACCACGATGGGGCGTCCCGCGTCGGCGTGCTGGGGAAGACGGGCCTGGAGCGGGATTTGGCCGAGGAGCGGAACACCGAGCTCACCCGCGAGGCGCTCGCCGCCGCCGGAGAGAAAGAGCTCGGATTTTTCTCCACAGTGCGGGCACACGTAGTAGCTCATGTTCTCGATCACGCCGAGCACCCGGACGCCGACGCGCTCGAACATCTTGGCACCGCGGAGAGAATCTCCGACTGCCACCTCCTGCGGTGTGGTGACGATCACTGCTCCATGCAGATGAATGGACTGCGTGAGCGAGAGCTGGGCGTCGCCGGTGCCGGGAGGCAGGTCGACCAGGAAGTAGTCGAGCTGGCCCCAGTCCACGTCCCGCAGGAACTGCTGGATCACCTTCATGATGATGGGCCCGCGCCAGATGGCGGGGGCGTCGCGGTCAACGATGAAGCCGAGGGACATGAGCTTCACTCCGTGACCCTCGAGGGGCTGGATCTTCCCGGCCGTCACGGGCGGCTTGTCAAACACACCCATCATGCGCGGGATGTTGGGTCCGTAGATGTCCCCGTCCATCAGACCGACTTTGAACCCCTGCGCGGCGAGCGCGGCGGCGAGATTCGCGGAGACGGTGGACTTCCCTACTCCGCCCTTCCCGGACGACACCGCCAGGACCTTGCCCATGTTGGGCATTTCCTGCGCGGTGGGCGGGGGCGGCACGTTCTCCATGCCGGCCGGACGGGGACCTGGGCCCTGGGAAGAAGCGCGGGGGGCTCCCGGGTCCGCGATCGTCATGCGGACGTCCGAAACACCGGGGACCGCCTTCACGGCCCGGCGAGCGTCGCGTGCGAGGGTCGCCGGGTCATCCCGCCCCAGCAGGAACGTGAACTGGATCGCCCCATGCTCCTCGGTGAGATCCCGGACCATGCCGGCGGCGATCAAGTCCTTCCCGAGGCGTGGATTCTGGAGGGCGGCGAGAGCGGCAGTGACCTGCGACTTGAGATCGGTGGGCGTCACGGGGCGGAATCTAGCGGGGGCTCGGGAGGGCGAGCAATCCGCACAGGGTCGTGATACATTTGCGCAGTTCGCTCTCCCGGAGGTTCTTCCGATGCGCCGTCCGCCGTCGGTGTTGCTGTTCGCGCTCCTGTTCGTCGCTCCCGCCGCCGCCCAAAACGTCCGCGATACGACCCTGGCCAATGGCCTGCAGGTACTGGTCGCGGAGAATCACCGGCTCCCCGAAGCCACGGTGACCGTGGTCGTGCGGACCGGGGCCTTCACGCAGGAACCCAATCAAGACGGGTTGTCGCATCTGTACGAACATCTGCTCTACCGCTCGTACCCCCACGGCAACGAGGGCTTCGCCCACGACGCCGGGAAGTTCGAGGGCGGATTCAACGGCTATACGAGCGTAGACTGGGTGCAGTACATGGTGGAGCTGCCTTCGAACCATGTGCCGGACGCCCTGGGACTCCTGAGCCACCTCGTGAGGAACGCCACGTTCTCGGCATCGGACATTTCGTCGGAGCGCCCGGTTGTCCTCGACGAGCTCGCTCGGGACTACGCCGCTCCCCAGTCTCAGCTTGAGCGGGAGGTACAGGAGCGCCTGTGGGGTGCCGCCTGGAGCCGGGTGGACGTCCGGGGAGACAGCACGACCTTGGACGTCATCACGCAGCCGGTCGTGCAGTCTCAGTACGCGCGATTCTACGTTCCGAACAACGCGGCCGTGATCGTCAGCGGCGATGTCTCGACCGCGGAGGTGTGGCAGGCGGCGGCCGGTGCCTTCGGTGATTGGACGAAATCGTCCACGCTACCCGACGTGCATCCCCCCAGCGCCCCCTTGATGAAGACCACGTTCGTGCTGGTGCCGGCTCCGGTGCCGGACATCACCTACCTAGTCGCAGTTCAGGGCCCGGCCAACGGTCCGGCGGACACTGACGCCGTCCCCGCCGATATGCTGACCCGCGTCCTCAACAGCAGTACCTCCGCCTTTCAGGGGCGCCTGGTGGACCAGGGAGCCTTCACGTCAGTGGCCTCTACGTACTTCGGGTACCGCTACCACGGCTGGTTCGAGTTCAAGGGACGAACAACCATGGAGCACGCGCGACCTGCTCTCCTCGCTCTGCTCAACGAGCTGGACGTCATGGATGTCATGCAGGGCGCTTCGGATGACGACCTGCTGTTCGCGCGGCGCGCCGAGGAAGTCTCGGCGGCCATCGCAGCGCAGAATACCAACGGTCTCGCCCTCACCCTGGCCGACTCGTGGGGCGGGCCCGGGGTCGCAGCGTACTTCGCCCGGACCGAACGGCTCGCGGCCGTCAAGATGTCCGACGTCGTGCGGGTCGCGGGCACCTACGTCGCCGGTCGTCCCCGCGTTGTGGGCATCCTCGCTCCTCCTGCGGCCATCGACGTCATCAAGACATGGCTGTCCGCCGCTTCCGGGGGCCAACCGTGATCCCGCTCCTGGCGACGCTGCTCCTCTCACCGGCCCGACCCGATACGTCGTACGTCGCGGGCGGGGTAACGGTCATCCAGCGGGTGGATACAACGACGCGCTTGGCGGCGATCGGCCTCTACCTGCTAGGTGGCACGCGAATCCTCACGCCGAAGACGGCTGGCATCGAGCAGCTCTTCATCCGGACCGCATGGAGCGGGACGCGGAAATACCCCCAGGATGGGGGGACGCGGACGCTCGCGCGGACCGGCGCGTTCGAAACCATTCAGGTCGAGGCCGATTGGACCACCATCTGGCTTCAGGGGTTTGCCGCGGATTTCGATACCGCGTGGTCCGTCCTCGCGGATCAGATGACGAACCCGACCTTCAGCGACACCGCCTTCGCGTTGGCGCACAAGCAGCTGCTCGCGGCCGCCCGAACCCGGTATCAGGACCCGCAGGAGCGGATCAGGGCGCTCGCGGACTCGGTCATGTTCGCCGGTCACCCTTACGCACTCGATCCCCGGGGCACGGTCAGCTCCATCGAGCCCCTCACGGTCAGTGACGTCCAGCAGTTCCAGCGCCGGGAGATGGTCACGTCCCGGATGCTGCTCGTCGTGGTCGGCAACATCAGCCCGCACCATGTCGAGGAGCTCGTCCAGTCGACCCTCGGCGGCCTTCCGCATGGCAGCTACAATTGGACGCTGCCGCCGCTCTTTGGGTATCGCGAGGGGCGCGCGCACTGGGTCATCGAGCATCGACTGCTCCCGACGACGTACCTGCTCGGGTACTGTCCGGGACCGGAGCCCAGCAGCCCCTTGTACTGGTCGTTCCGGATCATGAACAGCATCTACTCGGGGTGGCTTGGCCACGAGATTCGCGGACGTGGCTTGTCCTATGCAGCGTACGCGCCGTTCCTGGACCGGGCGCTGCCCATCGGTGGATTCGAGATGAGCACCAACGCCCCGGACCGCGCGTACCCGCTCGCCCTCGGGCAGCTGCGGGATCTTGCCGATCTGGACATGAGCACCGGAGGCGACGAGGCTTACACCGGCGCCGACTCCTGGCTCTTCTGGTCCCGCGCGGTCAAGCGCAGTTACCTGCAGGGCCTTCGGTTCGAGCAGGCGACGGTGCTGGGCGGCGCGCTGACGCTGGCCCGCGCGCAGCTCTTGTACGGCGACTACCGGAAGCTCGACGCGATGGCACCCGGACATGGTGCATTCGAGGACCGGAACCTGGCGAATGCAGCGGCGTGGTGCCGCACCCACATGGACTTCGCGTACCTGGGGGATACCACAAAGATGAAGGGCCAATGGAAACCCGCGTACTGACCGCACTCCTCGCCGGCCTCGGCCTCGCCGGCGTGCTTCGCCCGCTCGACAACGGCCTGGCGCGCACGCCCCCAATGGGCTGGAACAGCTGGAACCACTTCGCGTGCGACGTCTCGGACCGGCTGATCCGCGAAACCGCGGACGCGATGGTCTCGAGCGGCATGAAGGACGCCGGCTACCGCTACGTGATCATCGACGACTGCTGGCAGGTGGCCCGCGCGAAAGACGGGACCATCGTGGCCGACTCCGTCCGGTTCCCGAACGGCATCAAGGCACTCGCCGACTACGTCCACTCGAAGGGGCTCAAGTTCGGCATCTACACGGACGCCGGCACCCAGACCTGCCAGGGCCGCCCCGGCACGCTCGGACGCGAGGCCCAGGACGCGCGCACCTACGCCTCGTGGGGCGTGGACTACGTCAAGGAGGACTGGTGTCATGCGTCGGGCCTCGACGCCCCGACTCAGTACGCGAAGTTCCGGGACGGACTGGCGGCCGCGGGGCGCCCGATCGTCCTCTCCCTCTGTGAGTGGGGCTACAACCAGCCGTGGAACTGGGCTCCCAAGGTCGGGAACCTCTGGCGCACCACCGACGACATCTCGGATTCCTGGAGCTCCATGCTGGGTAATCTCGATCAGTCGGCGCAGCATCCGACGGCGGCGAGTCCCGGCGCGTGGAACGATCCCGACATGCTGGAAGTCGGCAACGGCGGCATGACGGACGACGAGTACCGGGCCCACTTTTCGCTCTGGGCCATCGAGGCCGCGCCGCTCATCGCCGGGAACGATCTCCGCTCGATGAGCACCGAAACGAAGACGATCCTCGAGAACGCCGAGGTGATCGCGGTCGACCAGGATTCGCTGGGGGTGCAGGGCGTGAACGTGTGGGAGCCGACGCCGGAGATTCAGGTCTGGGCCAAGCCGCTCGCCGACGGATCCGCCGCGGCGGTGCTCCTCAACCGGGCGGGGGTGTCCACAACGATCACGGCCCCTTTTCACCGGCTGGGACTGCGCGCTGATTCAGGGGCCGTGCGGGATCTCTGGGCTCACACTGACAGGGGGCATTTCCGTTCCGAGTACACGGCCACGGTGCCGGCGCACGCCGTGGTGATGATTCGCGTCGCTCCGATAAAACACTAGGCCCCACTCAGTGGAAGTAGGGCTGATCCTGCACGTGCCAACTCACGGATACCTGCGGTGCCTTCCGTCGGAAGCGGGTCGCCCGTTCCGAATCGATCAGATTTCCCGAGACGTACACTGTTTTCAGCCGGGGCAGACGGGTCAGAACGTCCGGTAGGTCGGCGAACTCGTTCTGCACGAGATTCAGCGATCCCAGCGCGGTGAGACGGGCGAGCTCGGGCGGCAGCCAGCGCAGCTGATTTCTGCTGAGACTCAAGATTCGCAGCGTCTTCAACGCTCCGACTCCCGGCGGCACTGCCGTCAGCGCATTGTCGTCCAGCCCCAGCCGCTCCAGGGTCGGCAAGGACGCCAGGAGCGCGAAGGTCTTGTCTAAATCCAGGTGGGGATTGCCACCGAGATACAGCACCTTGAGACGTTTGAGGTTTGCGACCTCAGGAGGGAGCGCAGCCAGGTCCGTCCGGTCCAGCACCAGTGTTTCCAGATTGGGCAATCGGCCGATCTGGGGCGGAAGACTCCCCAATGCTCCCCGGAGGGTGAGGATGCGCACGCGGGCCGGCGCCTGCAGCGCCGCAGCCAGATCGGCGAACGAATCAGCGGGTGCGGGGGGCCGTTGACCAGCACTCCGTCCTGCCCCTGACGCCAGCAACACGGCAACGGCGCACCATATCCTCGGCAATCGCGGCAACAGGATCAGGGGGTAATAGCGAACTTCGAAGAGCGCGCGATGGTCAGTGACCCGGAGGCGGCGGACAGGACATAGCCCGTGTCGGCCTTGTCGATCGTCAGATTCGAGAACGTGGCGACACCGTTGAGGGCGGATACGCTGAAATTCCCGCCCAGGGTGGCGCTGTCCGGATTGGATGAGAGCATGAGGGTGACCACGCCCGAGTAGGTGGTATCGACCTGTCCCAGACCGTCTTCGGCCTGGACGACCACCGCACTGGGCATCGCCGCGGTCGCCTGCGTCGTCGCCGGCTGCTGAGTGAACACCAGGTGCGTCGCGACCCCGGCGGTCCCGCCGCCGTCGCCACCCCCCCCTCCCCCACCGACGCCGAAGCCGAGAATGCCTTCATCGGTGGTGGGATCACATGCCGCCACCGCCGCAACGATCAACAGTCCTATCGCTAATCTGCGCATTGCCCCTCCGTCATGGATGCAACGGGCGCACGCTGACTTCCTTGAAGTACACCGTATCCGCGTCACTGTGGTTCTGCAGGCCGATGTACCCCAGGTCCGGGCGCCGCCCGCGATCCGGCTCCCAGGTCTGCTTCTTGGGCGGCACCGGCTGGCCTTCGGTGTAGTCGGTCACGACTTCCCCGTTCAGCCGCACGGTGGTGTGCGGACCGTCCAGGGTGATCTCCAGCGTATTCCACTGCCGCGCCTTCCCCGGCCGCGCCAGCGCTTTCGTCAGTGAGTACAGCACGCCCGACACGTGATAATCGTCTTCGGCGTTGTCGATCTGTACTTCATAGCCCTTGTTGACGGGCATCCACGGCTCGGTGGGCTTCTCCGGAATCCGGATGAACACACCTGAGTTGGACGTAGAGTCCGTGGGCCAAAAGACCACCTTGATCACTTCGTTACCGACCTTCGCCTTCGTGTACCAGAGCAGGCCCATGCCGCCGTGCGTCATGGCGAGTCCGGAGTCGACGGTGAACTTGCCGGGCCCGACGTGCTCCCACCCGGCGAGGCTCCCGTCCAGAATCGGCGTCCACTTTTCCTGGGCCGCTGCGGGGGTGCCGGCGAGCGCCAGCGTGATGGTGCAAAGCGTGACAGTTCTCATGGTCCAGAAGATACGGATGGAGTGGGCCGGACGCTGTCAGCGTCCGTTGAGATGCCGGCGGGCAGCCTCGAGAACGCGGGTCTGAGCATCGGCCAGCGGGCCTTCCACCGACGCCCCCGACGCCTTCGCGTGACCTCCGCCGCCGAATTGATGTGCGAGTGCCGCAACGTCCACGCTCCCCATGGAGCGAAATGAAACCTTCACCTTGCCGCCGGCGATCTGCCGGAACAGCAACGCCATTCGTACCCCGGCAATGGACCGGGGGTGCTCTACGATCCCGTCGAGATCGTCCGCCGTCGCACCGAACTTTTCGATCGCCCCGGGCGGGACGGTGACCCACGCCAGCCCCAGCTCCGGCTCCACCACCAGCGTCGACAGCACCTCGGCCAGGAGCCGCACGCGGCCCTCGGGCGCGCTCGCGTAGACCTGCTCGTAGATGGATTCCGGATCGATCCCCCGCTCGAGCAGTGAGCTCGCGACTTGAAGACAACGGGGCGTCGTATTCGAAAAGCGAAACCCGCCCGTGTCGGTCAGGAGTCCCACGTAGAGCGCCCGCGCGGCTTCCGTCGGGATCTCCCATCCCAGCGCCACCGCCAGGTCGTGCACCAGCTCCGCGGTCGCCGTCGCCTCGGAAGCCACCAGTCGCGGACCGTCAGGGAGCGACCCCGGACTCACATGGTGATCGATGCATGCGACCGGTGCACCCGACTCGCGCACCGCCGTGCTCAGGTCGCCCAGCCGGCCCAGGTCCGAGATGTCGAGCACCACGATGGCGTTCGCTCTCGCGATCTCCTTCGCCGCGCGGTCGCTCGCATCCGCTCCCTCGGGAACCAGGAATTTGAGGCGATCGGGGATGGGGGTGGGGTTCGTGATCAGAACCTGGCAGCCTCGGTTGTGCAGGAGATGCCAGAGCCCGACTTCACTGCCCAGTCCGTCGCCATCGGAATTGACGTGGGTCGTCAGGACGACGCGAGTGTTCGGAGAGAAGAGGCGGGCTATCTGTTTGGCGGCAGCGGCACGTTCGGTGGGAACATCGATGGCTTTGGAAGTCATGACGAAAAATACGTCGAGCGAACGGCGTCAAGCAAAGGTGTCAAGCAAGAGCGTCGAGCACATACGTAAACCACGTATCTGCTCGACGCCTCTGCTCGACGCCGTTAGTTGCTCGTTTTCAGCTTCGAGTGACTGCTGCTGTACGCGAAGTAGATCACCATACCGATCACGAACCAGATGAGAAGGCGGTACCAGGTGGTCAACGGGAGCGACTTCATGAGATAGGCGGCCGAAATGGCTCCCATGGGTGCGGTGAACCAGATCCACGGTGCCTTGAAGGGGCGATGGAGGTTGGGTTCCCGCACGCGCAGAACCATGATGCCGATGGAGACGATCACGAACGCCAGGAGCGTACCGATCGACACGAGGCTCGCCGCCTCCCGAACGGTGAGGATGGCTGAGAACACGGCGACGAACACACCGGTGACGATCGACGTGATGTATGGCGTCTGGAACTTCGGGTGAATCTTGTTCACAAACTGAGGCAGCAAGCCGTCCTTCGACATGCTCCAGAACACGCGGGACTGGCCGAGCAACATGACCAGGATCACGGAGGACAATCCAGCAATCGCACCGAGCTTGATGATTTCCCGCATCAGGATCCCGAGCCCGGCGTGATCGGCGACGACCGCGATCGGATCGGGGACGTTCAGGTCCTTGTAGCTCATCACGCCGGTCGCGATGCCCGAGACGATGATGTAGAGCACCGTGCAGATGAGGAGCGACGCGATGATGCCGATCGGCATGTCGCGTTGCGGGTTCTTGGCCTCCTGCGCCGCGGTACTCACGGCGTCGAACCCGATGTAGGCGAAGAACACCACTCCGGCCCCGGCCATCACCCCCGACCACCCGAAGTGCTGGCCGGTGTCGTCGGTCGGCGCGGGCATGAAGGGGTGCCAGTTGGCCGGATTGATGGCGTGTACCGCGAACACAATGAAGAGCAGCACCACCGCGACCTTCACCAGCACGATGATGTTGTTGAAGTTGGCCGATTCCTTGATGCCCACCACCAGAAGCCAGGTGACCACGGCGATGATGACGATGGCGGGAAGATTAAAGAGCGCGTGGCCGATCACGGTCTTCCCGTCGGGGCCCAGGATGTCCGTACCCGTCGCTGCGGCGAGCGCGGGCGGGATATTGATGCCGACATCCTTCAGGAAGCTCACCACGTACCCCGACCACCCGATCGCCACCGTCACCGCCCCCAGCGCATACTCGAGCACCAGGTCCCAGCCGATGATCCAGGCGAAGAGCTCGCCGAGGGTGGCATAGCCGTAGGTGTAGGCGCTCCCGGCCATCGGGACGAGTGACGCGAACTCGGAGTAGCAGAGCGCTGCGAAGATCGACGCGACGCCGGCGATCGTAAACGACAGCACCACCGCGGGGCCGGCGTTCACCGCCGCCACCGTGCCGGTGAGCACGAAAATGCCGGTGCCGATGATCGCGCCGATACCCAGGGCGGTGAGATTCAACGCCCCCAGCGCGCGCTTCAACGAATGATCGGTCTCAGCTTCCGCCTGCAGGGCCGAGACGCTTTTCCGTCGGAACAGGTCCATAGTCCCTCAGTATGGGATGTGACTGACGATCGGACGGCGGAACGGCGGGCCGGGCGCCAGAATAGGACCGGGCGCCCGGGGTGTCAAGCAGGGATGCGCCGACTACAGGCTGTAGTTTGGTGCTTCGCGCGTGATGACGACGTCGTGCGGGTGCGATTCGCGCAGTCCCGCGGACGTAATGGTCAGAAACTCGGTCTCGGTCTTGAGCGCCTCGATGTCGCAGACACCACAGTACCCCATGCCGCTCCGAAGTCCCCCCACCATCTGGAAGATCACGTCGGCCACGGGAC
Organism: Gemmatimonadales bacterium; assembly: GCA_035631315.1. Lineage (GTDB taxonomy): Bacteria > Gemmatimonadota > Gemmatimonadetes > Gemmatimonadales > GWC2-71-9 > 40CM-2-70-7. The sequence continues at coordinate 36,855 of DASQIZ010000100.1, forward strand.
CCTTGTACGGCACCCGGCCTTCGATGCCCTCAGGAACCAGCTTGGTCGGGGAGACCTCGCCCTCCTGGAAGTAGCGGTCGGCGGATCCTTCTTCCATGGCCGAAAGCGAGCCCATGCCGCGGATAACCTTGAAACGGCGGCCTTCGAGCAGGAACGACTCACCGGGACTCTCTTCAGTACCCGCCAGCATCGAGCCCATCATGACGGACGACGCGCCGGCCGCGAGGGCCTTCACGATGTCGCCTGAATACTTCACGCCGCCATCCGCAATCACCGGAATGTCCCCTGCACCGGACAGCGCATCGAGAATCGCGGTGATCTGCGGAACGCCCACGCCCGTGACGACGCGCGTCGTGCAGATCGACCCGGGGCCGACGCCGACCTTCACCGCATCCACGCCCCGCTCGACGAGTGCCTTCGCACCCGCGGCACTCGCGACGTTCCCCGCGACGAGCTGCGCATCGGGGAACGAGTCCCGCAACAGCTTCACGGTGTCGAGCACACCCTGCGAGTGGCCGTGCGCCGAATCGATCACGATCACATCGCACCCGGCATCGAGGAGGGCCTTGGCGCGCTCCTTCGCCTCCGGGGTCCCACCGACCGCCGCGGCCACCCGAAGCCGGCCATGCTGGTCCTTGTTGGCGTCGGGATGCTCTTTGCGCTTGAAGATGTCCTTGATGGTGATCAGACCCTTCAGGACGCCGTCCTTGTCCACTACCGGCAGCTTCTCGATGCGGTGCTGGCCGAGGAGCCGCTCCGCCTCGTCGAGCGTCGTGCCCACCGGCGCGGTGACCAGGTTGTCTTTGGTCATTGCGTCCCGCAGGGGACGGTCGAGCTGGCGTTCGAACTGGAGATCACGGTTGGTGATGATGCCGACCAGCTTGCCCGCCGAATCCACGATCGGCACCCCCGAAATCCGGAAGCGCTCCATCATTTTGAGGGCTTCACGGAGGGGACGGTCGGGTCCCAGGGTGATGGGGTTGAGAATCATCCCCGACTCCGACCGCTTCACCCGGTCCACCTCGGCCGCCTGCCGGCCGATCGGCATGTTCTTGTGAATCACCCCGATCCCGCCGGCGCGCGCCATCGCGATGGCCATGGCCGATTCGGTCACGGTGTCCATGGCGGCGGCGACGAGCGGAATGTTGAGGGGGATCGAGCGGGTAAAGCGGGTTTTTGTATCGACGTTCCGCGGATGCACCGTGGAGTGCCGCGGCGCGAGGAGAACGTCGTCGAATGTGAGAGCGGTGGTCGGTCGGAAGGTTCCCATCTTGGAAGTTACTTCGATGCGCCCCCATCCTCAACGGGTGGCTCTTTCTCGTCCTTTTTCTCGATTTCCTTCCGGTCCGGATTCTTCCGGACCTCGTTGACGGCCGCGCGTCCAGCCGCCGCGAGCCCGTCCAGGAACCGGCCTGCCTTGCCGACGGCGTCCATGGTGCCCTTGATCACCGTAATCGGCACGCGCCCAGCACGCATTGTGTCTTCGAGCGTCTCCGCCACCTTCTGGAATGCCGGCGCGCCGGCGGGGCGGTCGGCGTACTTCGACTCGAGGAACTCGATGTAGTCGAGCACCTGATACGCCTTCTCTTCCGGCAGGGACTCGAGCTTGCGGAGCAGCCGCTCCTTCAGGATGTCGTTCATCGCACCGCCTCGAACGAGACCAGGTCCACGATCGGATTTCCGATGAAATGACTCTTCCCTACCCGCACGGTCGCCGTGATCTCGAGATCAGTGAGCGGCGTGAGGGCGGCCACCGAGGCCTTCTTGCTCTCGGGCACGATCACGTACACGAACCCGCGCTCCGGCGCCGGGCCGCGGGTCAGGAGATACGTCGCGCCGTCGGGGATGTCGGGACGCAGGTCGTCGGCGGTTTCGCTGGCGACGAACTGGAGCCGCCACCGCACCACCTGTCCCAGGTACCTGGCCGGATCGGCGCGCAGCTCGGCGGCACTGACTCCTTCGAGCACACCCGTCGGCGCCGAGGCGAGCTCATTGGTCTTGACCCATGCGTCGAGCTGCACCCGGGTCCACTCACCGGAGTGTGCCAGCACTTTCAAGGGCGTCGGCGCGCCGATCGTGCCCGTGACCGCGCCCCCGGGTGCGCCGTAAAGATCGGCGCGTTGCAGGGGGACGGCCGTTGAAGACGCCGACGTATCCAGTGGAGCCGGTGGAGGGGTCGGTGGGAGGGGCTTCGACCCGCTGTCAGAACCGGCCGTCGCGGCGGCGCTGACCGTACTCGTCACTTGTCCGACCGACGTCATGAGCGCGGTTGAAACCCATCCAGTGCGGCGCACATGAATCCAGGCGCGACCTGAATCGATTCGCTGCAGGGCGAACCCATGGGGGAGCTGCGCCACCACCTGGCCCTTCGCGCGCTCCCGGAGGTTTTCGCCGAGGGGAGCGGTCACCACGAGATTGTTCTCGCCCTGTGACCCGGGGCCGACAGACTTGCCCCAGATCCATCCTTCGATCGTCACCGGCAACCAGGTACCCTTGGCGGCGCCGGCATCCACGAGCGTGCCCTTCGCCAGCTGCGCGAGGCGCTTCCCACCCGCCGAGTCGCGGATCCACGCGCCGGCGGTATTGACCTGGTATCGCGACTGGGCACAGAGGGGGGCGGCGAGGGCCAGGGCAACTGGTAGGGCCTTAAGGGCGCGACTAGATTGCATTTCCCTGAATATGGCGACATCAAACACCGGCCGCACCCCGGTCGTCCTGATCGTGCTCGACGGCTGGGGCTTTCGCCCCGGCCGGGACGGCAACGCCATCGAGCTCGCCGATACCCCCGTCTGGCATCAGTTGTGGGAACGCTCGCCGCGCACGCTGCTCGACGCGTCGGGCCTCGCCGTCGGGCTCCCCGAAGGACAAATGGGCAACAGCGAAGTCGGTCACCTGAACCTCGGCGCCGGCCGCGTGGTCCCGCAGGACATCGTCCGGATCTCCCAGAGCATCGCCTCAGGCGAATTCTTCAAGCTCCCCGAGCTCGTCACGCTCTGCGAGACCGTAAGAAAGCGGGGCGGCACCCTCCACGTCATGGGCCTCCTCGGCACCGGTGGCGTGCACGCGCTGGACACGCACCTCCTCGCCGGAGTAGAGCTCGGCCACCGTGCCGGTCTGCCGGTCGCGGTGCATGCCTGGACCGATGGCCGCGACACGGGCCCGCAGTCGGCCCTCGCGTTCATGGAGAAGCTGGTCGAGGACTTGAAGCCGTACCGCGGGCGAGCGGTCGTGTCGGATCTGGTCGGCCGCTACTACGCCATGGATCGTGACAAGCGCTGGGACCGGATCAAGCTCGCGTACGACGCGATGGTCAAGGGCACCGGCGCCGCGGCGAGCGATCCCCTAGCCGCGATCAAGGCGGCGTACGCCGCAGGCGAAACCGACGAGTTCATCAAACCCCGCGTGATCACCGGCGCGCCCCGGATCAAGTCGGGAGACGGGATCTTCTGCTTCAATTTCCGCGCGGATCGCATGCGGCAGATCTGTCGCGCGCTGGCGATTCCCGGATTCGACGGCTTCGCTGTCGGGGACCGGCCCACCGTGGATCTCGTCACGATGACGCAGTACGACGAGACCTTCCCCTTCCCCATGGCGTACGGGCCGATGGTGCTGCGAAACATCGTCGCCCAGGTACTGGCCGATCACGGCAAGACGATGTTCCGCACCGCGGAAACCGAGAAGTACGCGCACGTGACGTACTTCTTCAACGGCGGCGTGGAGACCCCCTTCAAGAATGAAGAACGGTTGCTGGTGCCCTCCCAGAAGGTCGCGACCTACGACCTGGCACCCGAGATGAGCGCCCCCGGCGTGACCGACGTCCTCTGTGCCGCCATCAAGAAGGGCCACCACGACTTCATTCTCTGCAACTACGCAAACGGGGACATGGTGGGGCATACCGGGGTACTACCGGCGGGCCTGAAAGCGGTCGAGACGGTCGACCGCTGCCTGGCCCGCGTGCTCGCCACCGCCGAGTCGGCCGGCGCCACGCTGCTGATCACCGCTGACCATGGCAATTGTGAGATGATGATCGACCCGGGTACCGGTGGGCCGCATACCGCCCACACGACCAACCCCGTGCCCCTCGTCATCGTGGGGGACGGAGAGCTCCGGGGAGAGCTCCGCCCCGGCGGGTCACTGCGCGATGTCGGCCCAACGATTCTCAACCTGCTCGGCGTCGAACGCCCCGCGGACATGACCGGCAAAGACTTGAGGGAGAGATGAAGGAAGAAAAACAGACGGTTAGACGGTTGGACGGGCAGTTGTGGCGGGCGGCGATGATGGCGCTGATTTCCCTCACCGTCTACCCCTCCACCCGTCTGGTTTCTCAAGTCGGTTACGATCCCGCGCACTCGCCGTATCGCGACGCGCCCACGGGGTCCGGACCCGTCTTTTACGCCGGCTACTTCGGCGGCAGCCGGGGACGCATCCCGGTAGGGATCTCCGACGGGAACACCTGGGGCGTCCGCTACAACTTTGCGTTCGGGAGTGCCTCAATCGATCTCGGCGCGGCGTACGGCCAGACCACGCGGCGGATCGTGGATCCTTTCGTGGCGATCAAGAACAACACGTCGGGGCTCATCGACGACGACGTCGTGCTCTTCGACGCGACCCTGCAGATGGCGATTACGGGCCCCAAGACCTGGCACGGCTTCGCCCCCTACCTCGGCGCCTCCCTCGGCATCGCCAGCGGGAGCGAGTTGGCCGCCGACACGTCCGGTTACAAGTTCGGGACCAAGTTCACGTTCGCACCCGTGGCCGGGGCCAAGTACTACATCGGACGCCGCGTCAGCCTTTCGGCAGACTTCCGCGCCGTGTTCTGGCGCCTGGGCTACCCGTCGCAATTCAAGGTGCCGGACAAAGCCGACAACACACCGATCCTCGGGATCGACGCAGCCGACAACAACTGGACCGTGCACCCATGGATCAGTCTCGGCCTGGGGTGGAACTTCTGAGCGCGGACCGGGGAGCAACGCCGACGGTCCGGCTCACCCGGATCGTCGAGTTCCACGCCGGCCACGAGATCCGCCGCGCCGACTGGACCCCCGAGCAGAACGCCGAGCATTTCGGCCGCGCCTCCCAGCTGCACTCCCACACTTACCAGTGCCACGTGACCGTTTCCGGCGCCTTGCACCCGACCCAGGGGGGCGTGGTGCGCCTGGCCGAGCTCGACGCTCTGCTCAAGCGGGAGGTCACCGACCGGTTCCAGGGGAAGACCATCCACGAAGGAGCCCGCGAATTCGGTCCCGGCGGCTGGCTCTCGACCGGAGAGGCCTTGTCGGTGTATCTGTGGGGGCGGATTTCGGGGGCCCTGCCCACCGGGGTCCGGCTGCACGCGGTGCGGGTGCAGGAAGGTCCCCAGCTCTATTCCGAATATTTCGGGGAGTCGGCGGGCGGTTGACGGAAGCCGAGTTGGCGCGCCTCGTCCGGGAAGCGAAGACCATCGCGGTGGTCGGATTGTCGCCGAAAACGGTCCGGCCCAGCAACGAAGTCGCGGCCTACATGCAGGACGCGGGATACCGGATCATCCCGGTGAACCCCGGCCACGAGCAGATCCTGGGCGGGCGCAGCTACCGGACACTCGCGGAGGCGGCCCGGGATCACGCGATCGACATCGTGGACGTGTTCCGGCGGAGCGCACTGGCGGGCGGCGTGGTGGATGAAGCCATCGCGATTCGCCCGAAGCTGATCTGGTTGCAGGTGGGCGTGGTGGACGAGCGCGCCAAAGCACGCGCCGACGCCGCGGGGATTCCGATGGTGATGGACCGCTGTCTCGCCGTGTACCATCAACAGCTCGAGGCTCGATGAACCGTCTAGCGTCCGTCCTGTTCGCGCTCGCCCTCGTGTCCGCACCCGCCGCCGTGCAGGCTCAGGAGAACTCGGGGCAGACCAACCTGGTGCTCTCCATCTTCGGCGGCATCAGCGCCGGGCACTCCCTCTGGAGCATCGCCCGGCAGCCCCTCTGCGTGCTCCAGGGCAGCGGCGGGAACTACAGTGGGTGCGAGCAATTCGTATCGGGGCCCGACTCGGGCAACCTTTCCGACACACTCTCCTTCGCCCGCGACGTGTCGTCGAGCCTCATGCTCGGTGCAACGGTCAGCCTGTTTCCGAATTCCCACATCGGATTCCAGGGCGAGATCTACTATCTGGGGCTTTCGTTCGACGACCGCTGCGCGAACGCCGGCGCTCCCTATCAGAGCGATCCCGAGAACAAGAACGAGCAGCTCTGCAACTCGTTCAGCGCCACCGGGGCGTCGGCATCCGCCGTCTCCTTCATCGGGGGCGTCGTGCTGCGGGCTTCTCCCCATCATGCCATCAGCCCCTACCTCCGCGCCGGCGTGGGCCTGACGTCGTACAGCGGCGGGACCCTGTCGGTGACGGGGCAGTTCGCCGTCACCGATCCCGCGACGGGGCAGCTGGTGCTCGTGAACCGGGCGGTGGTCGTGGACACGACGCCCAAGACCACGTCGTGGACACTGCAATTCGGCGCCGGGATCACGGCGCGCATGAGCCCGGGATACCAGTTCCGCATGGAGCTCCGCGACGCGGTGGTCCCACTCGAACGGTTGATCGGACCGGCCAATGACTTCGGCCAGGCCCCGCACGAAACGAAGATCTATCACCACCTCGGCCTGATCGTCGGACTCGATGTCGTGCTCGAGCACCGCCGGTCGCACCGCTACTGATCGACTCGGCCGTCCCGGCCGTCCCGGCCGTCCGGGGGGCCATTCTGGCCGGGGGGCAGGCCTCGCGACTCGGTGGCCGCCCCAAGGGCCTGATCGAAATCGGCGGGCAGCGAATGCTCGACCGCATCGCCGATCTCCTCACCGAAGTCACCGGCGCACCTCCCTACCTGATCGCCAATGCCACCGACGCCGGCTCGTGGTGCCCTGGCCTCGGCGTGTTCCCGGATCGGATCGCCGGAGCCGGCGCTCTGGGCGGGATCCACGCCGCTCTGACGAGCGCCGGATCGACAACCGTGCTGTGTGTGGCGTGGGACATGCCCTTCCTCACCGCACCGCTTCTCCGCGCGCTCGTCGAGGGATCGAGGGACTTCGAGGCGTACCTTCCGGAAAGCGAGGGCCCGCAGGGGATGGAGCCGACATGTGCTGTGTATCAGCGCTCCTGCGCGCCCGCCATCGAACGGTGCATTGCCCGAGGGGATGTTCGCGCCATCGCCTTCCACGATGACGTGCGTGTCGGTACACTACCGCTCGCGCGGGTGCGGAGCTTCGGGCGTCCGGCGCGCCTCTTTTTCAACGTCAACACTCCCGAGGACGTGGAGCGAGCAGAACGCCCGTGGCCGCCACCCGGATAGTCTCGATCATCGGACGCCAGAACGCCGGCAAGACCACCCTCCTCGTGGCGCTGGCCAACGAGCTCAGGCGCCGGCAGTTCCGCGTGATGACCATCAAGCACGCCACCCACCAGATGCAGCTCGACACCGAAGGCAAGGACACCTGGCGCCATTTCCAGGAGGGGCGCGCCGAGCGGGTGCTGCTCGAGGCTCCAGGGGAACGGGTGCTGTTCGAGCGCACGATCGAAACGGGAGACCCCGTCGCACTGGCCGAGCAGTATCTGGGCGGGGCCGACATCGTGTTGTGCGAGGGGTTCACGAGCGCACCAATCCCCAAGATCGAAGTCTCGCGGCGGGTCGCGGGGCCGCCTATCTGGAATGGAAGTTCCGAGGACGCCCGTCACTGGATCGCGATATTGACGGATGATGCGACGTTCAAAGCCGATCTCCCGGTCTTCCGGTTCAGCGACACGTCGTGGCTCGTGACGCTGGGCAACATCGCGTGGGACCGGGCCAAGATTCTCGCCCCGTGACGACGGACCGCCCTGCCCTCGCCGCGGAAGAAGCGGCGCGACTGATCCTGTCGCAGATGCAGCCGCGCGCGCCGGTCCATCGGGCCCTTGCCGACTGCCGCGGACTCGCACTCGCTGAAGACGTGCTCGCTCCCATCGACGTGCCCCCCTGGGACAACTCGGCGATGGATGGGTACGCAGCACGCGGTGAGGATCTGCGAGCGGGCGCGACATTGCGTGTCATCGAGGAGGTCCCGGCCGGCCGGTTTCCGCAGAAGAAGGTCGGGTCCGGCGAGGCCACGAGGCTCTTCACCGGCGCGCCCATCCCCGATGGTGCCGACACCGTGATTCGGCAGGAGGACACGACGGCGCGGGCCGGGACCGTCGAGATCGTCGTGCCACCGGCTTCCGGAAGGAACATCAGAAAGCGCGGAGAGGATCTGACCAAGGGATCCACCGCCGTCGCCAAGGGGCTGGAGCTCACGCCCGCGCGGCTCGGCGTGCTCGCGTCCGTGGCGCACGCCGACCCGCTCGTGTATCCGGCTCCTCGCGTGGCGCTGCTCGCCTCAGGGGACGAGGTCGTCAAGCTCGATCGCCGTCAGGAAATCCTGTCAGGCAAGAAGATCGCGTCGTCGAACACCTACGCGCTGGCCGCGGCGATCACCGAAGCCGGCGGAGTGCCGGTGGACCTCGGCATCGCCTCTGATGCGACGGACGACGTCAAAGCGCGCCTCGCCGCCTCCCGGGATGTCGACTTGATCGTCACCACCGCGGGAGTCAGCGTCGGTGACCACGACCTGGTCCGCGACGCCGTTACCGCACTCGGTGGAATCATCACGTTCTCGCGGGTCAGGATCCGGCCTGGGGGCCCGCTCAATTTTGGTTCACTCAACGGAGTCCCCTGGATCGGTTTGCCGGGGAATCCGGTGTCGTCGCTCGTGACCTTCGAGCTGTTCGCTCGCCCGGCCATCAGACGGCTGGCGGGTCACCGGCTCCCGTTCCGCCGGGCGGTGCCGGTGGTGACGTCCGAGGCGCTGTCCCTCGGACCTCCGTTGCGACACTTTCTTCGGGTGACCTTGAGCCACGAGTCGACCGGCCTGCCCAAAGCCCACCTCACCGGCTCCCAGAGCTCCGGTGTCCTGTCTTCCATGGCGAAGGCGGATGCCCTGTTGATCGTGCCTGAGGACCGCCCCGACGTGCCCGCGGGCGCGGAGCTCAGGGCGATCGTGCTGGATGACCCCATGCACGTCCGAGAGCCCGCGTTTTGAACGCTACCATGGCCTCCGCCGGGCACGTGATCCAGGACCTGCTCCTGGTGCTCACGTCGGTGCTCTTCATCGTCGACCCCTTTGCGACGGTGCCGAGCTTCCTGGCCATGACCGAACGTGACACGCCGGAGTTTCGGAAGGTCTTGGCGAAACGGGGCGCGTGGACCGCCGCCATTGCCCTGACCGCCTTTGCGCTCGGCGGCGCGCTGATCTTCAAGCTCTTCGGGATCACCATCGGCGCGTTCAAGATCGCGGGCGGGGTCCTCATCGGCTTGAACGCCCTGGACATGGTGCAGGCGCGACGGAGCATGCAGCGGGAGACCGCGGTGGAAAAAGCCGAGGGCATACAGAAGGAAGACATCGGCATCATGCCGCTCGGCGTTCCGATGCTGGCGGGACCGGGCGCCATCTCGACCGTGATGGTCCTGGCGCTGGGCTCCAAGAGCATCGTGACGACGATCGCGCTGTACGTCTCGATCGCCATCACCGCGTACATCTCCTATCTCACCCTCGCGGCCGCGAGTCTCGTGGAACGGCGGCTGGGACAAACGGGTATGCGGATTCTGACCCGTCTCATGGGACTCATTCTCTGCGCCATCGCGATCCAGTTCGTCCTCGACGGCATCAGGCTCGCTTTCCCATCCGCGGGCTGATTGCCGCCGGACTCCTGGGCTTGGGCGCGGGCACGTCCCAAGCCCAAGCCCCCTCGGTCCAAGTCGGTGCCCAGGCTATTCCCGTCGTCACCGAGACGAACGCCGTCCCCGGGGGCCGTGCCTTCGGCGAAACGCGGCTCGTTCAGCCGATGGTGATGGTGCGGGCGGCGACGGGCGCGGAGCGGTTGGTCCTGCAGGCCACCGGAGACTTCGAAGGGCTCACCATCAAGAACGGCGAGCTGACCCCAGGCGCATGGGGCGAAGGATTTTCCGACCGGCGGCACCCACACACGTACCTGCACGAGTTCATGCTCTTCGCGCCCGACATCCTGCGCGACCTCCCGCTCCCCGCCCACCTGTTCCTGGGCGCCGGCAAAGGATTCGTGCCCTTCGGCACCGACGATCCCATGTCCCGCCCCACCGAGCGGTTCCCCGTCAATCACCATTTGAGCCAGATCCTGGAGCGCGCCCAGGCGATGGCGGGCATCTCGGTGGGGCCCGCGAAACTCGAGGGTGCCGTCTTCAACGGCGACGAGCCGCAGCGACCCGACCAGTGGCCGAACCTCTCGCGGTTTGGAGACTCCTGGTCCCTCCGTCTCACCCTGGAACCGATGTCGGGGCTCGAGTGGGAGGGCTCCCGGGCGCACGTGCGATCGCCGGAAACCCGGGACGTGGGTGGGGTCGACGCGTCCAAGTGGAGCACGGCTCTGCGGTGGGACCGGCCAGTGTTGGGGCGGCCGGTGTATGCAATGCTGGAGTGGTCGCAGACCCAGGATGTGGGCGCTTTCACCCTCCGGTCCGTGCTGTTCGAAACGCAGGTGAGTGCCGGTGCTCACCATCCGTATTTCCGAATCGAGCGGACCGACCGGCCCGAAGATGAGCGGAACCCGGACCCCTTCCGGGACCAGCGGCCCATCATCGAGAACTCGGTCCTCGGGCTAACCCGCTGGACCATCGGCACGCTCGGCTATTTGGTGGACGCCGGGCGGGTGTGGAAGATCGACTGGCGGCCATTTACGGAAGCGTCGTTGATCGGAATCGAGAAGGTGGGAGGCGGCCTGTTCGATCCGGCCCGGTTCTACGGCGCGGAGCGACACTGGTCGGTCACGACGGGTGTCCGGCTCTCCTGGGGGATGGCGGCGCACCGAATGGGACGGTACGAGCGGATGACGGGAGGGGAGATGGTCATGCCCATGGAGAGTCGATGAGGCGTCCATGGCGCATGCTCCTTGCGGTCGCTCTCGTGCCTTCCTGTCATACCGATCACGCGACGGCCCCTCCGCCGCCCTCAGGCGACTCTACGAAGGTCGTCCTGGCCGCAGACGTTCCGATTCCGCCGTACTACGGCATGCATGACTCCTTCATCCGGAACGGCGTTGCGTTCATTTGCGCCTGGGACTCGGGCGTCTTCATCTATGATGTCGGTAACGGCATGAAGGGCGGCACCCCGACGGCGCCGGTGCTCATTTCCAGCATCGTGACGTCACAAGACAGCGTTACCGCCGGTCCGTCGGTGCACAACGCCTGGTGGTTCTGGAATCCGGTGACACGGCAGCAGAAGTATCTGTTCGTCGGGCAGGAAGGGCCGGCTGTCGGCGGCATCGGCGTGGGGAGCTCCGGCGACATCCATGTCGTGGACGTCTCGGACCTCACCCATCCTGTCGAGGTGGGCCAGTTCCATCTGCCCGGCGCTGGCACCCACAATTTCTGGATGGACGAGCAGCATCAGATTCTGTACGCGGCCTATTACAACGGCGGCGTGGTGTCGATCGACGTCTCGGGGACGCTCGCCGGCGACACCCTGTCCGACCGGCTGATCAGCGAAGTCTATCCCGGCGGAGGGCCCGGCAACACGTATACCTGGGGCGTGCAGCTCTACAACGGCTCCCTCTATGCGATCGACATGCTCTCCGGGCTCTGGCAGCTCTCCGCAGATTCGGCGGGTCATCTGGCGGTCGTGGGTGGCGGGAACAACGTGTCCAATCACTATAGCTCGGACCTCGGAGTCGCCGGAGGATACGCCTACACCGGCACGTGGGACTGGTCCCGGCGGACCGGCAAACAGGGGAGCGTCGTGTCGACCTGGGCCTTGAATGGATCCGGTGCGCCAACGCTCGTCGACACGATTCCGATCAACCAGGTGTCCGCGATCAGCGACGTGAAGGTCAGCCCTGACGGCAAGCTGCTCATGTTCGGTACCGAGGGGGGCGGCAACTCGGGGTTCTACTTCTATAGTCTCGCCAATCCCGCGCATCCGGCGTACGTCGACAAGTATCTGGTGGCCACGGGCATCCACACCACTAAATTCGCGGCTATCAATGGCCACCTGTACGCCTTCGGCGCCAAGGACCCGTCGGGTCCGGCGCTGATCATCCTCGACGTGACGGTGCTGGATCAGTAGGGTCCCGACTACTTCACTTCGAAGGCCACCGTCGAGCGGCCGATCGGCGCGCCGTTCTCGTCGCTGACGAACAGGCGCAGGAGATACCGCCCCGTGGGCAGCCGCTGTGGGTCGATATCGAGATTCTCGACGACGAAATCCCGGCCATACGACGGCACCTGCCGCTCGAACTCGAACTTCGTCGCCCTGGGCCAGTCGGGGAGCGCAATGTCCCGCTGGGGATCGCTGGTCTTGAGGAGCTGGTAGCTCGCGTGGTACCGCGCGATCCCTGAAGGGTGCGGGAGACCGTAAATTTCCGCGTACGACCGCACGACGTTCCCCGATAGGAAGGTTAGGTCCCGCCGGACGTGATCGAGGGCCGCGCCGCGCCCCATGTCCCCACCGGTCCAGACGTCATCCGTGAGCAGATCGGAAACCGCCGGGAGCGAGTCCCAGGAGCGGAGCCTGGAACCGAGCGTCTGGCGGCCGAGGGTGTCGGCGACGCGGGCGTCGGCGAGGACGGTGTAGGGGCCGGGGCGGTCGTGGATCGTGACGTAGCCGGCATCCGACTGACGGACTCCCCGATCGCCGCCGATGGTCCCAACCAACGTCGCCGCCACTTCGCCTTTCGTGGTGATGACGACCAGGTCGGTGAGGTGCGGATTAAGGGAGTCCCGGAACTGGGCGAACCAGACGCCGAACTGGAGAGGTGCGGGCTCCGATGACGCATCCCGCGTCAGCGCCTGCTTCATCGCCTCGTTTTGGACGTCATTCATGGGCCGATAGGCGATTTCACCCCCCATGTCCCCGAAGGCGTCTGGGGTCACCGGTCCGAAGCGCACTTCGCCAATTCCGTCATA
>DASQIZ010000101.1:0-3825 GCA_035631315.1 Gemmatimonadales bacterium
TACACACGGGAACGTAACCGCCCTCTGGCGGACCTCTTCCGACAGTCCCTCTGTAGGCGCCGGTGCAGGGGGAACTGGAACAACCCTCAGAATTCAAATCCCCCGATACAGCTTGTTGAGTCGACATGCTTCACGGCCAACTGGCCCCGTCCCCGGGAAACCCAGTCCTATTCCCATTTTCCCACGACATTCCCACGTCGCCCACGTCGATTCCCACCTGATTTCTAGGTCTTGAGGTCCGTGGAATGACTCTCGACTCGATCAGGGGTTCGGCGATAAGACGATGTCCACCTCGAAGGTTAGGCGAGTCGATTTCGGTGATTGCGGGCCCCCGATTTGAACCAGCGACCGAAGCCCCCCAAGCGAATGGTTCCCACGGCCGACCTGTGGATCACTCCTTCTCAGGTCATGGAGCGCGAAATTCAACGCCGGGGCTAGCGAGATCCTCACGAGCCAAGCTAAGGAGACTTCCGCGATACTCTCGTGGATACCTCACGGGTGCCTATGAGGTACCCCTATATAAGGGGGAGGTACCCCCTAGGTATAGGCCTATAGGTGTCCCCCTGCCCCTGTAGAATCCCAGTAGAATTCCACTAGAATCCCGCTTGAATTGACCTTGAACTGCGGTGGACGTTCCGAGCGGCTCGTCCTTGCTTTCTGTCGACCTCGCAAGCTTGATGGGCACAACCACCTCGCACTCCTTCGGGCATGATGTAGTCAATGGAAGCCTCTCCGCCGGCTCCGGTTCCCGGACCCCCGTACCCAAATGAGCCAGCCGTTCTGCAACGGCTGCCCCGTGAGGTCGAGTACACGTTCATCAAGATGATCCTTGCCGATGTTCCCGGACCATCCATGACGGCTTCGTGGACCGATCGCGAACCGGGCGATGAGATCTCGAAGCGATTCCGGAACAAAACCTACGGAGCTGTTGATCGCGCGTTGCGGAAGGCTGAAGGGGTATTGCGGAAGCTGGCTCCGGACGAACAAGCTGCCGAGCGGGCGCAGGTCCGGTCGCTCCGCCATGCCTGGGCCCAGCAAGTGCTCGGCGAGACCGGGGCGCTCGTCTCCGGAGCGATGCGGATCGTGACCACGTTGACCGATCCAGAGAGGCTGGGGATCTCACCCACTCCGACTGGGCTCGATGGTCCCGGTCTGGTGATCGAGGTGTGGCTCACTGTCCGAAAAAGACTCTACCTGGTAGAGCGATGGGCGCTCCCCGCGATGCTCATGCCTTGGCGCCCGGAGACGGGGGTTCCATGGGTTGATCCCGAACTGGTCAGCCAGATCTACGCCGTGCTCATTCGCACTTACTTCCGCGCAATCCTCCGCAAGCGGGTCGGCCAGCGGTGGCGTACCGAGCGAGAGCCAGCGGGATGGCCCATCCTCACCCAGCGTGTGATCCCGGCGCTTTACGACTACCTCCGTCCGTACTACCCGGCCCGCCCCTATCGTCACCACCGGCAGTCGAGATCCGACAGCCACTTCCCCGCCGCGCTGCGCCAGGACATCACGGACCTGATCAAGTTCGAGTGTCCACACCTGGCCGAGGCCCTGACCACGGAGCGCGTGACGGCCAGTATCCAGCGCTACCTTCGGCGTGCCCCTCGAGATCGCCGCATGGGGATCGCTCTCTTCAAACCGACCCTACCGAGTCCTGAAGTCCCGCCAGACGGAAAAGTGCCGAGAAAGTAACAATGACGTGATGGACGTGGCCGGGGAGACTGGCGCCCGATATGGCGACCCCCGGTCGACGGAAACCTCCCCCACCGCCCGGCCCACCCCCGGCGCTTGACGGCTGGCTCGTCCCCCCGGATACTCCGCCCCAGCGCGTGGCGGACAAACGGAGGCAGCCTATGCGTTTGTCCGCCTTGTTCGAGGAATTCTGCCACTTTCTCCGGGTCGAAAAAGGAGCGACCCCCGCGACGATCGCTACCTATCGATGGTGTTTTGGGGATTTCCAAGCCTTTCTCATGAAGCGGACCGGAGGGACGGTGCTGCTCACAGACTTCACCGAGGAGACGTGCCGGAGCTATCAGTACGATCTCGCAGAACGCCAGCTCAAGACCGGAACGATTCGGCTGCGCCTGGCCGCACTGGGTAGCTTCGGGAAGTGGATGGTCCGCCGCGACAAGCTCGTCCGCAATCCGGTGGATCAGCTGACGCGCCCGCGTCGCAAGACACGGGTCCCAGCCGTGCCGACCTGGCATGCGGTCAAGACGCTCTTGCGTCACTGCAATCTCAGGGAGCGCGCGATCCTCGCCCTCATGGCCCGCGGAGGGCTTCGTCGCGGTGAAGTCGCAGCGCTGGATGTGGGTGATGTCGCTCCTGAGTTCGGGCTTCGTCGGGTCATCGGCAAAGGTGGGCACGAGGCTCCGGTCGCCTTGACGCCGCGGACGCGCGTGATCCTCCGCGACTACATGGCGGCTGAGCGAGCGGACGCGACAAGTACGGCTCCACTCTTCGTGGTCATATACACGAACAAAGTTGGTCAATCCATCGAGCGTCGGATTACGGGTCAGAGGATTTGGAAGGTCGTCAGAGCTGCCGGCAGGCGAGCTGGGATATCCGCGCTGCATCCGCACGCGCTTCGTCACGCGTGCGGAGCGGAATTACTTCGCCGCACGAAGAGCCTGCGCGTGGTGCAGGAGCAGCTTCGGCATGCCGATGTGCAGACGACGACGGGATACACCAGGATCACGCAGCAGGATATTCGGCAGGCATTGGACACGCTCGACGACGAGGGGGACTAAAATAGGGATTCACATCCCTCCCCCCAGGGCATTGAAATTCTGTGGCGAAAAAACACCACGAAATCACCGTGGTGGCCCCAACGGGACACGCACCCTTTTGTACTCTGGAATTTCGCGGGGTTATACGCGCCGCTTAGCTCGGCCAGCCTTTCCGCAGGTCATACGGACCGCCTCGCTCAATTCGGCCGCAGCTGAGCCCAACAGCCCCTGTTCCAGGCCGGAGGTGGCCCGCGGCGTGGCTTGACAGGCTCGGCGCTCCGACTTCACTCTCTCGGCCGTGGCTGATCATCACGTGACCACCGCTGTGCCCACGCCCCCTCGCGCGCTTGTCATCGCCCTCCTTCTCCTTGCTGTCGCCGGTGCCTGCTTTCCCGCTGCCGCGCAGCACGCGCCCAGGGTCCCGAAGATTGGGTTTCTCGCCACGACCACTCAGGCACAGGTCCCGCATTTGACCGGTGCGTTCAGGGAGGGGTTGCGGGAGCTCGGCTACATCGAACGGAAGACGGTTCTCCTCGAGGCCCGCTACGCCGAGGGCTCGGTCGAGCGACTTTCCCAGCTGGCACGGGAGCTGGTGGCCCTCAAGCCGGACGTGATCGTGGCCACCAATGATGTGGCCATTGCTGCGGTCAGACGGGAAACGCAGACGATCCCGATCGTGATGGTGCTCAGCGCAGACCCCGCGGGGGCCGGATTCGTGGCCAGCCTCGCGCGCCCGGGTGGAAACGTCACCGGGCTCAGCACTCTGTCTCCGGAAACCAGTGGGAAGAGGCTGGAGCTGCTGCGGGAGGTCATCCCCGGGCTCTCGCGCGTCGCGTTCCTCTGGAATCCCGACTCCCGGGGAAACCTGCTCGACTACAAGGAGACCGAGGTGGTGGCCCGCTCGCTGCACGTGGAGCTTCAGTCCGTCGAGCTTTCCCGCATCGAGGATCTCGATCGCGCCTTCTCGACGGTATCGAAGGGGCGTGCGCAGGCGTTGATCGTGCCTGCCGGGAATCTCATCGCCGTAACGAGACGGGCTCAAGTCGCAAGCTTGGCGCAGCGGAGTCGGCTCCCATCCATCTACGGAGCGAGGGAG
>DASQIZ010000102.1:0-21493 GCA_035631315.1 Gemmatimonadales bacterium
CGCGAGTATGTCGCCGAGTATTACGTGCCGAGTCTCGAGCCGGTGGCGGTGGGGTGACGCGTCAGGCCGCGTCCGTCGGCACTCGCGGCACGAGACGCCGCGCGGAACCGCGGAAGCGGCAGGTCCCCGATGCGCCCGGCGTCGTGCACCTCACGGCCGAGTACTGGCCGTTGGCGCGGACCGGCGGGCTGGGCGAGGCGGTGAATGGCCTGGCGACGTACCAGGCGGCGAGTGGGACTTCTGCCGCCGTCGTGATGCCCCTCTATCAGATGGTACGCGAAAAGGTCGACCTCGAACGGGTCGGACCGTCGTTCATAGTCACCTTCGGTGCGCGTACGGAAGAGGCCTGGCTCTACCGCGTCCCCGGTGATTCAGGACCCCGCGTCTACCTCATCGAGAACCCCGGGTACTTCGACCGCGCGGCGATCTACGGAGACGGCGCCGACTATCCGGATAACGCGCGCCGGTTTGCGTTTTTCTCTCTGGCCGCGATCGCCGCGCTCCCCCAGATCGCGCCCGACGCGCGCGTCCTGCATGCACACGATTGGCACACCGCACTCGCCATCGTCTATCTGCGCACCCGCTATGGCGACCGGCCCTTCTTCAAGGACCTCGCCACCGTTCTGTCCGTTCACAACGCCGGATTCCAGGGGCACTACCCGCCGGAGACGGTGACGGACCTGGGACTTCCCGCCGATCTCTTCGATTGGCGCGTGTTCGAATGGTACGGGCAGATGAACATGTTGAAGGGCGGGCTGGCGTTCACCGACGCCGCGGTCACCGTGTCGCCGAACCACGCGCGCGAGCTCCTGACCCCCGAAGGGGGGTTCGGACTTCACGACACATTCTCAGGGCTGGGCAGCCGGCTGGGCGGCGTGCTGAACGGCATCGACGCCGAAAAATGGAATCCGGAGTCGGACCCGGGGGTTCCGACGCACTTCTCGTCCACTGATCTGACCGGGAAGCGCGCCTGCAAGGCCACGCTGCAGCACGCGTACGGTCTCGCGGAAGACCCGAATCTCCCGCTCTTCGCGATGAGCGCGCGGCTCGTTTCCCAGAAGGGCCTCGATCTCGTCCTCGGCGGCTCGCTCCTCCACCGTCCCGACGCACAATTCATCTTCCTCGGCGCCGGTGAGAAGCGATATCACGACCTGCTCGCCGCGCATGCGGACCGGTTCCCCGACCGGGTGGCCGTGGAGTTCGCGTTCACGGACCGTCTGGAGCACGGACTGCTCTCGGGCGCTGATCTCCTGCTCATGCCGTCACTGTATGAGCCGTGCGGACTCACGCAGATGCGCGCCCAACGGTACGGCGCTATTCCCATCGCCCGGCGCGTCGGCGGCCTGCAGGACAGCATCGACGATGGCCGCACGGGATTTCTGTTTACGGATTACACACCCGAGGCACTCGAAGCGGGCGTCGAGCGGGCGCTCGCGGTCTACCACGACAAACGTGCATGGGCGGCGATGGCCAAGCGTTCGATGGAGCTGCCCTTCGGATGGGGTGGGGCCGCGGACCGATACCAGGAGATCTACCGGATGGCCCTGACGCATCACGCGGGAGCGCAGTGATGGAGTTCGTGCTGGCGCTCCACAGTCATCTCCCGTACGTGCTCAATCACGGGCGCTGGCCCCATGGCTCGGACTGGCTCTGCGAAGCGGCGATCGACACGTACCTGCCGCTGCTCGAACAGCTCCGCGCCCTCGAAAAGGAGAAGACCCCGTCGCCCGTGACCATCGGCTTCACGCCGGTGCTAGCGAACCAGCTGGTGAGTGAAGATTTCCGGCAGGAATTCGACACCTTCATGAATCAGCGGGAAGCGGTTTGCAAGGAAGCGCCGGCATCTCTGGAGAAGACCGGTGACACGGCGTTGCTCCCGCTCGTCGACTACTGGAAGGCTCGCTTCTCCCGTCTGCGGCGCCTCTTCGACGAGGTGGATCGCGACCTGGTCGGGGCGTTCCGCGAGCTGCAGGATGACGGACGCCTCGAGATCATCGGATCAGCCGCGACGCACGGGTATCTCCCGCTCCTGGCCAGGGACGAGAGTATTCAGCTTCAGTTGGCGATCGGGCAGAGCGAGCACAAACGGCTCTTCGGCAAGGCTCCCGCGGGCTGCTGGCTTCCGGAGTGCGCGTATCGGCCCAAGAAGGGTCGTCGCCCCGGCATCGAAGAGCACCTGGCCGACGCCGGATTCAAGTTCTTCTTCGTCGACGCCCATCTCGCGCACGCCGGCACTCCCCTCGGCGTCGACTACGACATTCCGCTGGGCGCCGAACGCTTTGACTCGGAGCGTCACGGCACCGCGCATCCAGTCGACGCGAAGGTCGAGCAGACGCCCTATCGCGCGTACCGCGTTTCGAAGCGGCGCGTCTCCGCATTGGTGCGCGATCCGCAGTCGTCCCGCCAGGTCTGGAGCCGGGACTTGGGCTATCCCGGTGACGCGGCCTACCTCGAGTTCCACAAGATCCGCTGGCCTGGCGGTCTCAAGCTCTGGCGCGTCACCGGTCCGAACATCGACCTCGGCGCCAAGACCGCGTACGACCCCCGCGCGGCACTCGGCCGTGCGACGGAACACGCCCGGCACTTCACTGAGCTCTTGACCGGGATTTCGGAGCGAGCCCAACGCGGCGAGGGACTGGTCACGGCGCCTTTTGACACGGAGCTCTTCGGCCACTGGTGGCACGAAGGCGTCGATTTCGTCGGGGACATGTACCGCGCGCTCAAGAAGCAGAAGCGCGTGAAGCCGGTGACGGCCTCGAAGCACCTGAGCGGGCATCCGCCGCGCGTACCCATTCAGCTGGCCGAGGGGTCGTGGGGCGTCAATGGCGACCACACGATGTGGCGGAATGACCTCACCACCTGGACGTGGCCCCGCCTTGGGCACCTGGAGGAGTCGTTCTGGAAGGTGGCGCCCAAGACTCTGCGGAAACCCGAAATGCACCCGGTCCTGGCGCAGGCGGCGCGCGAGCTGGTGCTGGCCCAGTCATCGGACTGGCAGTTCATGATTTCGACCGGGGCGGTGCCTGACTACGCCGAGAAGCGGTTCAAGCTCCATTGTGATGACGCGGAGAAGTTGATCGGAGCCATGACGTCGGGAGGGGGCTCCGAGGCGGAGGGGCCACGACTGGCCGCAGCGCTCCAGAAGCGGGATCACCTCTTTCCCAATATCCTCGAGTCGGTGGCGAAAGTTCTGCAGTCGTGAAGTCGGTCGTCATTCACGGCCATTTCTATCAGCCTCCCCGCGAAGACCCGTGGCTGGACCGGGTGCTCGTGGAGCCGTCCGCGGCTCCCTTCCATGACTGGAACGAGCGCATCGAGCATGAGTGCTACGGACCGCTCGTCGCGAACGGCGCGCTGCAGGGCATCAGTTTCGACTTCGGGTCTACACTGTTTGAATGGCTCGAGCGGAACGCGCCGCAGACGTACACCGGCGTCATCGCCGCCGACCGCGCCACGGGCAACGCCATCGCTCAGCCCTATCACCACATCATTCTTCCACTCGCCACGCGCCGTGACAAAGTCACCGAGGTGCGGTGGGGTATCGCGGACTTTCGTCGCCGCTTCGGCAGGACGCCGGAGGGGATGTGGCTGCCGGAAACCGCGGTGGATGAGGAATCGCTGGACGTCCTGGCGCTCGAAGGAATTCAGTTCACCGTGCTCGCGCCCCACCAGGTCTCGGGAGCGCCCCCGCGAGGCACTCCCGGACGCTTCAAGACATCGGGTGGACGGAGCATCGTGCTCTTTCCGTATGACGGGGGTCTCGCGCAGGGTGTGGCGTTCGGCGAGGCGCTGAAAGACGCCAGTGCCTGGGCCGAACAGCTCGCCGGTCACGACGCGGACCTCGTCACGATCGCGACCGATGGCGAGACCTACGGCCACCACAAGAAAGGTGGAGATCAGGTTCTCGCGGGCGTCATCGCGAATCTGCGCTCCCGGCCCGGCGTGTCTCTCGAGAACTACACATCCTACCTCAAGCGTCATCCCGTGTTGCAGGATGTGAAGCTGGTCGCACCGACGTCCTGGAGCTGCGCGCACGGAGTCGAGCGCTGGCGTTCGAACTGTGGCTGCAAGATGGCGTTCGACCGGCCCTCACAGCAGGAGTGGCGCACCCCGCTGCGCGACGGGCTGAACTGGCTGGCGGGGGAGATCCACAAGATCTACGAGCGCGCGAGTGCCGGGATCGTTCGCGATCCCTGGGCGGTGCGGGACGGGTATGGCGAGGTGGTCGGGCGGAGAGATCGACCCGAT
Organism: Gemmatimonadales bacterium; assembly: GCA_035631315.1. GTDB lineage: Bacteria > Gemmatimonadota > Gemmatimonadetes > Gemmatimonadales > GWC2-71-9 > 40CM-2-70-7. The sequence continues at coordinate 4,249 of DASQIZ010000102.1, forward strand.
GCGCCGTTGCTCGAGCTCGAAAAGTACGCGCTTCGGATGTTCACATCCTGCGGATGGTTCTTCGACGACATCGGAGGCATCGAGGCGATTCAGATTCTGCGATACGCCGCCCGAGCGATGGAGCTGACGGGAGGAGAGAAGCGCCGCCTCGAGGCCGGCTTCCTCGAGTACCTCGCGCGTGCCCGGAGTAACGATCCCGCGAAGGGGAGCGGTCGCGATGCCTACTTGAACCTCGTGCTGCACCCGGGCGTCGAAAACACCTGACACTCGAGTGACCTCTTTTGGTGCGACCCCGGTTGCAATTTCCCATCAGAAAGTGATCATTTTCCTGAGAGGTATTCCCCTAGAATATTGGTCTTTTCCTAAGGTGGCCGAGTGGCCCTGGCACCGCCGCCGTCCCGATACGACGTCCCCGACGGCTGGCTGATCAAGCGCCTGGCGCGAGGCGATCCGGGCATTCTCGATCGTATCCGTGCACGGTACGGATTGGCGGTGTACGCCATCGCCTATGGTGAGCTGATGGACCCACGGAGTTCGGCGGCGGTCGTGGATGAGACGATGGCGGAGTGCGCGCGAACCGCCCGCGTACATGATCGAGGCCAAGGGTCCCTGTATGAGCACCTGGCGGCGACCGCTCGACGACTCTCGGGAGCACATGGATCGGCGGGAATTCAGGAGGGGGACGTGCTTCCGGTTCCCGTCACCACACACGTGGTGCGCGAACGCTGGACCCCACCCGCCCAGCCGATCGGCTCGTGGTCGATCGTAATCTGATCGGCTAGCTCTGCATTGCCCGTTCCACCGCCTGCGCCAGCTCGGGCAGGGTGAACGGTTTCTGCACGAAGGCCCCCAGCGACTCACTCGATTCCGCCTTGCTGATCTCCGGGTCCGCGTACCCCGACATCCTCAGGACTTTGAGTTTCGGCAACGCGGTCGTGAGACGTTTCGCGAGCTCGTTCCCACCGATGCCGGGGATCACCGTATCCGTGATGAGGAGATCGGGCATGATGTCGCCTCGCTCGACGATCTCCAGTGCGTCGGCACCATTCGCGGCGATCGACACTTTGCACTTGAGGCGCGTGAGCATCCGCGAAAACGCGTTCCGGAGGGCGGGCTCGTCTTCCACCAGGAGGATGTTCAGTCCCTCGAGCCCCCGGCCCCACGAATCCCGGTGCCCCGAGTCCCGCCTGGCGCCGGGAGTCCCGGTGGAGCGGGGGAAGTAGAGCTTGAACGACGCGCCCTTGCCCGGCGCGCTCTCCACATCGATGGCGCCCCCCGACTGCTTCACGATCCCATAGACCGTGGCGAGGCCCAGCCCGGTGCCCTTGCCGGCTTCCTTGGTGGTGAAAAACGGCTCGAAGAGCCGGCGGCGGGTCTCGTCGTTCATGCCCACGCCGGTGTCGGTGACCGTCAGCTGAACCGATGGTCCCGGCGTCGCCACCAGCTGAGCGGCTGCGACCTCTTCCAGATCGACGTCCGCTGTCTCGATGATGATCGTGCCGCCGTCGGGCATCGCGTCCCGGGCATTCACGACCAGGTTCATCAGCACCTGCTCGAGCTGGCTCGGGTCGCCCATGATGGTGCCCAGATGGTCGGCGAGCCGGAGCTCCATGGTGATGTCGGCGCGCAGAAGCCGCTTCAGGATCCCCGAGAGCTCGCGGATGGTCGCGCTCAAGTCGAGGGGCTGGGGCTGCAGCACCTGTTTCCGCGCGAACGCGAGGAACTGACGGGTGAGCGTCGCTCCCCGGCGCCCGGCTTCCATCATCTCCTCGACCTGGGCGCGCAGATCGGGGTCGGCGATGTCCTTGAGGAGCATGTGCCCGACGCCGAGGATGACGGCGAGGATGTTGTTGAAGTCGTGCGCGATGCCGCCCGACAGCCGTCCGATCGCCTCGAGCTTCTGGAGCTGACGGACTTCGTTTTCCATCTGCCGGCGGGCGGTGAGGTCCCGCACTGAACCGATCAGCACGGTCGGCCTGTCTGGCGATCCGAAGACCGGCGTGACGGTGACTTCGCCCAGGCGGGGACCAGCGGGGAAGTTGGTCAGCTCCTCCCACCGCACCGTGCCGCGGGTCCGGAGGGCTTCCTCGTATTTCGCGATCGCCAGCGCGCGCGACGGCTCCGGAAGCAGCTCGTGGACGAACTTGCCCACGACCTGGTCTCGCTCGAGTCCGGTGACATGCAGGAACGCCGGATTGACGGAGATGAACCGGTACCCCCCATCCTCGACCTGAAGCTCGAACAGCACATCGGCGACGTGATCGTAGATCAACGCCAGATGGCGTTCACTCTCGTGCAGGAGGGCGGCGGTCCGGTGCGACTCCGTCACATCTTCAATGAAGGCACTGAATACCGTCCGGTCGCCGCGACGCACCGGTGTGATGGCCAGCACCACCCGTAGCTCTCGCCCATCCCGGTGAATAGCCGGCATCTCCACACGCCGTCCGACGATCGTTCCGCGTCCGGTTTCCGCGATGCGCTTGAGGCCGTTCATGTGTTCGCGGCGCAGGCGCGGCGGGATGATCAGCTCCGACAGCGGCCTGCCGGTCGCTTCCTCGGCGGTCCACCCGAACATCGCGGTCGCGCGCGCGTTCCAGCTCCGCACGAGCCCGCCGGCGTCCATCACGACGTTGGCATCGAGCGCCTGGTCGATGATGAGCCGGGCCGTCTCCTCCGACTCGGCGATCGCCGCCTGCTGCCGGTGACGCTGAACGGCCACTGACGCGAGGTGGCCCGCGTGCTCCGCGAGCCCCAGTTGCGTGACCGTCGGGGTCCGAGGGCGGTCGTAGTACATCGCGAAGGTGCCGAGGACGTTGCCGTGCGGGTCGAAGAAGGGGATGGACCAGCCGGCGCGCAGGCCGAAGCTGAGCGCCGCATCGCGATACTTCACCCAGCGGGCGTCGGTGGCGATGTCGCTGGCGATCACCGGCTGTTTCCGGAACGCCGCGGTTCCGCACGAGCCCTCGTTCGGGCCGATCGCGCGCCCATCAATCCACGTGGTCCACTGGGCAGGGAGGTGCGGGGCGGCGCCATGGCGCACGCGCACGCCGTCCTCGAGGAGCAGGACGGACGCGCGCATCCCCTCGGTCATCGCTTCCATGCCGAGGCAGATGGTTTCGAGGACGTGATCGAGGGGAACGCCGGCGGCGATCTGTTCCAGGACCTGCACGTCCAGAGCGGCGCGGGAGGTCGCTCCGCGCTGCGGGCTGGATTTGCGAGACCGGGAGGGCCTCTTCGTGCGTTCCTTCGGCGTCTTGGCCACGGATCCCGCTCGGGCTGAAGGGCTAACTAAGCCCCGGGCAAACCGCTCAGCAAGGGTGCCTTGAGCGTAGCGAAGGATCTCTAATACCTGCGTCCCCGTATCCCGTTGAAAACCAAGGCAAGTCCGAGGGTCAGGGAAACGTTATGGGTCATCGATCGCAGGTGAGAGGCCTGCCCATTGGCATTTGCTGCGGAGGTAATGCGATCGATGGGCACAATCGCGTCGGAGAGCTCGAGCTGGAAACGGGACGACGTGCCGACTCCCGTCTGTAGTCCCGCAGCGAGAAGCAGGTACGGTCGGGGCCCCTCACCGCTCGAGTCGGTAATCATCTGTCGTGACAAGGTGTTGCCATTGGCAACGAATTCCCCAGACGCCGCGAGCGTCTCGGCGGTGGGAATGACAATTCCGGTCCCCACCCGGAGATATGGGCTGAGCGAGCTGGTGGGGAATGGCCGGAGGAGCGCACTTGCGGCGACCCCGATGAGATCCAAAGAAGCGGCATCGGCACTGAAGTTGGTGCACGTCTGTTCGTTCTTCTGGTCTGCATCCGCCTGGAATTCACTTGGGGCACTACAGCGGTCCTGAATCGACTCCTGGACGTACCAGAGGTCCAAGCGGCCACCAAAGTGCGGATCGAAGAACTTGGCAATTCCGACACCCGCCGAGAAGCCCGCGGTGACGCGACGGGAGAGGGCGAGTGTGTCGCTTGTGGGCCCGCACTGGTACCCACCAGGGACGGTTTGCCAAACACAGAGCGGCTGATTCACCTGCCAGAGGCTCTGGCCGGAGGCGACGCCGCCGTATAGCGCGAGGAATACGGTCGGTTGTGCCCCTTCCTGCGCGCCAAGGTGGGTGGCGGGGAGGACCAGGACGAGCCAAGTTCCGGCCATGCGCGCACAACGCTTGAGTGTCATCGCCCTCCTCGCGGTCGCCTGCAGCAAGTCGTCGACAGCGCCCAGTCCAGCCTACGTCTGCGCCGGGAAGCCTTACCCCACCACAGCTCCCGCATCGATCATGATCTCCGGCACCATCTCGGACTTCCTCGCCGGCAAGTTGGACAGCGTGAAAGTGCAGGCTTTCCAGACCGGCACCGCAAGTCCGATCGACAGCGCCATCACCGACACGGCGGGCAAGTTCTCGATGACCGTGACCACCGGCGGCACTCCTCTCGATGGGTACGTGCACGCGTCGAAGACCGGGTACATCGATACCTATGCGTACCCCTCCGCGCCGCTGCCGGCGAACGCGACCATCGCGATCCCGATGGTGACGTCGGGCGAGTTCAGCCTCCTCGCCGGCCAGGCCGGGGTCACGCCCGTCGCCGGGAAGGCCTCACTGGGCCTCGAGCCGGTCGACTGCACCGGGGCCGCGGTGCCGGGCGCCCTCGTCTATACGAGCCCTTCGGCGCAGGCGTACACGAATGGGACGGGGGACTTCTTCGTCTTCAACGCCGCGCCGGGCAGCACGGACGTCAGCGCGAGCTTTCAGAGCCACATCTTCCATACCCACACCATCGTCGCCGTGGCAGATGCGGTGACGATCTCGATCATCGCTCCGGGACCCCTGTCACCTCCCGAATAGCTGCCGTTTGACTGTTGGTTGATAGGGTGGCTCTAAGGTGGTGCATGACCGCTGACGAGCTCCTCAAAGTCCATATTCCCAATAAGCGCGTCGAGCTGGTGCGTGGCGTGCCGATGGTTCGCGAACCTGCCGGGTACGTGCACGGCCGGGTGACCATGAACCTCACGGCCCGCCTGGTGCTCCATCTCGAGCGCCAGTCCTCGAACACCATTGGGCACCCCGTCGGACAATTGATTGCCGGTGACACGGGGTTCACTCTGTCGAAGGCGCCCGACACGGTGCGATCACCTGACATCGCCTACTTGAGACCGGGGCGCGCGCCCGCACCCGAGACCACCGGATTCCCGGAGCTGGCTCCGGACCTCGTAGTCGACGTGCTGAGCCCGGAGGACCGCCCCCGGGAAATCCAGGAGCGGGCCTGGCAGTGGCTGGTCGCGGGCGCACAGGTGGTGTGGGTCGTCGATCCGAGACGCCGCACCACGCACATCTACCGGTCCGATGGCACCGAGGAGTTTGTGGGCCCCGAGGGGTCACTACAGGGCGAGGACATCCTGCCCGGGTTCACCTGTCCGCTGGAGGCCATCATGTAGACCCGGTGGTGCGTACATTGGGTCATGCGCCGAGCAAGTTTTCTCTTCTGGCTGGATCTCGTTCTTCTGCTGACCTTCGCGCTGCTCCAGGAGCCCGAGACCACGGGGCTCTGGGGGCACGAATGGATCAGCATCGGCCTCGCGGTTCTTCTCTTCGTTCATCTATTGGTCAATTGGCGCTGGATCGTTGGCGCGCTGACACGGTATGCGACCAACAGCCGCCGACACCGGATCAATACGTGGCTCAACGGTCTGCTCTACGTGACGATGATCTTCACGATCTTTTCGGGGATCCTCGTCTCCCGCTTCGTCCTCCCATCGCTCGGGATGGTGTCGAGTGAAGTGAAGATGTGGAAGCAGCTGCACAGTCTGGTGGCGGACGGAACCCTCGCGATTCTGGGGCTCCACGTGGCCATCAACTGGGACTGGATCGCGAACGTGATCAGACGGTGGAGGCGCGGCGCCGCGCATCCGGACCCGCATGGCGGCCGGTCCCTCGCTCAGCGCCTCGGCCTCGAGGGCTTCGGGCGGACGTCGGGCCGCCTGGGGAAGTTGGTGGGGACGACGGCGGTGGTGTGCGGGCTGTCCTACCTGCCGGTGGCGGCGCTGGCGCGTGACCGGGATCCCCAGGGACCCGAGACCCGCTGGCAACATCCCGATTTCGGGGATATCCCCGGTGAGATCACCGTCCAGCTGTTGGTGATCGCGGGAGCGGCTGTGGTCGGGCGGTACGCCTTCAAGATCCGGCTATGAGCTGGTCCCGCCGTCACCTGTTGCTCGCCCTGGTGCCTTGCGTTGCGTGTCACGATTCGACCGGGGCGAAATCCGGCGGCGGTCGGTCCATCACCGTCGGCCAGGCCACTCCGGTCAACCTGGGGGCCGCCGACTCCTCGATCTCCTTCACGCTGCACGTCCCCACGGACTCGGTCTACGCGGTGGAAGTCGCACCGGGCACCGGCACCGCTTACGTCTCCGTGTCCGACTCCATCAACCAGCTCCTGAACGCGTTCGTGGTGGTCGGATCCTCCACCGCGGCCGGTGAGCGGTGGACGCAAACGTTTGCCGGTCCGGCGTCAAATCCGTGGGTGATTCGCGTGCAGTCTGCCGCACCGGGCCAAGTCGTGGCGGTGACCATCACGGTTCATCTGGTGGCCACTCACCCCGAGCACATCGGGTCGGCGATCGCGTTCGACTCCACGATCGGCGGTGAGTCGCTCGACGCGTATGACGACGTGGACCGCTTTACCTGGACAGGCCTCTATCGCATTGACGTGACCAGCTCCCGGAACGGCTGCCGCGACGGCTTCGGCGCCAACGAGCCGTATCTCGGCGCCTACCGCATTCGGGTCGACACGCTCCCGTGACTGCCCTTCTGCTGGCGCTGGCGGTGGTGGGTCAGCGCCCAGCCTTCGGGACCTTCACCCGAGACGGCGTGGCCGTGCCGAAGGCCGTGATCCGCATTCGTCACCTCGCGAAAGGGGTCACGGAGTACTCGATCGCGTCGCCAAAGCCTGCCGACTGGGAGTTCCGTTTCCAGGAGCATGCGCCGGTGTTCGGATTCGGGGAGCGCTACAACACCCTCGACCAGACGGGGCAGGTGATCGTCAACCGGTCGAGCGATACGCCGGGACCGAAGGGGACGGCGACATATGTGCCGATCCCCTTTTTCATGTCGCTCTCCGGATATGGTCTCTGGCTCGATACGTACGCCGAGGCGTCGTTCGATCTGGGGAAGACGAGGGCGGGGGAGTTCGTGGTGCGGTTCCGGGATTCCCACCTTCGCATCCTGATCTTTGATGGACCGGGGTTCCCCAAGATCCTCGAGCGCTTCACAGGTGTGGTCGGCCGCGCCAGGCTCGCTCCGTACTGGGCCTTTGGTCCCTGGAAAAGCCGGAACTGGCACCCCGATATGGCCGCGGTCTACGAAGATGTCGACCGCTACCGCTCGCTCGGGATTCCCGGCGACGTGCTGGTGCTCGACAGTCCTTGGGCCACCAACTACAACACCTTCATCATGAATCGCCTCCAGTTCACCGATCCCGAGGCGATGATCAAGCACGTGCACGATCAGGGGTTCAAGCTCTGCCTCTGGCTCACGGCCTTCATCAATAAGGAGACGATCAAGGCGCCTGAGCCCGAGCTGGTCGGCAAGATCCCCGAAACGGAGGCGTCGAACTATGAGGAAGCGGCGCGGAACGGCTACTTCCTCAAGGACTCGACGGGTCGCGTCTACCTCGCGACGTGGTGGAAGGGGAGGGGTGGGCTGATTGATTTCACGAATCCGGCGGCAGTCAGCTGGTGGCAGAATCAGGTGCGACAGGCGATCCGCATCGGCGCCGATGCCTTCAAGGCCGACGGCGGGGAAGGCTCGTTCATCGCATACCCGGAATCCCTCCGCACCCATTACTCAGTGCTCTACAACCAGGCGCTCGAGCACCTGATCGACACCGACTTGCATGGTGACGGCGTGCTCTTCAGCCGTTCAGGATCGGCGGGGAGTCAGGATCTCCCATTCATCTGGGCGGGAGACAACCAGGCCGATTTTTCGCGGGACAACGGTCTACCGAGTGTGGTGATCGCGGGGTTGAACGCCGGGCTCTCCGGAGTGTCGATGTGGACGAGCGACCTCGGCGGGTACGAGAAGACCGGGCGCACACCTGGGGACGACACGGTGTTCGTCCGCTGGACCGAGTTCTCCGCGTTTTCCCCTGTGATGGAGGTCCACTCGAGCATCAACCTTGGGCCCTGGGACTATGGGGCAGAGGCGCTCGATATCTTCCGGAAATACTCACGGCTTCACATGAGTCTGTTCCCGTACCGGTACGCGGCGGCGCAGGAGAGCCACCGGACCGGTATGCCGCTCCTGCGGGCGCTGGTGCTCGAATTCCCGTCCGACTCGATCGCCCGAAGCGCCACCGACGAGTATGAATTCGGGCCCGATCTGCTGGTGGCACCAATGGTGAACGCCGGGACGAGCCGGTCGATTCATGTTCCGAAGGGGAATTGGATCGATTACTGGACGGGTGCCACAGTGATGGGGCCGAGGGACACGACCGTTGATGTCCCGCTGGATCGGATTCCCTTGTTCGTGCGAGCCGGCGCGATTCTGCCGAAGATCCCGGATGACGTGATGACCCTGGTGCCGAAGCTCGACGACCGACGGATCTATGAGATCTATCCGGGGCCCGCTCGTTCGATCACCGATTTCGAGGGGCGACAGCTGAGTGCCTCCAACGGGCACCTGACCATCACTGGGAAGCCGGCAATGATCACGATTGTGTGGCGAAACCAGAAGCCCGCGGCGGTTCGTCTCAACGGCGGGCCGATAGCGGTGAGCGACGCGGCGACCGTGACCTTCGAGCATCGAGGACATTCGGTGATGGTATGGAGATGAGCGCGCCTTCCCTCCGTCGTTTCCCGCGCCCTAAGAGGGCGCCCTCGGCTCGGTCGCGGTCTAAAGACCTTGCACTGCCTGGGCGGATCGGCCGTGCAAGCCCTTCAGGGCGCGATCGCGCCGAGAGCGGGCTGTCAGCCCGCGGGAACCGATGACGCGGCGACTCCGCATCCTTTCCGGAATTCTCGCGACGGTCGCCGCGGCTCCACTGCCTGCGCAGACGGACACGGCGGTCAAACCCTTCCGCATGATCGGCAACATCTACTACGTGGGTGGGTCCGACGTCGCGATCTATCTGATTGCCACGCCGGATGGGCTGATCCTTCTTGATGGCGGTTATCGAGACAAGGTCCCACGGCTGCTCATCAGCATCGGCCGGGCCGGGTTCGACCCCACCAAGATCAAGATCCTCTTGAATAGCCATGGGCACTACGACCACGCCGGCGGACTCGCGGAGCTGAAGCGGGTCACCGGGGCGCGACTCTACGCGGGGCGGGGGGATTCGACCATCCTCGCGAATGGCGGGCAGCATGACTTCGGCTTCGGGAACCGGTTCCTCTTCCCCTCGGTGACAGTGACCCACCCGGTCTCGGACGGTGACTCCATTACCCTGGGGGGGACGACCATTCGTGCGGTCGCCACGCCGGGACACACGAAGGGTTGCACGACCTGGTCGGTGACGGTGCGCGAAGGCGGGAAGGACTACGATGCCGAGCAGGATCTGCGAAACCATCTCAAGAGTTGATCCTCGTGCACCCCTCGGCATCTCCCACTGACTTCGCCTCCTCCGGCGTTCCCTTGCCCGGCTCCATTTCCTTGACTATAGTCAAACAATGTCCACCGAGCAGATCGCCCGGGTCCGTGCGTTCAACCGCCTGGTCACGCAGCGGATCGGGGCCCTCGACGACCACTTTCTGGGGCGCGGGCGGCCCCTGGGGGCGTCCCGTCTCCTGTACGAGATCGGCTCCGTGGGCATCGATCTCCGGGACCTTCGGCGCCGTCTGGGGCTCGACGCCGGGTACGTGAGTCGCCTGGCCAAGGCGCTGGCGCGGGAAGGACTCGTCCGGATCGAGCCGGGCCGAGCGGATCAGCGGGTGCGGACGGCGCGCCTGACCGCGGCGGGAGCGCGGGAAGTGCGGGAGATGAACGCGCGCTCGGACCGGGCGGCGGCTACCCTGCTGGACGCGCTCACACGCAGGCAACGCGAGATCCTGGTCGGCGCCATGGGTGAGGTGCATCGCTTGATGCGGGTCGCGGGCCTCACGATTGCACGCGTCGATCCCCGGAGTCCGGCTGCCCGCTGGTGTGTCGCGCAATACTTCGCGGAACTGGACCGGCGCTTCGAGAAGGGGTTCGATGCGGGCCGGAGCCTCCCGGCCGACGACAAGGACCTCACGCCCCCCCGCGGCGCATTTCTGACAGGGGTGGTGGACGGAGACCTTGTGGCGTGCGGTGCGGTGAAGGTCATTGGTCCGGGGATGGTCTCACTGAAGCGGATGTGGGTGGCCGCGTCGGCTCGGGGCCTCGGTATCGGGGGGCGGATGCTCTCGGCTCTCGAGGTTCAGGCCCGAGCGCTCGGCGCAAGGACCGTCAGGCTCGAGACGAACAAGGCTCTCGTCGAGGCGATCGCGCTCTACCGGCGGGCGGGCTACCGGGAAGTGCGGGCGTTCAACGACGATCCCTACGCGCATCACTGGTTCGAAAGGCGGCTGGCGAGGGGGAGGCGCGGCTGAAGGAGAGGTTGCGCCGTGCGGGATTCGAATCCGCAGGCCAGCGAGGCCGTGAACGCGGCCGAAGCTGAACCCACGACCCTCGGCTCCGGAGACCAGCACGGCCAGCGCACTCGAGCGCTGGCCGTTGCTGTATTGCGACTTAGCGATCCGCGTCGACGGCCCTCGACGGCCGACGCCAGCTATTGTGTGACCATTCTTGTGACCGGTCCGAGACCGGTACCCTATTCCACCACGACGTACGCCGCGCGATGGACGTGACCATCCTCACCTGGAGGCGTGAGTGCGATCCCGAATGCCACCGCTGTCTTGTTAGCCGATCCGGGCACTACCTCCGTCAGGTTCTGAGAACTAATTGCGACAGGTAGTTTCGAAGCCACCCCGCTGGAAACGAGCTTTCCCTGCTGATCTTCTACGATCCACAGTCCAGCAGTCGAGTCAAGGAGAGCAAGTTCTTTTGCGTGGAGTTTTGGAGCTTGGATAAAGGCCTCTGTGCGTCTCGTCGGAATCGCCTGACGAACCGGGGTGGTGGAGTGGGTCTGTGTCGAACCGGGTGCTCCGAAACCCAAAACGAGAGCAACTAGTGTGAGCATCGTCCGATGGTTCTTCATCAAGGCCTCCCGGGTGAAGTGCTGCATTCCATCGGGCGGTGGCTGCCACGATGATCCATACCTTGATTCTACTGCCCGGAGTCTCACGGCGCCGGTCGAGTCGCCCACCGGTGGTACTTCCGCCCTGTCGCATTTTCGACCCTCCCCTGTCGCAAAAGCGCCCTAACCGAAGTCCTGGGGGGGAGGTAGTCTGATCTCCTGTCTTTGAGTTTCGCTTCTGTGTGGTGCGTGGATCTGAGCGGGGATGCTCAGGTTCCTGCATGAGCTGTACCGGGTTTGGTGGACGGTGAGTTAGCGTGCAGCCATGGCCTGCTCGAAGGCGACCGGGCTCTGATACTGGAGCGTGGAGTGTCTCCGAATCGGGTTGTAGAAGCGCTCGATGTAGTCGAGATGTCGGCGCGGGCCTCCGCCCGGGTGCGGTACTGCCGCCGATAGCAGCGCTCGATCTTGAGCGTCGAGAAGAAACTCTCCATGACCGAGTTATCCCAAACATTGCCCGAGCGACTCATGCTGCACGTGATGCCCAGCGCGCCGAGCTGCCGCTGGAAGGGCTCGCTCGGGTACTGGCTGCCCTGGTCCGAGTGATGGAGCACCGCCGCGGCTGGTCCGCGCCGCCACACCGCCATGAGCAGGGCATCCGTCACGAGCTGACTGGTCATCGCGGCCTGCATCGACCATCCCACCACGCGCCGGGAGAACAGATCCAGGACCACGGCGACGTACAGCCACCCTTCGTAGGTCCAGATATACGTGAAGTCGGCCACCCACTTCTGATTCGGCGCACTGGCGGTCGAGGACATTCGCTGCCACCAGGTGCAGCGCGCGGGTCCCCGGGTCGGTCGGGAGCGCCCGCCGAGGAGACCAGCACGGCCAGCGAAGTCCAGCGCTGGCCGTTGCTGCATCGCGGGTTAGCGAGTCGCGTCGACGACCTCCGACGACCATCGACGGGCTCTCTGTGACCAAAGTTGTGACCCCGGCCCAAGAAGCCGAAGGTCTCGCAAACTGACGGTCGGTTTCGAAGGCAACGGACTTGTTACCACTTTGGTGACCACGGCCCGCGGGCCGAAGGGCTTTGCTGTTTACTCGCTTCGTAACGCGGTCGTCGGATCAACCGTTGCCGCACGTACGGCCGGCAGGAGAGCGCTGAGGAGTGTCGTGGCCACGAGGACCAGCGCGACGAGCATCAGCAAACGCGGATCGAGGGGAGATACGCCGAACGCTAGCCTTCGCACCACCCGCGCCAGGGCGAAAGCGCCTCCCATTCCCAGGACAACTCCGGCTGCATTGACCCAGAACGACTCGGAGAGGACCAGTGACGCGAGCTGCCCAGGGCTGGCGCCGAGCGCCCCGCGAATGCCAAGCTCTCGTCGCCGCTGGTCTACAACGCACGCGGACACGCCGAAAACGCCAACCGCCGCAAGCGCCAACGCTACGATTCCAAACGCGCTCAGGATGCCCGCTCCCAGCCGCCACGAACGGAACTGCCGTTCCAAGTAGTCCTCGCCCGTTCTTACGCGAACTGACGTCAGCTGAGGGACCGCATCGAGGAGGGCGGTGCGGAGCGCCGACTCGACGGGACCGACATCGCCTGTCACTCGGACGGCGACTTCGCGGCCAGGGAAAATGGATGCCAGTCCCTGTGGCAACGCCGGCGATCCCAGTGGGACATAAGCCTCTTCGTCCGGAGCGGCATCGCCCGGGCCTGCGTGGCGGTCTCCAACCACGCCCACAATCGTCGCGCACTGGGCGGTCGCTCCCCCGATCTTCAGACACGCCCCGAGTGGACTTGTATGGCGCCAGAAGCGACGAGCCAGGCCCTCACTGATGACAGCCACCGAGCGGCCAGCGGCGACGTCCCCATCACCGAGCATTCGGCCTGCGACCAGAGGGAGACCCAATGCGTCGAGGTAGCCGGCGGTGACGCCGTTGACCATGGACGGCGGGGGACCTGCCGCTTGAGACGCGGAGTCGGCGCCCGGTACCGTGATCGTGAAGGTTAGGAAGCCCGGTAGCGCCCCTGCGTCAGTCATGCCCGCGGCGCGAACGCCGGGGATGGCCGAAACGTCAGTCAACGCCCGTCGAACGCCTGCGAGGGCGTCCGCGCCTGAAAGTCCCGCGGCGCGCAAATCGGCATCGGCGATGAGCAGGTGGTCGAGCCGAACACCCAAGTCGGTCCGCGTCGCATTCCGGAGGCTCGCGGCGAAGATGATCGCCTCGGCCACGAGGACGAAACAGAGGGCTGACTGCCCCACAAGCAGTGCCCGGAACGCAACCCGGTGCGAGCGCGTGGAGGTCGGCCCCCCGGCCGCCAGCTCCATCCGTGGGTCGACTTGCCACGACCTGCGGATCGGAGCGATGGCGCAGACTACCGCAGTGACCAGTGCGATACCAAGCACGATGCCCGCCATGCGGAAGTCGAGTGCGGGGGGGGCGACCGTGTTCGCGAGGAGCAGGGACGAGATGGCTTCGCTGGCGATGCTGGTCAACCCGAGGGCAAGAATCGTCGAGGCAGACACCAGCACGGCGAGCTCCAGGAGGACCCGGCCAATCACCCTGCGGCGTGGGGCACCGAGGGCTGCGTGGATGGCGAGGGCATGGCGTTCTCGGATGCCGCGCGCAAGGAGCAGGGTCGCGACGTTGGCGCAGGCGATAAGGAGGACCGCGGCAGCGAGCAGTGTAACCCAGATCGACACCCGGGTGACCGGAGCAGACGGCTCTCGGCGGGCCTCAACGATTGGGCGGACCGGAATGTCAACATGGGGCAGGAGGGTCTGATCCACGGAGGGCACACCCACGTTGGATCGGCGATAGATCGCCGTCGCTTCGGATTGGGCTGCGGGAAAGTCAATGCCCGGATTCAGCCGCCCGATGATCCGGAGCCAACGTGAGTAGTTCCGGCTCTGCAGCGCTTCGGCTCCCCCGAACCACGGGGTGTTGGTAATCGGAAGCACTAGATCGACGGGAGAAAGGTCAGGAGCGGTAAACCGATTGGGGAGTACACCGATGACGGTGAACGGCTGATCCGCGAGGTAGATCGTCGCTCCGAGGGCGGGGGCGTTCGTGCCCATCGCCCGCTCCCAGAACGCAGAATTGACCAGCGCTACGTGGGGCGCTCCGGGCTCATCCTCGGACGTCGTGAAGAGTCGTCCCCGGATGGGCCTTACACCGAGCAATGGCATAAGCGAGCTCGTGACGAGCAACCCCTGGGCGGGGACGGCGACGGTCCCGATCCGGGCGGAGTAGCTCACGGGAGCGAAGGCTCCTAGGCTCGAATAGCTCGTGGCCTCCCTTTGGAGGTCCAGGTAATCGGGGTAGGTGGCTCGCTGATCGTGCGTCTTCCAGGCCATGATCGCCGCGAGGCGGTCGGGATGGCTGACGCCGGGTGGCGGGCGGAAAAAGAGGGTATCGACGACGCCGAGCATCGCCCCGACCGCGGCCATGCCGACGCCGAGCGAGAGGACGACGACGGTCGCGCTACCGGGGAAGCGCGCGAGGCGGCGAAGGACGTAGCGGAGGTCGAAAGGCATGGCCGTGGCACCCAGTCGTGGGCAGTTGGCGGACTATGCATTAAGTGCGTAAAGTGAGCAATCCCCTTCGCCCGGACCATGACTCGAAAACTCGTGGTGGTTACTTCCCTGGTCGTGTTCGCCTCCCTGGGTGTCGTGCGAACACCGGGTCCGATGACGGAAGCGGACCTGAGTGTTGGAGGAATGCAGTGGATCCCCGACACCGCCGATGCCAGGCGCGTGCTAGGCACGCCATCGTCGATGAAAGCCTACACCACCCGCATCGATGACGAAGACCTCCAGCTCACGGACTGGGTCTACCCGGGACTGCGGCTGATTTTCTCGCACGATGGCAAGCTTCGCTGGGCTCGGATCACCGATCGATCGTGGGTGACTCATCGCGTCTCCGTGTTGGCGATCCTGTCACCAGAGTGACGGCGCTCTACGGCCCGCCGCTCAACGCCTCACCCGACGAATACTCCTACCAACTCCCGGGTGATGAGGATGACCGCCCGAGTCGCCTGGGTATCTTCGCGATGTTTTCGAAGGGGCGGATCACGGCGATGGGGATTGGGCTGATCGTGGAGGGGGACTGACCTGCCTCCGTTCCCGCGCCCTGACAGGGCGCTCTCGGCGCAGTCGCGCCCTGAGAGGGCTAGCCCGGCCACCCAACCGAGTGGTGCAAGTCCTTCAGGACGCGACCGAGCCGAGAGCGGGCTATCAGCCCGCGGGAACGACGGGGAGGGGATACTTCGGAAACTGATCATGGATTCGGGGGATGACGGTAGAAAAGATGCGCCAGGCGGGATTCGAGCCGTCAGGCCAGCGAGGCCGTGAACGCGGCCGAAGCTGAACCCACGACCTTCGGCTCCGGAGACCAGCACGGCCAGCGCATCCCAGCGCTGGCCGTTGCTGTATCGCGGGTTAGGGAGTCGGGTCGACGACCTTCGACGACTAACGACGAGTTCTCTGTGACCATTGTTGTGACCCCGGCCCGATTGGCCGAAGGTCTCGCAACCGACTGTCGGCGCTAATGAAAACAGACTTGTTACCACTTTGGTGACCGCGGCCCTGGGGCCGAAGGGCTGGTCGCGAAATGTGAACCTCTAACGGCCACCGGTCTTTCTTGCCACTGGACACATCAAGTCGTGTCGCGCAGTTTGCTCGCTCAATGAGACTCGCAAACAGCAATTGGCAGTTTGGCCGCCTGATCCCGCTGGCGGCGCTTTTGGTCCTCTCGGGGTGTGTCGGGCGGGGTGAGGCACTGTACATGGCCCGTCTCCTCCCAAAGCGGGTCGACGTGTTCGCACGGGAATACCTCGGGCTGATTCAGAGTGGCTCAGTGGAATCGGCGATGGGGTTTCTCGTTCCTTCACTGCAGAATGCGTCTGCTCGCCCCGAATTCCTCAAGATGGCGTCGGTCCTAAAGACCGCGAGAATCGATTCCGCCGAAGTGGTCGGAATCAACGTGAACAATGCAGAACCTGCGGTGCACACCAGTGTGACGTACCAGCTTCGCGCCGACACCGCCTGGGTTCTGGGGAGCGTCACAGTGGTGGAGGATCCGAGCGGGACTGGGTGCCTCACCACCTGCACTGTCCCTTTGCGCGTTGAGGGAGTCTCGGCGCGCTTCATGCACCAATCTCTAGAGACAGCGAACGCGTTGACGTTCTCCGACAAGCCAGGCTCGTACGGCGCCTTCGCGGTCATCGCGATTCTGATTGTTCTGTTCAACTTTTCCGTGGCCGTCATGGCGGTCCGATCAAGAATCCGTCGTCGCTGGCTCTGGGCGGCGCTGTCACTCGTGGGCTTTGGCGCCGTGACGCTGAACTGGACCACGGGGAACCTCGCGTTTCAACCGATCAACGTGCAGCTCTTCGGTGCCGGCATCCTTAAGGCCGGTCTCTACGCGCCGTGGGTCGCATCGTTCTCCTTTCCCATGATGGCGGTCATTGTCTTGGTCAAGGTTCGGCGTGCATCGCGCACGGGCAACGAACCGGGACCACCTCCAGTACTCGCACCTTGAGAGCAGGCCGGGAAACGCGGCCCGCTAGGAGACCCAACTCCCCACGCTCAACACAACCCACCTCCCGTAACGGCGCGTGAGCAAGTAGGAGGAGCCGCCACCGCACAAGCATGGCCCGCCGTATGGCAGCAGATCAACACGGACCGAGTACACGTCCTTATACCTACTGATAGCCGAAATCTCCCACGCCATTTGGAGTCCGTGATGCTCGGCGATACTCCGCACGGAGTCGCGCGACAGTAAGGTGAACGTCTTACCCCACGCGGCCTTCGTTGAATCCGTCAAGTGATCGACCAAGAGGATCGACTCGTCGGGCCGCTCGTTGTGAGCCGCCATGTGCCGTGGGGGCTGGCCCGTAGTGTCGGCAAGCGGTTCCTGGCCGGTGAGGTCCTTCAGCAGCGCGGATTGAATGTCCGTGAGGACTGCCGCGTCCCGAACGGTGTCTGCCAGGCTCGCGTGCTCGAGCAGGAGGTTCCAAGCCCGGTTCGAGACGTCGCCGTCGTCTCGCGCCCCGACCTGCCGTAACCAGGGGATCGGGAGGGTAT
>DASQIZ010000103.1:0-3406 GCA_035631315.1 Gemmatimonadales bacterium
TACTCGGCGACGTACTCGCGAACCATCCGCCGCGCCGTGAACTGCTGCCCGGCCACATGCAGAGCGTGCTTCATCCGATCGACCCACCCGGAGGGAATGCCATGTTCGTCTCGCGAATAGAACAACGGTACCACCTCCGACTCGAGCAGGCGATAGAGCTGATCCGCGTCGGCCGCGTCGACGGCGGCGAGGTCCCCGCCTTCCGGCGCCGGGGGGATGACCCAGCCGTTGCGTCCGTCATACGCTTCTGCCCACCAGCCGTCGAAGGTGCTGAGCTGGGGCACGCCATTCAGTGCCGCCTTCATTCCGCTCGTGCCCGACGCCTCGAGGGGAACGCGGGGGAGGTTGAGCCAGAGGTCCACACCCTGCACCAGACGGTGGGCCAGGTGCATTTCGTAATCCTCGATGAAGGCGATGCGCCCTTCGAAGCGCGGGTCCCGGGTCAGGTTGTACACTCGTTGGAGAATCTTCTTCCCCGGCTCATCGGCCGGGTGCGCCTTCCCCGAAAACACGAGCTGCACCGGCCGCCACGGATTGACCAACAGGCGGTGCAAGCGGTCGAGGTCATGGAAGAGCAGGTCGGCCCGCTTGTACGTCGCGAAGCGCCGGGCGAAGCCGATGGTCAGCGCCCGTTCCTCGAGCAGGATCCCCGCTCCGACCAGGTGCTGCCCTTCCTTCCATTGCTCCACCCAGCGCCGGCGTGCGCTTTCCCGGATGGCCGACAGGAGATTCGCCTTCAGCTCGACATGCGTGTGCCAGAGCGCCGCGTCGTCGAGTGACAGCACGGCATCCCACGACCCTTCGCCGGACCGGTCGGTCCAGCCGTGCTTCAGGTGCCGGTTGAGCAGTCCGCCCATCTGGCCGGCCATCCAGGTCTCGAGATGGACGCCGTTGGTGACATGTCCAATGGGTACGTGCGCAAGGCCACGATCGGGCCACAAGTCGTTCCACATCGCGCGCGACACTTCGCCGTGGCGCCGTGACACGGCGTTCACGCGGCCCGAAAGCTTGATGGCAAGCACCGCCATGTGAAACAGTCCGTGATCGTGGACGGGGTGGTGCCCAAGGTCCATCACCGCTTCGCGTGTCAGGCCCATCTCTTCCCAGATCGGACCCGCGAGCGCTTCGACATCGGGTCCCGCAAAGGCATCGTGCCCGGCGGGCACCGGCGTGTGCGTCGTGAAGATGCTGTTCGACCGGACCTGCCGCGTCGCATCGGCGAAGGACGCCCCTTGCGCCATGGCGTCGCGAAGCCGCTCCAGCAGCATGAAGGCGGCGTGCCCCTCGTTCGAATGCCAGGCCGAGGGGGTGATGTTGAGGGCCCGGAGCACGCGGACGCCGCCGACGCCGAGGATCCATTCCTGCTGCTGGCGCATGTGCTGCTCGCCGACATAGAGCCGGTGGGTCAGCGTGCGGTCGGCGGGCGAATTCGGTTCGAGATCGGTGTCGAGGAGATAGACCGGGACGCGTCCCACGTTCAGTCGCCACACGCCGATGGCGATATCGCGGCCTCCCATGCGCACGGTGGTGACCACGGGGAGTTTCTCGAGCGGAGTCAGGGACGCATCGAAGTGCTCATCGGCGTCTTCCTGCCAGCCGTCGAGGCGCACGCGCTGGTCGAAATAGCCGCGGGTATAGAGGAGGCCCACACCGATCAGCGGGACGCCGAGGTCCGACGCCGCCTTGCAGTGATCCCCCGCCAGAATGCCGAGTCCACCGGAATAGATCGGGACCGAGTTATGGAATGCGAACTCGGCACAGAAGTAGGCGACCGGTCCCTGGAGATCGGGATGCTCCTTCGCGAACCAGGTCTGGCGTGATGAGCGCCGGGTCTCTTCCTCCATCGCTTCGTCGTACCGCTTCAGGAAATCGGCGTCGGCGGCGCACGCCGCGAGACGCGCCGGATCAACGCGGCGGAGCAGATCGATGGGGTTGTGGTGCGTGAGGTGCCAGAGGGTCTGATCGATGGACCGGAAGAGCTCCCGAGCCGTCGGAGTCCAGCTCCAGTCGAGATTGCGGGTGAGGGTGACCAGGCCGGCGATGCGAGCCGGGACGGTCGGCGTTAAGGAACCAGTCATGGGGGGGGAAGCTATTGGGCTAGGCGAAAAACTCCACTGCACCCGTCTCAAGTGCGTATTCCGCACCGACTACCATGAGTCCGTCGTTCTTGATCAGACCTTCCAGCAGCCGCGAGCCATGCCGCAGTTGCCCCACCGACGCGCGGATGTTGGCGCGCACGGCCTCGCGCGCGAGTGCCTCACCGTTCAGGTCCGGATTCGTGAGGACGATGCTTTCGACTGCCGGGCGTACGCGGTCGACGATGTCCTGCAAGTTCGGGGATACAGGACCAGACTGGCGCTTCAGTTGGTCGAGGGTGGCCTTGATCGCGCCGCACTGCGTGTGGCCCATCACGACCACGAGCTTGGTGCCGAACGCTTCCGCCGCGAATTCCACTGAGCCCACGAGCGATGGCGCGATGACGTTGCCCGCCACACGGATGACGAACAGATCTCCCAGGCCCTGATCGAAGACGTATTCGACGGGGGCTCGGGAATCGGAGCAGCCGAGGATGGTAGCGAAGGGGTGTTGGCTGCGGACGAGTTCGGCGCGGCGGTCGTGGGTGAGGGGCGCGCCCCCCGAGGCTTCGGCGACGAAGCGGGCGTTCCCCTGGCGGAGGCGGTCGAGGGCTTCGGCGGCGGAGAGGGGCATGGGCGGGGTCAATATACCCTGACCCCGCCCATCACGAATTCACCTAGTGAATGGTTACCTTGGCGGTACCGACTTTCCCTTCACTCGTAGCCTGGACGGTCGCGGTCCCCACTTTCAGAGGCTTGACGAGCGCCGACTGCCCATAGGCGGTGAGCTGCAACACAGTCGTGTCCGACACGAACCAGGCGATCGAGCGGTTGTAGAGCGGCGTGTGGCTCGTGTCGTAGGGCTGCGCGTAAAAACCGAGCGAGTCTATCGAGAGCGGGAGGTTCAGCGAGTCGGGAGAGATCTCCACCGTATTGACCGGGTCGAGCGAGCCGTTGCTGACAACTTGGACGGTCATCGAATCCGTGTGCGCGCCGCTGGTGGCGCGGATGACCGCCGTCCCCGCCGCTACGCCGACGACGCTGTCGATTGCACCGAGTCCAAGGCTTTGCGCGACGGCCGTATCATCGACTCCGCGGCCCGCGCGGGGCTTCCGACCAGGCCACTGGTCGAAAAAGCGCTCGAGGGCTCGGCGAAGGGCGCGTCGGTCGATGCGATCGCCACGGCGGTTCGCTCGCTGGCGCAGGCGCTCGGAACCGCGCGGCAGGCGCTGGGGCCCAGCCCTCGACCGCCTTGGCCGTCTCTCCGACCATGGCCTTCGACCGCGGGTGGACCTCGATCGCCGCGCGAGGGACCGTGCTCGAGTTCGCGA
>DASQIZ010000104.1:0-4299 GCA_035631315.1 Gemmatimonadales bacterium
CCTCACGGAAGAAGCGCGCTCTCAGCTCGTCGCTCTCGCCCACCGCCTCGGAAATGACCTTGAGGGCGACCACGCGATTCAGCAAGGGGTCGTTCGCCTTGTACACGACGCCCATGCCTCCCCGCCCGATCTGCTCTATGATCTGGTACTTCCCCAGTTTCTGGATCATCAGCCGTTCGGCCCCTTCGGAACGCGGTGTGCACCACAAGGCGCTCCGGAGGCCAGAGTGGTCCCGGCGATGGCGAAGTACCCCCCTCTCGGACCCGCACGTCCTCGCTTCATCAGACTCCCGCCCGTCAAGAGGAATCGCGCCGATCTTACGTGTTTCGGGCGGCAAGCGGAGTATAATTCGCCAGTCTGATCCTCTGCTATAGGGTAGGAATGGTAGAACTGAATGAAAGCGCCACAGTCCAGACAGGGATACCAGTTACCCAATAAGCACACTCCAAGCGCACAGATTCTCGCGTGTCTTCTCGGCCTTGCCGCTGCGATGCTCGTCCTGGCAGCGTGCGCCTCCGATTCCCGCCCGAAACCCTCGCCCGACACGGGCGCGCCTCCTCCACTCCCGGCTCCAGCCTCTGTGGTCTTACCGGAAACGTTCGAATCGGCCGACTTCATTGTGACAGTCGCCAAACCCGGCGACTCTCCAGATACCTTCGCGGCCCGCTACCTCGGGAGCTCCGCCAAGGCTTGGATGATCGAGGAGTATGGTGGGGCGCCATCATTCGTGCCGGGCAATGAGGTCGTGATTCCAAGGCGAGGATGGAATCCGCCGGGCGTCCATCCGGCCGGCTACCAGCTCATACCGGTGCTCGTCTACCACAATATCGGGCCGCAGCGGAAGGGACGACTCCTCATCGCGGCGAGCACGTTCGAAGAGCAGATGCGCTATCTCAAAGCGGAAGGCTATCGAGCCGTCCGGCTCGAAGACTTCCTTGCCTACCTCATGCAAAAACGCCAACTCCCGAAGAAATCCGTGCTGATCACGTTCGACGACGGACACAAGTCGTTCCTGCAGTATGCTCGTCCCTTGCTCAAAGAGCTGGGCTTCCCCGTGGTGCTGTTCATCCAGAGCGACCAGATCGTTTCACGTCCGAATGCCAACTGGCTATCCTGGGCCGAGCTCGGAGAGCTGGTGAAGGACAATGTCGAGGTCCAAACTCACTCGAAGACGCACAATGACCTACGCAGAGCATCAGGTGAACCCGAGCAGGCCTACACGCGGAGAATGCAGGTAGAGCTTGGAACTCCTCTGGCAATGTTTCGGGCGCACCTTCCGCAACTCGCCAACGGCCCCGAGACCATTGCCTATCCATATGGAGAATGGGATGAAAACCTACTCCGATACGTCAAACAGTATGGATACATGGCGGGTTTCACGGTCCAGGGCGAGGCCAATCCTGCATTCGTCCCGCTGCTCAAGGTCAAACGGAGCCAAGTCCTCGCCGACTGGACATTGACGGAATTCAAGAGGACTCTAACCACCTTTCAACAGGAACCTATCCTGCCCAAGGCCGTACCGGCAACGACGGGCTTTCAGCCCCCCTCGACGGGCGATGCCGCGTCGATTCGCCAGCAATGGGCCGCGCACCACCGGGAAAGATCAGAGGCGCTTGAGTCCCAAGGCTTCCTCGGCCAAGCGCTCGACGAGAGCAAGATCGCCCTCACCATCGACCCGAACAATGCGACAGTCCAGGAACAGCGCAAGAGGCTCGAGAGCCGCATCGAAAATGAGGTGGCCACGCAGGTGCAGCTGGGGGCGAAGCTGGCCGGCCCCTCTCCTTCGGACGCCCGTCGTCGCTTCCTCGCAGCACTCGCCCTGAACCCCGTATCTCAAGCGGCGTTCGACGGGGCGCGCGAGACCACGACTGCGCTCGAGGCCCAGCGCACCGCTTCCTCGACTAGAAAAGTCATCACGCATACTGTTCGCTCAGGAGAAACCGTAGGGTCTATAGCGAATCTCTACTATGGCGAGCGTTCTCTCGACAAAGTCATTGAGAAGGAGAATGGGCTCAAGCCGGGAGCGTCCCTCTCGGTAGGCCGGCGGCTCAGGATTCCGGAGGTTCCCGGCTATCCGTTTCTCCTTCCGGACTGACCCTTCCCGATCGCTTCAGTCTTCAAGGTTCCTCGATGGCCAAGAAACCGCAATGCATCCGATCCTGGCGCCGCGCCCCATGGCCGCCGGATCGATCGAGCCCCAAGCAAGTCCCCGTGACCCGGCGGACCTGACTCGCCGCGTTAGTTGGCTGCTTCAGACGCGCCTCATCCCTTAGGCGGTCCTGCCCCTAGGCGGTCCTGCCCCTAGGCAGTCCTGCCAAAGCCAGCCGGATTCTAATCAAAAGGCTCTTCAGATCAAACCGATGTCTTGACTCCCTCCAAGCTCGGCCCGCAGAGGGGGCGTTTCACCCTCGCAGAAATCGCAGGCTCTCCGTACGCAATAGCGACACTAAGGAGCACGGTCGGTTCATTCAGTCTCTGGAATTCGGACACGGCTTGCGCTATATAGTCAGAAGCCATCGAGCCTCTCGCCGGGGTGGTGGAAGCGCCCCAGTCGCTGGGTTTTCCACACCTGAGAAAGTCGGTGACCGTGTCCTTTGATCGCTTGTAGATGGATTCAGACTCGGGAATTCGGAGAGCTGACATGCGACGGTCCGCTCACCTGCTGTCAGCGGTGGCTTGCGCCATCCTGACGGCTAGCTGTGGAATCATGAGCAAAACTCCCACGCTCGTGCAGGGTTCAATCAAGGCAGCGCCGACAACCAACACGGATCCCCGAGGCCGCCCGTCGCCCATCGTGGTGCGGGCATACGAGCTGAAGTCGGTCTCGGCCTTCAACAACGCGGACTTCTTCTCCCTTTTCGACAAAGATTCCGAGACGCGCCGTCACGATGACCGTGAAATGAAATCTCGTATCCTCGAGCATTTCCAGGGATAGCCCATGAGCTGGGACAACCGAGTTATCTGGTCCGAAGGAACCTTCCTCCAGCCTCAGCACCTGCAACAACACGACCGCTACCTCGAGGCCTATGTCGAGTTGAGAACTCAAGGTTTGCGGCCGTACTCGCGGGGATTCTTGGAGTTGGAGTTGGACGAGTCACTGCTGGAGCTCGGTAAGCTGGCCGTGCGTAAAGCCCGCGGCGCACTGGCCGACGGAACGCCGTTCGACTGTCCGGCGCGCGACCCGCTGCCGGCGCCGCTGGACATCCCCGTGACTCTACGGGACTCCGTCGTGATGCTCGCGCTTCCCGTGCGCAGGCCCGGCGTGGACGAGGCCGACCTGAGCGGTGGGGCAGCCGACGGCCTCGCCCGCTACGTCGCTGGAGAGCTCGAGGTCAAGGACACCAACGCCTCGTTCGACCGGACAGCACTGATTCAGATCGGTCGGCTGCGCCTCCAGCTCTTGAAGGAGACGGACGTCACGGCAGCCTACACAGTTTTGGGCGTCGCCCGAGTCGTCGAGCGCCAAGCCGACAACCGTGTCGTGCTCGACCGCCGCTACATCCCACCCATGATGGACGCGGCCGCCGATCAGGTTCTTGCCGGGATCGTGCGCGACATCCACGGGCTCCTGCATCAGCGGGGCGACGCCCTCGCGGCACGAATGTCCCAGCCCGGACCGGGCGGCGTTGGCGAGATCGCCGAATTTCTATGGCTCAAAACGATCAACCGCCACGAGCCGCTCTTCGCTCACCTTGCTAGTGTCGCGCCTCTGCATCCGGAGCTTTTGTACGCAGCCTGTCTCGAGCTAGCGGGTGAACTCTGCACCTTTACTCAAGAGAGCCGGCGCCCCGTGCCCTATCCAACGTATCGGCACGACGACCTGGCCGGGTCATTCGCCCCCGTGGTGGCCGATATCCGCCGCTCCCTCTCGATGGTACTGGAACGTAATGCCATCCCGATTCCGCTCGAGGACCGGAAACATGGGCTTCGTGTCGCGTCCATTCCGGATGCCGAACTACGCAGGACGGCCCGCTTCGTGCTCGCGGCCAAGGCACAGCTCCCCACGGAGCGGCTGCAGGCCAGTCTGCCGACACTCCTCAAGATCGGCCCAGGAGAGCGGATCCGGGATCTAGTCAATCTGAACCTCCCGGGCATCGTGCTTCGTAGTCTGCCCGTGGCGCCGAGGCAGATCCCCTTTCATGCGGGGTTTCTCTACTTCGAGCTAGAGCGAGGTGGCGACCTCTGGAACCAAACCGAGCAGTCCGGAGTACTCGCACTGTTCATCGCCGGCGAGTTCCCCGGGCTCGAGCTCGAGTTTTGGGCCGTGCGGGGTTAGGAAATGCCAGACGATCCGTTTGC
>DASQIZ010000105.1:0-36786 GCA_035631315.1 Gemmatimonadales bacterium
TAGAGGAGGAGCAGAGACGCCCCCGCCACGAAGAACAGTGCCAGCCGCGCGTGTGGCTCGCCCCAGAGCGGCGTGGCGGCGAGCAGGGCATAGGAGACAAACGGCAGTACAAGATGAAAGAGCCAGTCCTCGGCTACCGGCTGGTAGACCGTTTGTCGCAGCATGCGTCGCAATACGATCACCGCGTATACGAGCCCGCCGACCCCGAACAGGCCCAGCATGGTCATGACCGACGTGATCGACTGCCACGGAGCCCGGAGCAGGGCCGAGAGGAAGAGGACCACGCTGAAGTGCACGACGGTTGGTGTGCCGAACGCGTTCCCGGCGTCGGCACTCCGGATGTTGCGACCGGCCATGAGGGTCATGACCACGAACTGAAGCCCAATCAACGCTCCCGCGGACGACCCCACGATCACGCAGAAACTGTCCCACTCAGCGAGCAGCGGCATGAGGCCTCGCTATGCGTAGCAGTTGAACCGGTGCGCCAGGCTCGGATTGTCGACGTGCATGACGCCACAAGATACCCGGGGCTCGCCGAAGTGCGATTCCTCAGCGCCGGGAGGGGAAACCGGACGGGCCCGCTGACCGTCCTTCTCTTGATCCCCCTGAACCACCTCTCCCTGTGGAGGTCCGCGTGCTCCGCCCGCTCTGCGTTCTTGCCCTATTTGCCGCGCCCGTACTCGCCCAAACGCCGGTTGATGTTCCCGCAGACTCCACTGCACGCCGGTGCTCAACACGGGTCTCAATTGGCAGCTCTACAACGGTCCCGGATTCACCGGGCCGTTGGACATCCCGCGCAACGAGTGGTTCCACATGCGTCTGGTCGTCACGGGCGCTCAGGCCAAGCTCTTCGTGAAGGACATGGACAAGCCGGCCCTCGTCATGGACGATCTAAAGAGCGGAATCCAGAGGGGACAGATCGCGCTGGCCGACCTCATCGGCTCGACGTACTTCACGAATTTCCGGATCCAGAAGACAGCGGACGCGCCGTGGGTACGCCATTGGCCCGCGATGCCGGCCGGCACGCTCGTGCACTGGAAGATTTCCCCCGTCGTATGACGCGCTTTCACGAAACCTCGAGCGGCCGCTCTCGCGTGCCGATGAGGACTCGATGCATTGGGACGCGGTGGATGCTGAGGCGCCCGGTATCGTCGCGCTGTATCGCTACCGCCAGGCGCCACATCTGCACGTCACATTCCAGTCGGACTTCTCGACCCGGCTCCAGCCGCAGCCGGGGACGCAGGTGCTCTACGCCCGCACGACGATTCCATCGGATCGTGACCAGGTGAAGAAGCTCTACGTGGGGTATTCAGACGACGTGACTGTCTTTCTGAATGGCCGGATTCTGTATCGCGGACGCAGCGCTCAGGGCTTCCGCGACCCGCGCTTTCTGGGAATCGTGAATCCGGAGAACGATGCGGTGTACGTGCCGCTGAGAAAGGGTGCAAACGAGCTCCTTCTCGCTGTCAGCGAGCTCGGTGGCGGGTGGGGATTCAACTGCCGGTTGGTCGATGTCGGAAATTGAGACTTGTTCGGTTTGCGCGGTGGCTCATAGATTCGACGAGTGCGTGGCATTCGTCCTGTCGTTCTCGCCTTACTTGCCTTCGCCCCGGCGCTCCAAGGCCAGAGTCACGTCCGGCCCAGGCCCGCGTACTTCGGCAACGACAGGCTCGAGATCCTGATCTTCGGGGACTCGGTCACGGGCGTGGAGATCTGGACGACGTTCGACACGACCGCCGTTGGGTTTCATCGCACCGCGAGGTTCCTGCCCGGGGACGTCCTCACTTGGGTGGCCGCCGCCGAGTCGCTGTTGGTGCCCAAGCCACTGGGAGATCCGGCTCGCTGGACGCATCCGTCCATGTTGCCGGCGACGAATGGCGATGCCCTGGTGCTCGGCCGCATGCCCGAGGGGAACCACTGGGAGCGACGGGCAGATCTCCTGTACCTGCGGCACACGCCGGCAGGTGACTCCGTGCTCGTGGACGCCCGGTTCGAGCTGTGGGATGCCAAGGACTTTCTCGATTCTCTTCAGGCCAAGGCCATCGCGGCGCGCGCATACGTCCCGCACCGGGACTCCGCCTCGGATGATCTGGTGGAGAGCCGGCCGGAGCTCCTGCAGTTCGGCCCCTTGGTGTATCCTGAGCTCGAGCGGTCGGAGGGCCTCGAGGGACGAGTGCTGATTTCGGCGATGGTGGACACCAGCGGGCGCGTGATCCCGCAGTCGATGGAGGTCATGATGGCGGTCGACTCAGCGTTTGCGAGAGCTGCCCGGTCGAGCCTGGCCCATTCGCGCTTCAAGCCGGCTCGAAAGCATGGCGGCATCCCCGTCCAGATCTCCATTCTCATACCGTTCAGGTTCACGCTCCACCGTCGCTGACCGGAAACCCGATTCGTCCTTTCGACGTCCATACTTCTACCACTCTTCGACTTCAGAGGACCTGATGCGAAAGACAATGCTGCTCGCCGTCCTGGCCGCCACCCCGGTCATGGCCCAGAAGACTCCCGCCACGGGCCGCGATCTGCTCCAGACCATGCGCGACGCCTACGGCAATCACTGGTTCAAGACGCTCACGTTCGTCCAGACGACCACCAACACCGACTCTACCGGGAAGGAGATCAAGAGCACCTGGTACGAGAGCCTCCGCTATACGGATGCGCATGGGACGCAGCTGCGCATCGACGTCGGGGATCCGAAGGAAGGGAACGGCATCCTCTACACGGTCGACTCGCTTTGGGCCTTCCGGGGCGGGCAGCAGCGAGCCGTGCGGCCGAGTGGAAACCTGCTGCTCCCCCTGGTCGAGGGGATCTACGTCGAGCCGGTGGAGCGGTCACTCAAGGAGCTCGGTCCCACGGGCATTGATTTCTCAAAGCCGGTCGTGAACGGCACGTGGCATGGGCGTCCCGTGTGGATCACCGGTGCTACAGCGGCTGGCGATACGACATCACCGCAGATCTGGGTGGATGTGCAGAACAAGGCGGTGGTGCGGGCCATGTTTTCCCCGGTCCCTGGCGCGACGCCGGTGATGGACATGCATTTCGAGAAGGTCGTGCTGGCGGGAGGCGGGATGCTTGCGACGCGTTGCGAGTTCTACGTCGCCGGGAAGCTCGAGCAGGCCGAGGACTACAATGACTGGAAGACCGACGTGGCGCTGTCGCCTGGCTTGTTCGAAGCGGCGACCTTCAGTACCGCGCCGCACTGGGCGGGGAAGAACTAGCGCTGCGGGACCTGCATGTGCTTGAGTTCGACTTCGGCCACGATGAACCCGAAGGCGGGCCAGCCTCCCGACTCGATGGCACGCCCGAACCATTCGAGCGCCTTTTTCCGGTTCCCACGGACGAGATACCAGTCGCCCAGGCCGTAGCTCAGGGTCGCGACCGAGACGTCATCTGTGTCCGCGGGTGTGAACGCACTGTCCGGGGCCACCTGGCCACGGTAAACGCGTAGTCGCCTGGTGTAGACGATGGTCGCGTGTGCAGCGTCGGGGTGCCGGTTCAGGAGTGCTTGCGCCTCGGCGTTGCGACCCGCCCGCGCAAGGGACATCCAGAGCCAATCGGTCGAGCCGGTGCGCTCGTTCGAGTCGGGCGCCAGCGGGAGGGCACGGGTGAAGGAGCGGACCGCCAGGTCGAACTCTCCGCGCAGGAACTGAATGATCCCGAGGTGATAGAGGCAGCCGTAGTCCGTGCTGTCGAGTGACAAGCCCTTCGTGAGATCCGCGTACGCCTTGTCGAATTCCCGGATCGATAAGTAGCGATGCCCGCGCTCCCGGTAGAACGCGGTGTCCTTCGGCGCCAGCTCGAGGCCCTTGGAATAGGTCGCGATTGCTTCGCGGTACTGCCGG
This sequence comes from Gemmatimonadales bacterium, assembly GCA_035631315.1. Lineage (GTDB taxonomy): Bacteria > Gemmatimonadota > Gemmatimonadetes > Gemmatimonadales > GWC2-71-9 > 40CM-2-70-7. Next base: position 3,840 of record DASQIZ010000105.1, read on the forward strand.
ATGGCGACCTGCGCGGCGCCGAGTCGGGCGATCAACGCGAGGTTCCCGGGGTCTTTGGCCAAGGCGCTTTCGGCGCGGGCCACGCCGCCGGTGTCCGGTTGAGACTTGTAACTGAGATACTCGATGGATTGGCCCGACAAGGGCCCGGCGCAGAGAAGGAGGACGGCGAGTTTCATGCTGGAGAATGGTACGGGTTCCGTAAACTCGCAAACGCGGCGCGGGTGCGACAATGGCGCGGATCTTTGGACCCCTTCATGTTGAGAAGCCCACCCTGCACAACCCTCGCAGGAGTTTGTTCGAATGCCGACGTACACGCTCACCGTCAACGGCTCGGCTCACACAGTCGACGTCGCCGCGGACACGCCCCTGCTTTGGGTCGTTCGGGACTCTCTCGGCATGACCGGAACCAAGTTCGGATGCGGCATCGCCCAGTGCGGGGCCTGCACGATGCACATCGATGGCGTCGCCACTCGCACGTGCGTATTTCCGGTCGCCGGAGCCGTCGGGAAAAAGATCACGACCATCGAAGGTCTCTCGTCGACGAGTGACCATCCGCTCCAGCGTGCCTGGCGGGAGATCGACGTCCCCCAGTGCGGCTATTGCCAGTCCGGTCAGCTGATGGCCGCCGCCGCCCTCCTGACGGCGCACCCGAAGCCCACCGACGAGCAGGTCGATGCCGCCATGACCAACATCTGCCGTTGTGGGACCTACCAGCGCGTTCGCGCCGCCATTCATCGCGCGGCGGGGGAGGCCGTATGAGCAGCCTCCCGGTTTCGCGCCGCGAGTTTCTCGGTGTCACGGGAGCCGCCGGCGCCGGACTGGTCATTGGATTCAGACTCCCGCCCCGTCGTGGCGCGCCCGCCGACGAGTTTTCCCCTTCCGGATGGATCCACGTCACGCCCGACGATCAAGTCACGCTCATGATCGACAAGTCCGAGATGGGCGAAGGGGTGATGACGTCGATGCGGATGGTCCTGGCCGAGGAGTTGGACGCCGACTGGACCCGGATCGTGGTGGGCCCGGTGCCGGAAAATCCGGCCGCCTGGTCGCGCCGCATGTCGACCGGAGGCAGCACCGCCATCCGGACGTCATACGAGATGCTGCGCCACGCTGGGGCGGCCGCGCGCAGCGTCCTGATCACAGCGGCCGCGACGGGATGGGGCGTGGCCGACAGTGAGTGCCACACGGAGCCCGGCGTCGTGGTGCACGCCGCCACCAACCGCAAGGCGAGCTACGGGAGCCTGGCACTCGCCGCCGCGGCGTTGCCGGTTCCCGCGACCCCGACGCTCAAGGATCCGAAGACGTTCCGTCTCATCGGGACGCCGGTGAAGCGTCTCGATACCGCGCTCAAGGTCAACGGGACGGCGCAATTCGGAATCGACGTGAAGGTCCCCGGCATGCTCATCGCGTCCATCTTGCGGTGTCCCGTACTCGACGGCACCATCGCTCGCTACGACGCCGCGAAGGCCAAGGCGGTGCCGGGAGTGCGGCACGTCGTCGAGCTGCCGGGAATTCCGGGAACGCCGGGGGGGCCACTGCCGCCGCGGACCGCGGCGGGCATCGCCGTGCTGGCGGACACCTACTGGCAGGCGATGACGGGCCGCCGGGCACTCGACGTGCAATGGAACGCCGGCTCAAACGCGACGCTCGACAGCGCGGGGATCAGCGCCACGCTTGCCAAGCTGGCCGACGGTCCCGGCCTCGAAGCCAGGAAGCGGGGCGACCCGGTGGGGGCTCTCGGATCTGCCGCGCGAAAGATCGAGGCGACGTACGAAGTGCCCTACCTCGCCCACGCCACGATGGAGCCGATGAACTGCACGGCGCTGGTACGCCCGGATGGGTGCGATGTGTGGGCACCGACGCAGAATCAGACGGGAGCCCAGGCCGTCGCGGCCAAGTACGCCGGCGTGCCGACGGACCAGGTCCGTATTCACACGACGTTCCTCGGCGGCGGCTTCGGCCGGCGCGCCGAGAGCGACTTCGTGGCTGAGGCGGTCCAGCTGTCGAAGGCAGTTGGGGCACCGGTCAAGGTGATCTGGACTCGTGAAGACGACATCCAGCACGACTTCTACCGCCCGACATCCTATCACCGGTTCTCGGCGGGCATCGACGCGTCGGGCGCTCCCGCCGTCTGGACCCATCGGATCGTCGCGCCCTCGATCCAGGCGCGCTTCGGCCCACTTCGGAATGGCATTGACGGCACGACGGTGGAGGGGGCCGCGAACATCCCCTACGGATTCACGAATTTCCTCTGCGAGCAGACCGTGGCCGACCTGCCGATCCCGGTGGGGTTCTGGCGGTCGGTGGGCAGCTCGCACAACGGATTCGTGACCGAGTCATTCATGGATGAACTGGCCGCGGCGGTGAAGAAGGATCCGTACCAGTTCCGGCACGACCTGCTGGCCAACTCGGTCCGCCATCGTGCCGTACTCGACCTCGTCGCACAGAAGTCAGGGTGGGGCGGGTCGGTGCCGGCGGGTCGAGCACGCGGCATCGCGCTGGCCGAGTCGTTCGGGTCGATCGTGGCGGAAGTCGCGGAGGTGTCGGTCGCGAAGGGCCGGCCGCGCGTGCACAAGGTGTGGCTCGCGGTGGACTGCGGCCCGATCGTGAATCCCGACACGATCGACGCGCAGATGCAGAGCGGCGTGGTCTACGGACTGACGGCGGCTCTCTATGGCGCGGTGACGTGGAAAGACGGCAAGGTGGAGCAGAACAACTTCACCGATTACAAGATGCTGCGGATGGCGGAGATGCCTGAGGTCGAGGTGCACATCGTCCCGAGTACCGATTCGCAGGGGGGGATCGGAGAGCCGGGCACACCACCCATCGCGCCCGCCGTCTGTAACGCGATCTACGCGCTTACCGGGAAGCGGATTCGGAAGCTGCCAATCGGGACGCTGGCCTGACGGTCCTCCGTTTCATTTGGCCTTCTTTTCCTTGGGGGGGAGGGTGGCCACGAACGCGCGGGAGCGCTCGACCCACTTCGCGAGTGCTGCCGGCTTCTCCAGGACCGACGGGGGCACCTTGAGGTATTCCCGCATCGCTCTCCCCGGCATGGGCTCGAAGGGCTTCGCACCCGCCTTGGTCAGCTCGGCGCGGTCCTCCTCACTGAGCTTCAAGATCATTGAGTTTCCGAACAGACTCGCGAACAGATTCCCGTTCAGGAATGCGGCCGGGTAGCCGAACATCTTCCGTGGCTCAGCTCCACGAACGCCCCTCAGGGCTTTCTCGAAGGTGGCCACCAGGGCCGGAGGAGCCTTGGTGAACTTCGGCATCGGGCGCTTGTTCGGTGGCATGCTGGAGATTGGCCCGGTCACCGCGTCCTGAGGCGGTCGAGCACGAACTGGATCGCATTGATGACCAGCTCCGGCTGGTCTTCCTGGATCGAGTGGCCTGCCTGGGCCGTGACGACGTGCTCCGCGTAGGTTGACCGCTGCGCCCACTCCTCATGCATAGCGCGCCACAGCTCGTGGCCGCGCACCGTCTGATTCACATAGGTCGGATTGGGCGATGGCTTCATGCTCGTAAGCACGGCGAGAGGGATGTCGGGGAGCGGCGTCAAACCTTCAACCGTTCCCGCCGCCTGGATTCGCACCGTTTCCCGCGTTTCATCCGCCTCGGCCCCGGGCTTCATGGTCTTCAAGACCGAGTCGAAGTACGCCCGGAACTGTCCCGGATACCTGGGATCGATCTGCCCCCACCGCTTCACCTGTTGTTCGTGCGTGCCATCCACCAGCACCAATCCGGCAACCTCATGCGGGTACATCGAGACATAGAGTCGCGAGAGCAGCCCACCGTACGAGCGGGCGACGAGCACGATCGGCCGTTGGACATGCAGGCTGTCGAGCAGCTGGTGCAGCTCCATCATCTCGGTCCGGGCCGAGTGGTCGCCAGGGCCGGCTTCGGAATGGCCGAGACCGGAGCGGGAGTAGAGAACGACGCTCGAGAGCTGTGACGCCTGCTGCCAGACCGGTTTCCAGTCCTCCCACGCGTCGCCGAGCCCCGCTTCGAAGACAAGGGTGGGGAAGCCGGTGCCCGCTCGCACGACTTCCAGTCGATGGGTGCCGATGCTGACGAGCTGAGGAGACTGGGCGGCGAGGGCACAGGGGAGGACAAGGAGAGGCAGAACTTTCAGCATGGAGTGCGTCCTCGAGGGCATTGCGGAGAATGGTATCGGGCAGGGTAGCGCGCAAACAAGCAAACGGTCAGGGTGGCGTGAGGGCGACCCCGGTCGTTCGTTCCCGCGCCCTGAGAGGGCACTCAAGTACAAGCGCTCTCGGCGCGGTCGCGGTGCTGAAGACCTTCACTGCCCGGTCTATTTGGCCGTGAACCCCTTCAGGGCGCGACTGGGCCGAGAGCGGGCTGTCAGCCCGCGGAAATATCGAGGAATTGGACCGTCATTAGAGGGATTGGAACGTTGCTAGATGAATGCTCGTCAAGCCGAACGCGACTCAGGAGTTTCAAAACTCGAACTGCTCCATTTTCCGGCGCGCCAGCATCAGGGGAATTGCGGTCGCCGCCACGCAAACCAAAGCCACCCCCACTGTGCTCGCGATCATCCACGGCGTGACCACCACCCCATGCCCCTCGTAGACCGACCGGACGTACGGATACACGATCTGCGACAACCCGCCGATCACGACCGCCAGCAGTGCAATTGTCGTCATCATGAACACGAGGCCGCCAAACGACGTCGGGATCTGCGCCGCGTTCTCGGTCTCGAACTGCGGATAGAGCGTCCCGAAGCCGAGCGCGAGCGCCCCGATCGCCAGCGTGAGCGCGGCAATCGTGACGAGGCTGAGGACCATCATGAAGCTCGACGCCTGCAGCAGGAGGTTCGTCACTCCGGTGAGAATGAGCGCCAGGATGAGGAGCGGTACGGTACCGACCCAGTACTTGGACCAGAGGAGGGCTTTCAGGTCCAACGGTGACGACCGGAGCAGCCACATCTGCCGGCCCTCGAGCGAAATCGCCGGGAAGATGAAGCGCGCCGCGATCGAGGTGAGTACGAAGCCGGCGAGACCGAGATTGAGGAACGAAACGAGCGTGACCGAGAAGAACCCCACCTGCTCGCCGCGGTGCAGGGGAAGCACCTTGATGTTGAAGATGTACACCACGACGAGCACGCCGAGCAGGATGAGCTGACTCCACTGGGTGGTGTCTCGGAAAAAGAGCCGGATGTCCTTCAGCACGAACTCCCGCTTCGCCACCGAGAGCGGCGACATCACCTTCCCGAGCGACCACTTCCAGAACCCGCCGCGAATAAAACGTTCGGCGCCTTCCTGGGCCTTCGTGTACCCGGTCGCATACATCTGCCAATGAAGCATCGCTCCGATGGCGATAAACGCGGCGGCCGTCGTCCAGAGCAGGACGATGGGCTGAACATCGAAGGGTCCGTGGAGCCATCCCATGATCGCCCGCGTCGCCCACTCACTGGGCATGAACGGCGAGGTGGGTGTCCGCAGCACGGCAATGAACTCGAGGAGGTTGCGGAAACCTTCAGGACGGGCCAGCTGCTCGGGTCTGATCATCCGGAACAGGAGAATCACGCCGGCTCCGGCGCCGAGCGCGATGATCGACAGGAGATCGCGCGTGCGGCGGGCCGGGAAGATATTGACGAGCACGAGTGTGAGCGCCGAGCCGATGACCGCCGGAAGGATGAGGAGCGGGACGATTACCAGCATGGCGTAGAACGCGAAGAACCAGCCCCCACGGTAGATCACGCCATAGGCCGTGAGCAGTGGCACCGCCATCAACGCCACCATCCACGACGAATTGATCGCTGTTTCGAGCAGCTTGGCGAGATAAAGACGCAGCCAGTCCACCGGCGCCGAGACGAGGAGATCCAGGTCCTTTGCCAGGAAAAAGCTCGACAGCGCGGTAATGACGTTCGACAGGACGAGGATCGAGACGAACGACAACAGCGCGAGGCCCAGCATCTTGTTGGCGAGTAACGGGCCGAGCTCTTCGACCCCGCGAAAGTAGCGCAGGATTACGTGGAGCACGCCATACACACCCGCCCAGAACGCGAGCCCCACAACAGTCAGCAGGATGAGCTTGCCGCCGCCACCCTCCGCACGCTCTTTGCGGATCCGCTGCAGGGCAGTCCGCCACTTGGGCTGGAGGACGTGTGCGAGTGACGGCTGATTCACTTGCCGAGTACCTCCGCCAACTCCTTGGCCTGCGCGCCGCCCGTGAGCTTGAGGAAAAGCTCTTCGAGGCTCGCATCACCCGCCTTGTGCTGGGTGCGGATGTCGTTGACGGTGCCCTCCGCCACGATCTTCCCATGCTGGATGATCGCGATGCGGTCGCACATGGCCTCTGCGACTTCGAGCGTGTGCGTGCTCATCAGGACGGTGCCGCCGCGGTCCACGAACTGACGGAAGATGTCCTTGAGGAGCCGCGCGGCTTTGGGGTCGAGTCCGACCATCGGCTCGTCGACCACGATCACGGCGGGGCGGTGAATCAGGGCGCTCGAGATGATCAGCTTCTGGCGCATGCCGTGGCTGTACGACTCCACCAGCTCGTCCTTCCAGCTCGATAGCTCGAACACGTCGAGCAGTTCCGCGATTCGCCGTTCGACCACATCGCCATCCTGCCCATACAGCCCCGCCACGAATCGCAGGAACTCGGCGCCCGTGAGCTTGTCGTAGACGAAGGGCCGGTCAGGGATGAAGCCGAGTTTCTGCTTCGCGACCAGGGGCGTGCGGTGGACGTCGTCGCCGTCGAGCAGGACGCGGCCGTCGGTGGGGCGGAGAATGCCGGCGATCATGCGGAGCGTCGTGGTCTTGCCCGCGCCATTCGGCCCGAGGCATCCGTAGAGCAGGCCCTTGTCCACGGTCAGGTTGATGTGATCGACCGCGACGAAAGAGCCGTAATGCTTGGTCAGGCCCTGGAGCTGAATCATTGCGCCTCGAGCGTAAGCGTCCCGAGCCCGGTGATCATCACCGCGCGTCGGCCCGGCATCCCGATCATCAGCCGCAGATGGGATGCATCAGCAGGGAACTGGTCGTTGTAGACGTCGACGGGGACCCACTCACCCAGCCATACCTCCGCCCACTCGTAATAGTAGAAGCGGTCGCCAACCCGGCGGACACCGGCCACCCGCCGCACGGGCATCTGCGCCGACCGCGCCATCGACATGAAGGACGCGTTGACGCCGTCGAAATCGCCTTTGCCCGAAGCGAGGGACAAGAGGGCCTCGGGCCGGAGGGCGGTGGTGTCATGCTTCACAGTCTGATACACCCAATGGGTGATCATCCCCGCGACCTTCACGGGGTCCCGCTCCTGGCCGATGAGACGCGTCAGCGGGAATCCGAGCTCCGGGACATCAACGGGCAGCAGGGGTTCGGAGTGCAGGGTTTCCGAAAACAGGGTGTCCTTGAGGGGCACCCGATACCGGGGCTGGAGACTGTCCAGAGAGAACTGGCGAACGGTCACGGTGTCGCCTGACAGGGACTGGCCGCCGCCGGCCAGGTCGAAGCTGGACAGTGGAGCTCCTCCGAGGCGCACGCGCATCGTCCGCATCGGAGGATCGGCTCGCTCGGGCGGGAAGTTCTCCACCAGACCGGCACGACGTGGGAGCGACGCGGCTTTGATGCCCACGGTGTCGCGGTGCCGGAAGTTCTGAACCGCCAGCTCGAACGCGGTGCGGTTGTACACAACGCCGGTCGGACGCTCTTCGCGGACCACGCGTCCCTGGGGATCGATCCAGAGCCGGAAGGGCCCACCGGTACCGGTGCCTTCGATCCGAAAGGCCTGCGTCGTGTCGAAGTGGACGGGCACCCACGCTTTGGTCGTGGAGTCGTACTCCGCTGAGTCCGGATTCACGAGCGTGGTCTCGGCGGCGACCAGGACATGCACATCACGCGTGATGAGGATCGGGGAATCGAACACGCGCGCGTCGAACGTCGCGCCTACTTTCATCTCGCCACCGAATGCCAGTCGCAGTGGCATCAGGGACGGGATCATGGGCGTGCGGGGGGTCCTGGTCTCCGAGCGCGCTGTCAGGTGCCCATCGGATACCGCCAGCTTGATGATGCTGTCCGGCGTGAAGGCGCCCGCGGCCGTGTAGGCATGCCCGTCTTCCGTGTACTTCACCTCGATCGTCTCGAGGCGCAGGGCGCGGGAGAGCTTGGCCTCGGAGCGTGAGGTGGTGCGATGGAGATGGCCGTCGACAGCCGTCTCAATCACGTCGGCGTCCACGACGCGCAGGGAGTCGACGAGGGTGTCGAGGGTGGTCGACGCGTACCCGACCTGATGGCCGCCGACATCGACGCGGTAGTAGGTCGCGCCGGGCTGCACGGAGAGGGCCGCGTTGGCGAGACGGGAACCAGTCGCCTGGAAGTAGACGCGCCGGACCAGCCAGGCCATCGATAGGGCCCAGATGATCAGGATGAGGATACCAACGGTCTTGCGGTTCACGAGGCGCGGGCGGAAGCGCGGCGAATGGCGGCTTCGATCACGTCTCTCTCGTCGGTGTTGGCGACTACGAACGATACCTCGGCGGGGAAGGTGGAGCGGGTGCGGTGCTGCTCCAGAACCTCGACCAGCAGATCAGCGACGTCGACGGCCTTGAGGGCGCCCGCACCTCCATCGGCGCCGAGGAGGGGGGCGGCGAGGTGCCGGAACTCCCATTCCGATGCCTGCTGCAAGGCGGCGCGCCAGGCACGGGTTACCATCACCGGCGTCGGTGCGTGATCGGGCTCTTCGCGAATGCAGGCCTGGATCACGAACTCGGCAGACACTTCGCCACGGGCCGGCGTGACCACTGCGCCACCCAGGCCGAATGAATCGGTGACGAGCGAATCGAAATGACTGCTGGTAGGACGGACGACGGCATCGGCGGGACAGCGGGCGAGGTCGGCCACGACCACGCGAATCACTGGGCGATGGCCCCGCCCTCCCGTGCCCGGCGGTAATAGCTGGTCGCTTCCTCGGGACGACGGAGACGATCGAGGACCACACCCATTCCGTAGAGTGCGCGGCGATGGTTCGCCTCAACCGCCAAGCCCTTCTCGTATGCGTCGCGCGCGCCTTCGAGATCGTCGATGTGGTTCAGCGCTTCACCCAGGCGGCACCAGATCGGCACGTTGACGGGATCGAGCTCGATCGCGCGGCGGAATTGCGGCACCGCCTGCGCCCACAGTCCCCGGCGCGCGAGCGTCACGCCCGTTTCCGCGAGGGCCAGGGCGGCGGGTACCGGAGACGAGGCGACCGCTCCGGGAGCCGGGGGTTCGGGCGCCGGCGCCGGCGCGGGAGCCGGTGCGGGTTCGGGCGCCGGAGGCGGAGCAGACACGGTGACGGGAACCGGGACGCGAGTCTTCGGCATGCCACCAGCAGGGGCCAGCGCGAGAGGACCGGCGAGCAATCCGACGTCTTCGGTAAACGCAGCAGCCTCCGCGAGGAGTTGGGCTGCCACTCGGGCGCGCTCGGCCACCGGGGGCCAGCGGCGCAGATGCCGTCGGGTCACGTCACCACCTCATGCTTGAGCCAATCGAGGTATGCTTCCAACCCGCGCTCGACCGGGAGCGCGAGCAACTCAGGGACTTCATAGGGGTGCCGAGCCCGGACCGCGGCCGCCAACGTATCCCAGCGCGACGCGTCGGTCTTCATCAGCACCACGGCTTCGGTTTCTTCTTTGATTTCATTCTTCCAGCGATAGATCGAAGTCCCCGCCGGCAGAACGGTCCCACAGGCAATCACGCGCTCGCTCACCAGGGCGTGGACGAGCTTTCGCGCATCTTCGACCGTGCTCAATGTGGTGAGAACAACGAGAGCACCGGTCGCCATAGGGGCAGCTAACGTACGGTGCGCTAGGAGGTTATGCAAGTTTCCCACATGCCAACGATGGTTAAGAACATGTGGATAGATGAGCGTGGCGTGAGGACGGGTAGGTCGGCATGTCGGCAGGTCGCGGCGGGGGTAAGTACCTACCGCCATAGCGACTTACCGTCTTACCGTCTACCCGTCCGTTGACCTCGACTCGGCTCCCCCGCTAGCCTCCGATTCTATGTCTGCCGACGCTCTCATCGTCCGAGGTGCTCGCGAGCACAACCTCAAGGACGTGTCGGTCGAGATCCCCCGTCATACGCTGACCGTCATCACCGGCCTCTCGGGCTCGGGCAAGTCTTCACTCGCATTCGACACCATCTACGCTGAAGGACAGCGACGCTACGTCGAGTCCCTCTCGGCATACGCGCGGCAATTCCTTGGCCTGATGGAGAAGCCGGACGTCGACGCCATCGAAGGGTTGTCGCCGGCGATCTCGATCGAGCAGAAGACCGCCGGCGCCAATCCGCGGTCCACCGTCGGCACCATCACGGAGGTCTACGACTACCTCCGCCTCCTGTGGGCCCGTACCGGTACGCCGCACTGTCCCAAGGACGGCACGCCGGTCGAGCGGCAGAGCGCGTCGCAGATCACCGATCTCGTGATGCAGTGGCCGGAGGGTGCGAAGATCGAGGTGCTCGCTCCGCTGGTGCGGGGCCGCAAAGGAGAATTCCGCGATCTCTTCGAAGACGCGCGGAAAAAGGGATTCGTCCGCGCCCGTGTGGATGGTGAGACCTACGACCTCAGTCAGGTTCCCAAGCTCAATCGTCGTCAGAACCACGACATCGCGGTGGTCGTTGACCGGCTGGCGGTGAAAGCGGCCGACCGCAGCCGTCTTGCCGATTCCATCGAAACGGCACTGCGCGCCGCCGACGGCGTGGTCGAGGTGGTCCGCCATGGAAGTGGCACACCGAAGAGCACGATGTTCTCGGAACGCTATGCGTGTCCGAAATGCGGCTTGTCGATACCCGAGCTCGAACCGCGGCAGTTCTCGTTCAATTCACCGTTCGGGGCGTGTCCGACCTGCTCGGGGTTGGGGACGAAGCGGGAAGTGAACGAGGAACTGGTCGTCGGCGACGACTCACTCTCCATTCTCGAGGGGGTGATTCTCCCCTGGGGTGAGCCGTCGGGATACATCAGGAAGGTCATTCTCCCGACGCTGGCGAAGGCGTTCAAGTTCGACCTCGACTGGCCCTGGCGTGACGTGCCCGCGGCTGCTCGGAAGGCCATCCTCCACGGCGTTCCCGGCAAGACCTTCACCTACCAATGGGACTCGGCCCGCTTCCACGGCTCGTACGAGTCGGGGTGGAGCGGCGTGCTGAAACACGTCGAACGCCGGTATCAGGAGACGCAGTCCGACTCGACTCGCGAGCAGCTCGAAGCGTTCATGGTCGAGCAACCCTGTCCGACCTGCCACGGCCGGCGCCTGCGTCCCGAAAGCCTCTCGGTGCTCGTGGCGGGGAAGAGCATCGGCGATGTCGCGGAGATGTCGGTCGAAGACGCACTCGCGTTCTTCGGCGGTCTCCCGCTCCGCGAAAAAGGCCGGCCCGGGCTCGATCCGGAGATTGCGAAGCCGATCCTCAAGGAAGTCAAAGACCGGCTCCGTTTCCTCGCGGACGTGGGCCTCGCGTACCTCACGATGGGGCGGTCGGCGGGCACGCTGTCGGGCGGCGAATCCCAACGCATCCGGCTCGCGACCCAGATCGGCTCCCGGCTGGTGGGAGTGCTCTACATCCTGGATGAGCCGTCCATCGGCCTGCACCAACGCGACAACGCGAAGCTCCTCACGACGCTGAAAGAGCTCCGCGATCTCGGGAACACCGTGCTGGTGGTGGAGCACGATGAAGAGACCATCCGCGCCGCCGACTACGTGATCGATCTGGGTCCGCGTGCGGGGCGGCATGGCGGGGAGGTGGTCGCAGCAGGACCCCTCGCCCAGGTCCTGAAGAGTAAGGAATCCCTGACGGCGCGGTATCTCCGGGGAGACCTGCGCATCCCGGTGCCGCCGCGCCGCCGGATTGCCGGTGAGGAGAAACAGATACGGGTGGTGGGCGCGAAGCACCACAACCTGAAGGATCTCACGGTCGAATTCCCGCTCGGTCTCTTCGTCGCGGTGACCGGCGTGTCGGGCTCCGGGAAGTCGACGCTCGTCACCGACATCCTCTATCAGGGACTCGCGCGCCACTTCTACCGGGCCAAGGTCGTGCCCGGTCTGCACCAGCGGCTCGAGGGTCTCGACCAGATCGACAAGGTCATCGACATCGACCAGAGCCCCATCGGACGGACGCCGCGCTCCAATCCGGCGACGTACACGGGTCTCTTCACCCCCATCCGGGAGCTGTACACGATGCTCCCCGAGTCGAAGGTCCGTGGGTATGGGCCGGGGCGGTTCTCGTTCAACGTGAAGGGGGGCCGGTGCGAGGCGTGCCAGGGCGATGGGCTGGTGAAGGTCGAGATGCACTTCCTGCCCGACGTCTACGTGCCCTGCGAAGTTTGCAAAGGCCGTCGCTACAACCGGGAGACGCTGGAAGTTCGATATAAAGGAAAGAGCATCGCGGACGTGCTCGATCTCTCCGTCGCCGACGCCCTTGAATTCTTCGACGCCCAGCCCCGGTTGAAGGCGAAACTGGAGCTGCTCAACGACGTAGGGCTCGGGTACATCCACCTCGGGCAGTCGGCGACCACCCTGTCGGGCGGCGAAGCCCAACGAGTGAAGCTCGCCACCGAGCTCGCGAAGCGCGACACCGGCCGTACCCTGTACATCCTGGATGAGCCCACCACCGGACTGCATTTCGAGGACGTCCGGCTGCTGTTGGACGTGCTCCACCGGCTGGTGGACAAGGGCAACACGGTTGTGGTGATCGAGCACAATCTGGATGTCGTGAAGACCGCGGATTGGGTGATCGATCTCGGGCCGGAGGGGGGCGAAGGCGGAGGCCGGGTGGTGGCGTCGGGCACGCCGGAGCAGGTGGCCCGGGCCAACGGGTCGCACACGGGACGGTTTTTGGCGCGGGTGTTGCCCCCCGGCGACTGACGTCGCAGGTTGAGTCTAGGAGGCGCATGAAGTTGGAAGACATCCTGGCGATCGTTTTCCTCTTTGGTGGCGGCACCATCGCCGCTATCGCCTTCTCGCCGATCGGCCGCGCCATCGCGGACCGGATCCGCGGGAAGCATGCGGCGCTGGACGTCATGACCGGCGAATTCGCGGCCCATCGAGAGGAAACGGCGGCGGACGTCGATTCGCTGCGCCAGCAGGTGGGAGAGCTCGCCGAGCGGCTCGATTTTGCCGAGCGGATGCTGTCCAAACAGAAGGAAGGGGAGCGGCTCGCGCCGCCGAGGTGACATGACGCCCGAAGAAGGCATCAAATTCCTGCTGCTGTTCTTCTTCATTGGGGGCGGATTCTGGATCGTGAACCCGTTCTTCCGGGCTCTGGCCAGGAAGCTCGAAGGGAAGACGACGGACGTTCACGCGATCGAACAGCTGCGCGACGAGCTGCTTGGCGAAGTCGATGGCCTGCGGCAGGACGTCGCACAGCTTTCGGAACGGCTGGATTTCACGGAGCGGATGTTGGCCAAGCAGCAGCAGACCGAGCAACCGCGCGTCGGTCCGGGAGGGAGATGAGACCCGAAGAAGTAGTCGCATTGATGGCCGTGATTGCGGGCGTATTTCTCACCACGCGCCCGCTCGTGGCGGCGCTCGCCCGGCGCATCAGCCGTGAGCCGGCGGCGGCTCCCGCCGTGACTGACGGTGTCGTCGACGAGCTCCGCGCGGATCTCGAGGACGCGCACCGGCGGATCGCCGGGCTGGAAGAGCGGGTGGATTTCGCCGAACGCATGCTGGCCAAACAGCGCGAGCCCGAGCGGCTCGTACCGCCGAGGAACTGACGTGGGCTTCATGGCGCTGTTGATTCCGATCGTTTCCGTGGGGGGCTTCTTCGCTTGGATGATCTCCCTTTCCCCCGTAGGAAAGGCCTATGCCGAGAAGCTCAAGGGGCAGGGGGGTATGACGGGAGAGGCCGCTGAGCAGATGCTGCAGACGATCGAGGATCTGCGCCAAGAGGTGACGGAACTCTCGGAACGTGTAGATTTTACCGAGCGGATGTTGGCTCAGGCCAAGGAACAGGGCCTGATCCAGCCCCCGCAGTGAAGCCGGAACTGTCATGATCTCGTATGGTTCAGCAGGGGTGCCGGTGCAGGTTGTGACGGTGCCGCCCCCGGCGAATGTCGAAGTTTTGCACAACCTCGTGCCGCTGGTCGGCATCCTCGGGATCGCGATCTGCGTGGCATGCGTGCTGCGCTGGGTCGTGAACTCGCCGGTCGGCGATGCGATCGCGGAGTCGATCCGCCTGAACTCGCGCCCGCGGCGGCACTGGAAGGGCAAGGGGGGCGAATGGGAATCGGTTCCCGTCGACGCGATGGACGAGAACAGAGTGGCGGAATTGGAGCATCAGGTTCAGCAGCTGTCGGGCCAGGTGACGGAGCTGGTCGAGCGGTTGGACTTCACGGAGCGGGTGCTCGCGGAATCGCGCGGCACACGGGAGCTCAAGCCGGGTCGCTGATCCGGATACGAGGGGTGTATGGGGATCTTTGACCGTCTCTCGACGCTGATCCGGTCGAACATCAACGACCTGATTTCGCGCGCCGAGAATCCTGAGAAGATGTTGAACCAGCTCATCGTCGACATGCGGAGCCAGCTGGCCAAGGCCAAGCAGCAGGTGGCCTCCGCCATCGCCGACGAGAAAAAGCTTTCCGCCCAGGCCGAGCAGGAAAAGAAGATGGCCGAGGACTGGGAGAAGCGGGCCGTGCTGGCGGTTCAGGAAGGCCGGGACGACCTCGCCAAGCAGGCGCTCCTCCGGCACAACGAGCATGTCCAGAACGCGGTCACCCTGCACGACACCTGGGTGAAGCACCGCGAGGAGACCGAGAAGCTCAAGCTCTCGCTCCGCCAGCTCAACGACAAGATCGAAGAGGCGAAGCGGAAGAAGAACATTCTGGTCGCGCGGCAGAAGCGGGCCGAGGCCCACAAGCGCATTCAGGAAACCATGTCGTCGATGGGCGACAACTCGGCGTTCGAGACCTTCGAGCGCATGGCGGAGCAGATCGAGCACGAAGAGCGGAAGCTCATCGCGGCCGCCGAGGTCAACGAGGACCTGTCGGGCGACTCCCTGATGAAGCAGTTCCAGACCATCGAGGTCCGCGCGGACGCCGACCAGCAGCTGGCCGCCCTCAAGCAGAAGATGGGCCTGCTCGCGCCCGGCGCGCCTGCCGAAACGAAACAGATCGGCAAAGGCGCAAAGGACGCCGAGCTGGTCGAGGATGACGAAGCCGGGCACACCCACTGAACTCCGCTGAGCCGTCGGCGAAGTCGAAGCTTTCGGGCGCCACGTTCGTGGCGCTCTTCGTTGCCGCCCTGGGTATCTGGTTCGCCGTCCGGGTCATCGACGTCCTCATCGTCATTTTCATCGCCATTCTGTTCTCCATCTACCTCGGCGCCGTCACCGACTGGCTCGAACGCCGTCTCAAGATCCCCCACTGGGGCGGACTCACGATCGCGGTGCTGGGGACGCTCGGCGCCGTCGTCGGCCTGGGCGCCGTGCTGCTGCCCCCGGTCATCGATCAAACCCAGGCTCTCGTCTCCGGACTCCCTGCGACACTCAGTGAAGTCCAGAGCGTGCTGGCCCGGACGGCGGCGCGCTATCCGGTCCTCCGTCGCTCGCCGCTCGCCGATCCCGCATCCGGCGTCGTCGGGTCGCTGATCACCGAAGGATTCGGATTCCTGCGTACATCCGTGCTGCCGTACATCCGCGCCGGCGGCCTCGCGCTGATCGAGGGCGCGAGCGTCTTCGTCATGGCGCTGTATCTGGCCCGCAATCCCGGCGTCTATCGCAATGGCGTGATCAGTCTCGTGGCTCCACAGCATCGCCTGACGGCCGCGCATATCCTCGACGACACCGCGCAGACCCTGCGCGCGTGGGTGGGTGGTCAGCTGCTCGCGATGTTCGTGCTCGGCACGCTGACGACCATCGGGCTCCTGATTCTGGGCGCGCCGTACTGGCTGGCGTTCGGCGTCTTCGCCGGGGTCGCCGCCATTGTGCCGTTCTTCGGCACCCTCCTGTCGACGATTCTGCCGGCGCTCTTCGTGGTGGGGCAGGGGGACTGGCTTCGCGTGGTGGCCGTGCTGCTGCTGGGGGTGGTGGTCCACGTCATCGAGGCCAACGTGGTGGGCCCCCTGATAATGGAAAGGAAGGTCGCCCTGCCTCCCGTCCTGACCATCGCCAGCGTCCTGGTGATGGGGACGCTCCTGGGGATGGTCGGGCTGGTCGTGGCCGTGCCCATTCTCGCGACCGTGATCGTCTTCGTGCGCCATGTCGTGCATGGGGAGATCTATGGAGACGTAGCGACACAGGCCGCGGTGCTCCGGCATACTGACGAATTCCGAATTCCCCTTCATTTACCCAAGCGACGTACCGAGCGATGACGCGTCCTGACCACCGGTTCCTGATTCTCGCCGACGGCCAATTCGATCCCCTCACCTCCAAAACCGCCAACAGCTGCGTCCGGTATTTCCCGGAGCGCATCGTGGGCGTGTTCGACCGGCGGCACGCCGGCAAGACCGTCCAGGATGTCCTGGGGTTCGGAGGCGACATTCCCGTGGTTGGTGATTTTACGAAGGGCCTGGCATTGGGAGGCGGCGCGACGGCGGTGCTGATCGGGATCGCGCCTGCCGGCGGACAGCTCCCCGACGAATGGCGTGCCTGGCTGAAGACCGCCATCGAACAGGGACTCGAAGTCTGGAGCGGTCTCCACACGTTCATTGGAGACGATCCGGAGCTCGGCCCGATCGCGAAGAAGACGGGCGTCCGGATCCTGGATGCCCGGAAGCCCCCCGCGCATTTGCCCATCGCCGATGGCCGCGCGGCGGAGGTCCCGGCGCTCACGGTGCTCGCCGTGGGCTCCGACTGCAACGTGGGCAAGATGACCGCGCAGCTTCAGCTGCGTGATGCGTTGGTGAAGAAGGGGCGGCGGACGAGCTTCGTGGCGACGGGGCAGACCGGGATCTTCATCGAAGGATGGGGGATCGCGGTGGATGCCGTCGTCGCGGACTTCATCGCCGGCGCCGCCGAATCGCTCGTCCTGCAGGGCGCGAAGGATCACGACATCGTGCTCGTCGAGGGCCAGGGCAGTCTGATCCACCCCGGCTACTCCGGAGTTACGCTCGGGCTCCTGCACGGTTCCTGCCCGGATGCGATGATTCTCTGTCATCAGTCGTCGCGCGACTTCATCGGTGACTACCATGGCCGCGCGCCGTGGGTGCGGATTCCGCCGTTGCCCGAGCTGATTCGCATCTATGAGGACGCAGCCCGCCCCGTGCGCCAGTCGAAGGTGATCGCGGTTTGTTTGAACACATTCGACCTCGACGAACGGGCGGCGCGCGATGCCGTTGAGCGCGCCACCAAGGAGACCGGGCTCCCCGCGACCGATCCGGTTCGCTTCGACCCCGCACCGGTGGTCGACGCGATGATCGCGGCCGCCGACGAGAAGAAGAAGCACAAGCACTAGGTCCCGCGTTTTTCGGGCCCGCCGGGCGTCGATCGGATCACGGTCGGCGCCCGTTCTATTTGTAGATAGGGTGGGTGACGACCCTCCTGTTTTTCCGTCAGACCATCGCCGAGTGGAAACCGGTGTGCCGCCTCATGCGCCGCACCCGGCTCGGCTTCTGGCTCATCCTCATCTCGCTCGGCGCCATCGACGCCGCCGGATTCACGGACGGCTCCCTCCTGCCCATGGTCATTCTGGGCGCGGGGCTGACGGCCACGCTCGTCGCCGCGATCGTGCTTGTGGGACCGCACGCCGGCCGGGTGTCGGCAATGACCCTTCGCCACCCTGCGTCACCCCTGGCGCTTGCGGCCGGGCGATGGCTTGCGGTGACCATCCTCGCCGGCCTGGTGATCCTGATTGTGGCCGTGGGCACGGCCTGGCAGGCTGAGGTCGAGTGGCGGGTGGGAATCGAGGCGGCTCTTTCGGCCGCGGGTGTCACGGTGCCGGTAGCCATGTGCGGCCTGCTCGTCACCGCCGGATCCTGGCGGCGGAGGGCACCATGATCCCACCCGCGCTTTCGCTGTCGCAGGTCACCTGGGTGGGGCGGACGGGCCGGGTGCTCGACGGAGTGGATGCCCAGGTGATACCGGGGGAAGTGGTCGGCGTGGTGGGAGGCGCGGGCAGTGGGAAGTCGACGCTGCTGCGGGTCGCCGCCGGGATCACCCGCGCGCACGCGGGGCATGCGAGGGTCGGGTCGTGGGACGCAACCGATGCGCGGGTCCGGAAGATCGTTGGATATGCACCCCAGGATCCCGCCTGGCTCGCGGCGTTCACGGTGCGGGAGCTCCTCGAGTACTGGGGCCGCTTCCATGTGCGCGGGAATCCGGCCTCCGCGGTCCGAGATGCGCTGGCGGTCGCCGGTCTCGAGGCTCACGCGGACGACGCCATCAGCGGCGCGGATGTCCCCATTCGCCGGCGGTTGGCGCTCGCCCAGGCGGTGCTCGGCGGCCGGCGAGTATTGGTTCTCGACGAGCTTCTGACGGGCCTCGACCACCCGGTCCGTCAGGAGTTGGCCTGGCGGCTCGAGTCCCGGGCCGCGGCGGGCGTCGCCATCCTCCTGGCGGCGGGGTCACTCGAGGCCGTCGAGCGCGTGGCAACCCGGGTGCTGGTGCTCCGTCATGGGCGAGTGGCCAGAGTCGCGGCCCCTTCAGTTCTCCTGGCGGAGCGCGTGCTCGAGGTGATCCTCGACCGGCCAGCTTTGGCGGCCCCCTTCGGCTTTCGGCTGACACCGTTCGGGCTTCAGGCGGATCTGAACCGGGTGACACCGGAAGCTGCGCTGGCCACCTGCCGCGCCCATCGGTTGGCGGTCCGGGCCTCGCACGTGCGGACCAAGTCGTTGGAGGAGCTGGCGGTGAGTTAATTTTCGCCGATGCTTTTCGCCCTGCAAAAGGCCGCGCAGCAGCCCGTCATGCGCCCGCCGCGCGTGCTCGACGAGCTCACCGACTGGCTCGGGCTTGGCGATCGCGAGCTGACGGGGAAGCTTCTGCAGGCGCTGATCATCGTCCTGGCCGCCTGGGGCGCCATCTGGGTCCTGCGCTACTTCGCGCGGCGGGTGGAGCGGGTGGCGCACGGACATGGGCATGGCGTCAGTCGCGGGGAGACGCTCGCCCGGCTGATTCAGAGCGTGGGTGCGGCGGTGATCGCGGTCGCGGCCTTCCTCATGGCCGCGTCCCTCTTCTTCAATATCACGCCCCTCCTCACCACGGTCGGCATCGCCGGGCTGGCGGTCTCGTTCGGCGCGCAGAGTCTGGTGAAGGACGTCATTGCCGGATTCTTCATCCTCCTGGAGAACCAATACCAGCTCGGCGACTCCGTCAGGATCGCGGGTGTGGAAGGCACGGTCTCGCACCTGACATTGCGGGCGACGGTGCTGCGGGACGGTTCGGGCGTGGTGCACTTCATTCCCAACGGGCAGATCGCGGTCGTCTCCAACCTGACCCGGACGTGGTCTCGGGCGGTCGTCGACGTCGGCGTCGCCTACGGGTCGGACATCGACAAGGTCACGAGTGTGCTCCGGACCATCATCGCCGACCTCGCCAAGGATCCTTCCTGGTCGCCGCGACTGACGGGCGAGAGCGCGGTCTCAGGTATCCAGCAGCTCGGCGACTCGGCGGTGACCATCCGGGCATGGGTGAACACCCAGCCGGGCACTCAGGGTGACGTGAAGAGTGAGCTCCTGCGGCGCATCAAGTCCACATTCGAACGCGAAGGAATCGAGATGCCGTATCCCCAGCACGTCGTCCACGTGGTGAACGAGAGGGCCGCGACGTGAGCCTGAAGCTCTTCAACACGCTGTCCCGTGCCGTCGAGCCGTTTCAGCCTCTGCATCCGCCCCGGGTGACGCTCTACACGTGCGGTCCCACGGTCTGGAACTACGCGCACATCGGCAACTTCCGGACGTTCCTGTTCGAGGACCTGCTCCGCCGACACCTCGAAGCCTCCGGGTACGACGTCTTCCACATCATGAACCTGACCGACGTGGATGACCGGACCATCAAGGCGGCAGCCGCAGCGGGGAAGACGCTGACGGAGCACACGGCGCAATACGCACAGGCGTTTTTCGCCGACCGGGACTTCCTGCGGATCCGCGCCGCGCACGTGTATCCGCGCGCCACGCAGTCCGTGCCGCCGATGGTGGCGCTGATCGAGAAGCTCCTCGCCAAGGGCGTGGCCTACAAGGGCGAAGACGGCTCCGTGTACTTCGCCATCAGCAAGTTTCCCACGTACGGGCGCCTGTCGCGCCTCGATGCGCGGGAGATCAAGGTCGGCGCCCGCGTGGCCTCCGACGAATACGCCAAGGATGATCCGCGGGATTTCGCCCTCTGGAAGAAGTCCGACGACGAAGACGAGCGGGTGGGCGCCGCGTGGGACGCCTCGTTCGGGAGAGGACGTCCCGGCTGGCACCTCGAGTGCTCGGCCATGTCCCTGGACGAGATCGGCAAGCGCTTCAAGGTCGAGACGCTCGATCTCCACGCCGGCGGCATCGATCTGATTTTCCCGCATCACGAGGATGAGATCGCGCAGTCGGAAGCGGCGACGGGCCAGACGTTCGCCCGGCTGTGGCTGCATGGGGAGTTCCTGAACCTGCGCGGCACCAAGATGTCCAAGCGGTATGGGAACATCCTCACGGCGCGAGACCTCAAAGAGCAGGGCGTGGACGCGGCCTCGGTGCGCCTGCTCCTGTTCCAGACGCACTACCGCCAGTCGATCGATTTCAACGACGAGGCGCTGGCGGCGGCCGCCGAGGGCGTGCGCCGGCTGGGCGAGTTTCAGGATCGCCTCCGGTCCGCCCGGCCCGATCGCAACGGGACCCTCGCGGAACTCGGCGTTGTTATGGAGAAGAGGGTGCGCGAGGCGCTGGACGACGATCTCAATGCCCCCCGGGCGCTGGCGCACCTCTTCGAGTTCGTCCGCGCCGCGAACCGCGAAATCGACGCGGGCGCGGGTGGCGCACCGACGGCCCAGGGATCGCTCGACAACGTCATGGAGGTCCTGGACCTCATGCCGACCAGGAAGGCGGTCGCCGGCGATCTGTCGCAATGGGTGGAGGAGCGGGTGTCGGCTCGCACCAAGGCCCGGCAGTCACGGGACTTCAAGGAAGCGGACCGGATCCGCGCCGAATTGAAAGAAAAGGGTGTGGATATCGAAGACACGCCGGGCGGTACAAAATGGAAACTCGGCTGAGACCGCTGACGGAATCTGGACGCTGCCAGGGTCTTCGATCAGCGTAATTGATGCGGATGGAGAGAACGAAATGATGCCACTCGCGCTGTTACTCGCTCTTGTTGTCACTCCTGCTCCTCGCGCCACCGCCGACACGGCGGTGTTCGCGGGCGGATGCTTCTGGGGCATCGAAGGGGTGTTCGAGCACACCCGTGGGGTCCTCTCCGCGACGGCCGGGTATGCCGGTGGGCACGCGGTGTCGCCGTCCTACGAGGAGGTCTCGAGCGGTGAGACCGGACATGCCGAAGCCGTGCGCGTGGTCTATGACCCGGCGCAGGTGTCGTATGGCCAGCTGCTCGCGATTTTCTTCACGGTGGCGCACGATCCCACCGAGCTCGACCGGCAGGGGCCGGACGTCGGGACCAACTACCGGTCCATTGCGTTCTACCGGGACTCCACGCAGCACACGGCGATCAACACGTTCATCGCCGAGCTCCAGCGGCAGCATATGTACTCGAGGCCGGTAGTGACGGAGGTGATTCCTCTCAAGACATTCTATGAGGCCGAGGGCTATCACCAGCACTACATGGAGCATCACCCGGATCAGCCCTACATCGTGTACAACGACGCGCCGAAGGTGACGCATCTGAAGGAAGCCTTTCCCGCGCTGTATCGCGATTCCTGGAAATAGCGCGCCGAACGGCGGAGCCGGCGCGACGAAACGGCTCCCCCCCGACGGCCCCGTTGGGTAGGATGTGACATCCTGACGGGAGATCCCATGTACGCCGTCCTTCCCATCCTCGCAGCACTTCTCCCCACACCACCGGCCTCAGCACCCAATGCCGCACCACTCGATACGGCTGTACTCGCGGGCGGGTGTTTCTGGGGTGTCGAGGGCATCTTCGAGCATGTGAAGGGTGTGGTGAAGGTCGTGTCGGGGTACGCGGGCGGGACGCTCGCGAATCCGACCTCCGCGCAGGTCTACAACGGCGGGACGGGTCATGCCGAGTCGGTGATGATCATCTACGATCCGGCGCGGGTGAGCTTCGATCAGCTCCTGCTAGTCTTCTTCAACGTGGCCCACGATCCGACCCAGCTGAACCGGCAGGGTCCTGACGTCGGGGCAGATTATCGGTCGATCGCCTTCTATAGGGATTCGGCGCAGCAGCAGTCGGTGGAGGATGCCATCGCCAGCCTTCAGCGTCGCCACGTCTACTCAGACAGAATCGTGACGGAGGTGGTGGCGTTCCGCGCGTTCTACCCGGCGGAGCCGGAGCATCAGGGGTTCATGCAGCGGCACCTGAGTGACGCGTACGTCGTGACCAACGACTTGCCCAAGCTCGACATCCTCAAGACCCGGTACGCCTCCCTGTATCGCGCGGAGTGGCACGACTGACGACGGGCGCTATCTTGGGCCCCCATGGAACTCACCCGTCTCGACGTCGTGATCGCGATCGTTTCGATCGTGGTCTGCTTCGCGCCCGCGCTGTTGTTCGCCCGGCGATCGGGCAAGGGCACCGCTGAGTTCTTTGCGTCGGGGCAGGCGGCCCCGTGGTGGCTGGTCGGCACGTCCATGGTGGCGACGACCTTCTCCACTGACACGCCGAATCTCGTTACCGACTTCGTCCGCTCGCATGGCGTCTCGTACAACTGGGCCTGGTGGTCATTTCTCCTGACGGGAATGGCGACCGTGTTTTTTTACGCCAAGCTCTGGCGGCGCTCGGGGGTGCTCACCGACCTGCAGTTCTACGAGCTGCGCTACTCGGGCACGCCGGCGGCGGTGGTCCGCGGGTTCCGCGCCATCTACCTGGGGTTGTTCTTCAACCTGACCATCATGACGACGGTGACGCTCGCGGCCGTGAAAATCGCGAACGTCATGCTCGGCTGGCCCCGGGAAACGACGATCATCGTCGGTGGGCTCACCTGCATCCTGTTCGCGTCCGTGTCGGGGCTGTGGGGCGTGCTGGTGACCGACATGATTCAGTTCGCCCTCGCCATGTTCGGCGTGATCGCGGCGGCCGTGGTGGCGCTCGATCAACCGCAGGTGGGCGGGCTCGTGAATCTGCTCCATCGCACGGACC
Organism: Gemmatimonadales bacterium; assembly: GCA_035631315.1. GTDB lineage: Bacteria > Gemmatimonadota > Gemmatimonadetes > Gemmatimonadales > GWC2-71-9 > 40CM-2-70-7. The sequence goes on from DASQIZ010000105.1 coordinate 27,014, forward strand.
CCCACGTCCTCTCGTTGCTCCCCGATTTCTCGAACTGGGACGTCGCCGTGGTGGTCTTCATCATTCCGGTGACGATCCAGTGGTGGTCCGTCTGGTATCCAGGCGCCGAGCCGGGGGGTGGGAGCTATATCGCGCAGCGGATTCTGGCGTCGAAGAACGAGAAGCACGCGTTGGGCGCCACGCTCTGGTTCAACGTCGCCCACTACGCCTTGCGTCCCTGGCCCTGGATCATCGTGGCACTCGCCTCGATGCTGGTGTTCCCGACACTCGGTGATATCCAGCGCGCCATCCCGCATGTCGATCCCAAATTGATCGGGAATGACCTGGCGTATCCCGCCATGCTGACGCTCTTGCCCGCGGGGATGAAGGGGTTGTTGATCGCGTCACTCTTCGCGGCGTACCGGTCGACGATGGAGACCCATCTCAACTGGGGCTCGTCGTATCTGGTCATCGACTTCTATCAGCGCTTCGTGGCCCGCGGGAAATCCGAGCGTCACTATCTCTGGGTGTCACGCGGCCTGACGGCCACGCTGATGGTGCTCTGCGGGGTCTTCACGCTCTTCATCTCCACCGCCAGCGAAGGCTTCCGGCTGCTCTTGTCGATCGGAGCGGGGACGGGATTGATCTATCTCCTCCGCTGGTTCTGGTGGCGGATCAACGCCTGGAGCGAGATCGCGGCGATGCTGGGTTCGTTTGCCTGCTCGCTCACCATGTTCGTCGGCAAGCACGCGTTCGGGTGGGCCATCTCCGACACGCTGACCCTGATCGTCGTCGTGGTGGTGACCACGGTGGTGTGGGTCACCGTCACGATGATGACGCCGCCCGTGGATGATGCGACCCTCGAGAAGTTCTACGTCCTCACTCGTCCGGCGGGGCCCGGCTGGAAGGCGCTGCGCGAGCGGACCAAGCTCCCGCCCTCTCCCGACTCGCTGCCGCAGGCCATGCTGGGCTGGACCGCGGGGTGTGCCTTCGTCTATTCCGCGCTCTTCGGCGCCGGGAACGCGCTGTATGGACGCTCGGGGACGGCCGCCGTGTGCTTCGCGATGGCGGTGGTCAGCGGGGTGGTGCTCTACCGGGTGATCGCGGCGATGTTCAGGGGAGAGCGCGCGTGAGAAGGCCGGCCGGCGTCGATGTAGACCCCGGACTCGCGTCCGGGGTTATGTAAGCCCATCCAATGCGAGGCCTGTCGTTCATATCCCCGGGCGCAAGCCCGGGGTGGACCGGAGAGTGGCGCTGGGCGGAGCACCTCTGAACGGTCTCCTCGTCGCCGCGCTCCTCGGCTCCGCCGTCATCCATGCCGTCTGGAACCTGCTGCTGAAGACCACCCATCACCGCCGCCCCGTGGTGTGGTGGGCCCTGATCATTACGAATCTCTGCTCTGCCGGCATCCTGATTGCCCGTCCCCACTCGATCCTGTCGGTCTGGCCCCTGCTCGCGGTCAGCGCCGTGCTCGAAGCATCGTACTACCTGATCCTCACCGCCGCGTACAAGGTCGGCGACTTCTCGCTCGTCTATCCCGTGGCGCGCGGGACCGCACCCGGTCTGCTCGCGATCTGGGCGATCCTGATCCTGTCGGAGCGGCCATCGGTATTCGGCGTCATCGGCATTCTGCTGATCGCCGCCGGGATTGGGGTGGTCGGATGGTCGGGGCGGATCGGCAAGCCGTCGAAGGCGTTGGCGCTTTCCCTGCTGCTCGCCATCGTGATCTCCGTCTACTCGATCATCGACGGCGCCGCGGTACGACGGGTGGATCCGGTCGATTACACGGCGGCGATGTTCTTCGTGGTGACGTTGCTGCTCACACCGGTGCTGATGGGGCAGGAGGGGTGGGAGGGCATCCGGAGTGTGCTGACGCTCGAGCCTCTGCGGATTCTGGCAATCGGCGTCATGCAGCTCGCCGGCTATCTCGTCGTGCTCTGGGTCTACGCCCGCGCGCCGGTGTCGTACGGCGGCGCGATCAGGGAATCAAGCATCCTGGCAGGAGCGTTGCTGGGGTGGCGGTTTCTGGGCGAGCCCTTCGGTGGCCGGCGGGTGGTCGGGGCGCTCGTGATCGTCGCCGGCGTGCTGCTCATCGCCCTTCGCGGCTAGTCGACCTAGAGCTTCGCCACCTCGCGTTCGAGCGCGCCGGCACTCGCGTCCAGCTCCTGCAACAATCGAATCTGGGTGCGAGCACGGTCGAGATTGTGATTCGGCCGGGCGATCCGGTAATACAGATCCCCCTGGAGATGGTCGGCGAGAAATCGCGCCGCCTGCTCGAGAATGATCACCCGGGCCGCGGTGATCAGCAGTGCCCGCTCGGTCGACGAGAGAAACGCGCCCGCTTCCTTCAGGTATCCCCAGGCGATCGCCTTCACCAGACCCGGTTCGAGCTTCACCTGCGACAAGTCCCGTTCATCCTCCGCCGCGCGCGTCGCCATGGACCGCACGAGGTCGCCGAAGTCGTAGACCGCAAACCCCGGCATGACGGTGTCCAGGTCCACGACGCACAAGCCGGCGCCACTCTCCGCATCGAAGAGCAGGTTCGAGATCTTCGCGTCGTTGTGGGTCACGCGGGTCGGCAGGTGTGCATCGATGAGCGCGTGGGACAACCCATGCGTGGCAAAGACGGTTTCGATCTCCCCGCGGGAGGCGTCGCAGCGGCCGAGTGCGTCGGTGTCGACCGCTTCCTCGAGGGTCTTCATGCGTCCGGGCGTGAAGTGAAAATCGGGGATGGTGTGGTGCAGGGCGGGCTCTGGAAAATCCGCAAGCAGTCGCTGAAAAGCACCGAATGCCTGCGCCGCCGCCGCCGCATCCTCGGCATCACGGGGCTGGCCCCTCGCGACCGTTCCTTCAATGAAATGATAGAGGCGCCAGACGCGGCCATCGGCGTCACGATGCCAGGTCGCGCCTTGGCGCGTGTGCACGAGCGCGAGGTTGCGGCGGTCGACATCACGCACTCGCGCTTTGGCGAGTGCCTGGCCGAGGTGCGCGGTGACGCGCTCGATGTTGCCCATCACCTGTTCGGGGTGGGGGAAGACGCGCGTGTTGAGCTGCTGCAGGAGAAAGCGCGTGGTCCCGCCGCCATGCCGGTAGGTGACGAGGTGCGCGGCGTGGATGTGCCCGCCCGCAAAGGGCTCGAGGGCGGCAAGCGTTCCCGGCGTGGCGAAGGCGTGCGCCGCGTCGAGTGCGGGGTCAGCCGCTAGCGCCATGGTTCCGCCGGATAGGTTCCCCCCGCCGTCTCTGCCCGCAAGAACGTTTCGGCGCGAGGCCGGTCCGCCGGGTACGTCACGCCGACCCAGCGCTCGCCGCCGGAGAGGACCTTCACGCGGAGACTCTTCCGGCGGATCAGGTCCTGCACGGTGGTGGGAAGCAGGAACTCTTCATTGTCGCCGACGTGTGCCATCTGAAACTCTGCAAAGCGCGCGTCGAGGAAGTTGAACACCGCCGCCGGGAAAGCCCAGGCATTCATCGAGACCACGGTGCCGGGGGAGAAGGCGGCGGGATCGCGGATCCCTCGCACCTCGGTGATCGAGTCGAGCCAGCCCGAGCCGTCCGCGTGCAACACGGCGCGCGTTACGCCACCCGCTTCCGACAACGTGGCCGCGAGCGGATATCCGACCAGACCCGCCGTCGGCGGATGGCCGGCGGGCTCTCCAAGAAACTTCCGGAGGGACATGATGGCCGACCGGCCGTAGAAATCGTCGGCGTTGATGACGGCAAACGGACCCTTCACGGCCGGTCTCGAGACCAGCACCGCCTGTCCCGTGCCCCACGGCTTGGTGCGCGGCGCGACGATCTCCTGGTAGACTACGGAAATCGGCAGCGTGGGCATCCACGACGGGATCAATCGTTCGCGAAACACCGACTCGAGCTCCCGGCGGATCACCAGCACCGCGGACGAAAATCCCGCGCGCCGGGCATCGTGGAGGGAGTAGTCCATCAGCGTCCCACCGCCGGGGCCCACCGGCTCCAGCTGCTTGGGGACGCCGCCATACCGGGTCGACATCCCGGCGGCGAGCAACACGAGCGTCGGGCCGCTCACAGCATGCCCTTGTACAGCGCGACTTCGGCAAGACTGGGGTGGCCCACGGAGGTTTGCATGCTGACCCGTACGCAGGCCGCCGTGACCGGGTTGACCCGCACGATGCGCTTGGCGCCGATGGTCGTGCCCGAGGCGATCGTCTTCCAGTTGGCGCTGTCTTCGGTCTCCACCGTGAAGCCTTCGACCTTCTGACCGCGCTCGATCTCCTCGCGCATCACTACGGTGTCGAATTCTGCGGGCTTCGCGAGTGTGAGCACCACGTCCGTCTCTTCGTGACGAACAAAGGCTGAGCCCGCGAGGTTGTGGGAGAACCGGGCCCTCTTCGCCTCGCCGAAGGCCTTGAGGTTCGCCACATCGGGGTCACTCAGGAGGCCCGCCCGGTTCGGCGGCACGTTGAGGAGAAGCCCCGCGTTGCGCCCCACCGACGACACGTAGAGGTCGAGCAGTTGCGACGGTGACTTCACCTTGTCGTTTTCCGCTTCGTGCCAGAACCAGCCGGGTCTGATGGAGACGTCCGCTTCGCCGGGGCGCCAGACCGATCCATGCGGATCACCATGCTGGAGCTCCTTCGTGACGGCGTCCCCTTCGGCACCGGGGTAGGGGACCACGACGGGGTCGACGGCGCACCAGTTCGGGTCTCCCGCCGAGCCATCTTCGTTGCCGACCCAGCGGATGTCGGGACCGGCGTCCGAGAAGATCAGCGCACGGGGCTGATGTTGACGGATCAGCTTGTGATACCGGTCCCAGTCGTAATTCTGCTTCTTCCCGTTCGGGCCTTCGCCATTGGCGCCGTCGAACCAGATCTCGACCAGCGGGCCATAGCGGGTCAGCAGCTCGGTGAGTTGAGCGCAGTAGTAGTCGTTGTAGCGTGGTGAGTCACCGTACGATGGCTCGTGCCGGTCCCACGGGGAGAGGTAGAGTCCCGGCTCGAGGCCCTCGGCGCGTGTCGCATTCACGAACTCATGGACGACGTCCCCATGGCCATCCCGCCACGGACTCGATTTCACCGAGTGGGTGGTGACCGCACTGGGCCAGAGGCAGAACCCGTCATGATGCTTGGCGGTGAGGATCATCCGGCGGAATCCGCCGGCCTTGGCCACGCGCGCCCACTGCCGTGCGTCGAGGGCAGAGGGATTGAAGACGCTCTCGGCCTCGTTCCCCAAGCCCCACTCGCGGTCGGTGAAGGTGTTCACGCCGAAGTGGAGAAAGAGGCCCATCTCTCCGCGGTGCCAAGCGAGCTGAGACGCGGATGGAACAGCCAGACGTGGAGGAGAAAACGTGAGGGGAATGCGTGGCCGTGCAAGCGCCACCCCGACACTCGCGGCGGTGGCCAGGAATTCCCGTCGACCGGTCAGACTTTGCTCCGCCCTCGGCGCGCCAGCGTGACCATCACCAATCCGAACACCACCATCACGAGGCCCCACCAGCGGTCGACTTCCATCCCCGCGGTCATCCAGCCATACCCGGCGAGGAGGAGCCCGATGATGAGAAAGAGGGCGCCGATGGGGAGACGAAGATCGAGTCCCATAATCCTTTCTGCTACTAGGCGAAGATCAGGTTCAGGATGAGGGTCAGCGCGAGCACGACCAGCGCGAGCGTCACCGGTCTCTTGATCCAGGGCAGGTGCTCATCCTTGGGGCGATCGGTCAGCGACCACACCAGTCCGTTCAGCTGCGCATCCTGCCGCGGACGCGTCACCAGGGACACGATGATGGTTACTACGAAGCAGGTGGTCCACGCGACGATCGCGGTCCAGAACGTCTGGGCCAGGTCACTCGGATAGGTCGTCACGACTCCGAGGAATCCGCCCTTGATGCCGGGAACCGCCGACACGGGCAGTGTGAGGCCATGATGGATCGCGGCGGCGAGGGTGCCCGCCACGAGGCCGGTAAATGCGCCATGCCCGGTCGTGCGCTTCCAGAACATGCCGAGCGCGAACGTCGCGAAGAGCGGGGCATTCACGAATGCGAACACCAGCTGCAGCATGTCCATGATGTTGTTGAAGCGGCTCGCCGCATAGGCGGCGACGATCGAGAGGAGCACCCCCACGACCGTCGCGACACGGCCCATCCACAGATAGTGCGCGTCGGGTGCGTCTTTCTTGATGTAGCTCTGATACAGATCGTACGTCCACACCGTGTTGAACGCCGTCACGTTGCCCGCCATCCCGGACATGAAGGACGCGAGCAGGGCAGTGATGCCGAGCCCGAGCATGCCCGCCGGGAAGTAGTGGACGAGCATCATCGGCGTGGCGAGATCGAAGTCGGCGACCGGCGCGCCCTGCGCGGTGAACACCGCATGCCCCATCGCGTCGAGCTTCTGCGGGACGAGTCCGATCACCCCATGCCCTCCGGCGGCAACGAGCGCGATCATGCCCGGCAGAATCACGAGAAAGGGGAAGAGCATCTTGGGAAATGCGGCGACGAGCGGTGTGCGTCGTGCGGCCGTCATCGAATCGGCGGCCATCGCGCGCTGGACGACCAGGAAATCGGTGCACCAGTACCCGAACGACAGCACGAACCCCAATCCCATCACCAGCCCGAACCACTCGATCCCCACGGGATTGTGCGCGGCCGCGTCCATGTGCCGCCACGCCTGCGTGTACGCCCCCGGCGCGAATCCCTGACTCGTCGACACTTGGGCCAGCCTGGCCTGCAGTCCGGTCCAACCGCCGACCGACTTGAGACCGAGCAAAACGAGAGGCGCGAAGCCGAAGACGATAAGGAAGAACTGCAGCACTTCATTATAGATCGAGGAGGTCAGGCCGCCGAGGAACGTGTACGCGAGGACGATCGCGGCGGAGACCAGGACCGACGCGGTGAAGTCCCACCCCAGGAGCAGGTTGAAGAGTTTGCCCATGGCATACATCGAGATTCCGGAGCTGAACACGGTCATCACGGCGAAGGACACCGCGTTGACGGCTCGGGTTTTTTCGTCGAAGCGGAGCTTCAGGTATTCGGGGACGGAGCGGGCGCGGGATCCATAATAGAAGGGCATCATGAACAGCCCGACGAAGATCATCGCCGGGATGGCGCCGACCCAGTAGAAGTGGCTGGTCGCCACTCCGTACTTGGCACCCGACGCTCCCATCCCGATCACTTCCTGGGCGCCGAGGTTCGCCGAGAGGAAGGCGAGTCCGGCGATCCAGGCGGGGACGGCCCGGCCGGCGAGGAAAAAGTCGTTGCCCGTGTGGACGGAGCGGCGCAGCACGACGCCGATCCCCAGCACGAACGCGAAGTAGACCGCCATGATGGCGTAGTCGATGCCGGCGAGATGGGCCTGAGCCATGTCCGAATGTGGAGGGCGCTTGCGGAGGCGGCAAGCGGGGCACGATCTTGGAACGCGATGATCAATCCTCTATTACTTGCTCTCACCGTGACCTTGTCGTCCCCGACGGCCTCGACGGCCTCCAACGATTCGATCGCCATCATTCCCAAGCCTGTGGTGGTGGTGCGTCATCCGGGGTCGTTCACGCTTCGTCCCAAAGTGGTCGTCATGACCACCGAAGCGCTCAGGCCCCTGGCAGCACAGGCGGTCGCGTATTTGCGACCTGCGACGGGGTACGAGTTCATCATCACGACCGAGAGCACGCTGCCGCCCGAAGCGGGGTCCAGTCCGTCGATCATTTTGCTTGGCATCGATTCGTTGCAGGCGGGCCACGGTCCTGAGTCGTATTCGATGGACGTTTCGTCGGCGGAGGTCGCGATTCAGGGCGCGTCGCCGGCGGGCGTGTTCTACGGCATTCAGTCGCTCCGGCAGCTCTTGCCGCCCGACATTTTTCGCAAGGCGCCGGTCGCGGGAATGAAGTGGAGCATCCCCTGCGTGTCGATCGTCGACTATCCGCGTTTCGGTTGGCGCGGCATGCACCTCGATGTGTCCCGCCACTTCATGCCGAAGGAATTCGTCGAGAAGTACATCGATCTCCTCGCGCTCTACAAGTTCAATCGCTTCCACTGGCACTTGACCGATGACCAGGGGTGGCGGATCGAGATCAAGCGCTATCCCCGGCTGACGTCGGTGGGCGGGTGGCGGGCGCAGACGCTGGTGGGGCGCGAGCCCGACGACACGGCCGGAGCGAAGTACGACTCCACCCGGCATGGCGGTTTCTACACCCAGGACGATATCCGCGAAGTCGTGGCGTACGCCGCGGCGCGATTCATGACCGTCGTCCCCGAAATTGAAATGCCGGGGCACTCGCAGGCCGCGATTGCCGCGTACCCGGAACTGGGGAGCACGGGTCAGCCGGTGAAGGTGAAGGAAGACTGGGGCGTGAGTCCGTGGATTCTGTCGCCGTCCGACTCCACCATCGCGTTCATGGAGAACGTGCTCACCGAGGTGATGCAGCTCTTCCCCGGAAAGTGGATTCACACGGGCGGGGACGAGGCGGTGAAGGATCAGTGGAAGGCGAGCCCCCTCGCACAGTCGCGGATCAAGCAGCTCGGATTGAAGGACGAGGATGCGCTGCAGGGATGGTTCACGGCGCAGATCGACGCGTTTCTCCACGCCCACGGCCGGACGCTGATCGGGTGGGATGAGATTCTGGATGGCGGGCTGTCACCGAACGCCGTGGTGATGAGCTGGCGGGGCATCGATGGCGGGATCGCGGCGGCCCAGGCCGGGCACGACGCGGTCATGGCACCGGGGCAATACACCTACTTCGACCACTATCAGTCCGGTGACCGCGACACCGAGCCCCTGGCCATCGGCGGCTTCCTGCCGTTGGACTCGGTGTACGCCTACAACCCCGTGCCCCACGCCCTCACGCCCGATCAGGCCCGGCACATTCTGGGGGCCCAGGGTCAGGTGTGGACGGAGTACATCCCTGATCCCAAGCACGTGGAGTACATGGCGTTCCCCCGTCTGGAGGCGCTGTCCGAGGTCCTCTGGATCCAGCAGGGGACGGGGGACTTCCAGAACTTCTTCTCCCGCCTCTCGACCGTGGATGTCCATCGGCTGGACGCTCTGGATGTCCGGTACCGGAATCCTGCTCTGGCCGTGGCTCTTCCAGCCCCCTCGGGGAGGCGCCGGCGGCGGTAACTCCTTTCTGGCCCATCCCTTGCATCAGGCCCCCACCCCCGTTACTCTTCCGTTCTGGAAAGTTTCACGACCGGCTCGCTGACGTAGCTCAACTGGTAGAGCAGCGGTTTTGTAAACCGCCGGTTAAGGGTTCGAGTCCCTTCGTCAGCTCACGTTGCCGAAGGAGCAAGGAAGGCGACGCGCGAACAACACACACCCCGCGGGTACCGCACGCGGGGTGCGTCGTCAGTGGGAGTCAGCAGGGGAAGGACGTCGGTGGGGTGCCCGAGCGGCCAAAGGGAGCAGACTGTAAATCTGCCGGCGTCAGCCTACGAAGGTTCGAATCCTTCCCCCACCATCGAGGCGACATCGCGGGTGTAGCTCAGTTGGTAGAGCATCAGCCTTCCAAGCTGAGGGTCGCGGGTTCGAGTCCCGTCGCCCGCTCTGAAGTGAGTCGCTCGCGTAGCTCAGTCGGTAGAGCGCGTCCTTGGTAAGGACGAGGTCACCGGTTCAATCCCGGTCGCGAGCTTGAAAAACAAGAAGGCCTCGAGAAACAAGACGTCGAGAAGCAAACCGTCACTACCTGAGGGATGAAATGGCGAAGGCGAAATTCGAGCGGAATAAGCCGCACGTGAACGTCGGGACGATCGGGCACGTGGATCATGGCAAGACCACGCTGACGGCGGCGCTGACCAAGGTGTCCTCCGACAAGGGCCTCGCCACCTACGTGCCCTAT
>DASQIZ010000106.1:0-12970 GCA_035631315.1 Gemmatimonadales bacterium
GCAGACGCGGGCCGCCTGGGTGTTCCTCGCTCCGGCACTCCTCCTGATCACCGCGTTCTTCTTCCTGCCCGTCGTAACCGGGCTCGCGCTCTCCCTGACCGATTTCGATCTCTACGCCATCGGGCACCCGGAGAACATCCGGATGGTCGGCGCCGCGAACTACCGCGCGCTGAGCCACGCCCCGATGTTCTGGTCCGCGCTCAAGAACACGCTCTACTTCGCCTTCGTGGGCGCGCCCTTGTCCGTGCTCGCCGCGCTCGCCGCCGCCCTGCTCGTGAACTCGCGGCTCACCAAGTGGAAAGGGTTCTTCCGCACCGCGTACTTCGCACCCTTCGTCACGACGCTGGTCGCGGTCGCCATTGTCTGGAAATACCTGTACCACCCGCGCTTCGGACTCCTCGACGCCGCGTTGGGCGCGGCCGGCGTCCACGCCATCGACTGGCTCGGCAATCCCGTGTGGGCCATGCCCGCGATCATCGTGGTGGCCGTGTGGCGGAGCTTCGGCTACAACATGCTGATTTTCATCGCCGGGCTTCAGCGCATCCCCCACGAGCTGCGCGAAGCGGCCGAGCTGGATGGCGCCGGGAACTGGGCCCGGCTCCGGCATGTGACCCTGCCGCAGCTCGCACCGACGTTCGTGTTCGTCGGCGTCATCACCGCCATCGGGTTCTTCCAGCTGTTTGCCGAGCCCTACGTGATGACGGGAGGGGGACCGCTCAACAGCACGCTTTCCATGGTCCTCTACATGTACCAGGAAGGCTTCCGCTGGTGGCGCCTCGGCTCCGCGGCGTCGATCGCGTTCGTCCTGTTCGCGCTGGTCCTCCTCGTCACCATCCTCCAGCTGCTCTGGCGCCGGGAGGAGACGTGAAAAAGCACCGTGGTGCCTCTATCGCTCTGCATATGGCCCTCGGGCTCGCGGCCCTGGGCACGCTGTTCCCGCTCCTCTGGATGGTGTCGGGGTCCCTCATGGCCACGGGCGAGGCGAACAGCTTTCCGCCCCGCCTCTTCCCCGCCCATCCCACGCTCGAGCATTACGCGGCGCTCTTCACCCGGCTCAACGTGGGGCGCTACTTCCTCAATAGTGTGATTGTGGCGGGTGGCGCGACGGCGATCTCCCTGCTCTTCAATTCCATGGCGGGGTACGCGCTCGCCAAGCTCAAGTTCACCGGCAGGGCGCAGCTTTTCCGGGTCCTGGTCGCTGGGCTCGTGATTCCGGCGCAGGTCGCCATGCTGCCCCTGTTTCTGGTGCTGCAGGCGATGGGACTGGTGAACACCTACGTCGGGGCGATGATCCCCGCCATGGCCACGATCTTCGGGATCTTCCTCATCCGGCAGTATGCGATGGGCATTCCCGACGACCTGCTATCCGCCGCGCGGATGGACGGAGCCGGCGAGTTCCGGATCTACTGGTCCATCGTGATGCCCGTGATCAAGCCGATCCTTGCGACGATGGCCCTCTTCACCTTCCTCTCCACCTGGAACGACTTCCTCTGGCCCCTCGTCGCGCTGACCGACGACGCGAAGTACACGCTGCCGGTCGCCCTGGCCGGGCTGGCAGGCGAGCACGTGCAGGACACGGAGCTGATGCTGGCGGGATCGGTGGTCACGGTGGTGCCGGTGCTGATCGCCTTCATTGCCCTGCAGCGCTTCTACGTGGAAGGCATCACGGCGGGGAGCGTGAAGCAGTGATCTCAGTCCGCGAGCACTCGGCCTTTCGACTTGATCACGTCGCGATAGAGCCGGCCACTCGCCTTGATGGTGCGCTTCTGCGTGGCGAAATCGACGTGCACGATCCCGAACCGCTTGGCGTATCCCAGGCTCCACTCGAAGTTGTCGAGCAGAGACCAGGCGAAGTACCCGCGCAGATCCACGCCCTGGCGGCGGGCCTCGAGCGCGGCGCGCAGGTGCTCCCGGTAGTAGGAAACGCGAAGCGCGTCGTCGATCTGGGGGTCAGGGAATGCGGCCCCGTTCTCCGTGACGTAGATGGGAAGAGCGCCGGCGCGTTCCTTCACCCACAAGAGCGTCTCGGTGAGGCCCGCGGGATACACTTCCCATCCGGTCTCGGTGTACGTCGCGCCCGGCACCCGCACCGGAGCCGTCCGCACGGGTCGGGCCGCGGGGTCGTCGCGGGTCACGCCGCGCGTGTAGTAGTTGATGCCGAGAAAGTCGACGGGCTGGGCGATCTTCGAGATATCCTGCTGAACCCGCTCGTCCCACCCCTCGCCATACACCTCGGCCAACTCCGCCGGATACGGGCGGCCAAGCACGGGCTCGAGGTACTGCCGGTTCATGTAGGCGTCCGCTCGGCGGACCGCGGCGAGGTCTTTCGGATCCTGCGACGCCGGGTGCTTGGGCTCGATGTTGAAGACGATTCCGATCTGGCCTTTTCCCTCAGCCCGGTACGCCTGCACGCCGGCGCCATGGGACAGGAGCAAATGATGCGCGACGCGCGGAGCCTCGAAGATGCTCCGGTGGCCCGGCGCGAGCGCGCCATGGAGGTAGCCGCCGTCGACCACCACCCACGGTTCGTTCAGCGTCGCCCACATTTTCACGCGGTCACCCAGGGCTTTGAAGCAGACACGAGCGTAGTCCGCGAACCAGGCGGGGATGTCTGGGTTGAGCCAGCCGCCGCGATCGTCGAGCGCCGCGGGGAGGTCCCAGTGATAGAGGGTGACGTTCGGCTCGATGTGCTTCGCGAGAAGCGCGTCCACCAGACGACTGTAGAAATCGAGCCCGTGCTGGTTCACGCGCCCCCGGCCGTCGCGCCCTTCAGGGAGGATGCGGCTCCACGACAGGGAAAACCGGTACGCATTGAGGCCGAGCTCCGCCATCAGGGCGACGTCGTCGGACCAGCGGCGGTAGTGATCGCAGGCGATGTCACCCGTTTCGCCGCCCGCCGTGAGCCCCGGAGAGTGGGAAAAACGGTGCCAGATGGACGGACCGGCCCCGTCGGCCAGCGGGGAGCCTTCTACTTGATAGGCGGAAGTGGCGGCGCCCCAGAGGAAATCCTCGGGGAATGTGGCAGAGTCACTCATCGGAGACGGCGGGCATGGCGAGCGTAACCCTGGTCGGCGTGCAGAGAATATACCCAGGCCCCCCGCCGCGCGTCGCGGTGGACCACCTGGACTTAGGGATCGCCGACGGTGAATTCGTGGTCCTGGTGGGCCCGTCGGGGTGCGGCAAGAGCACCACCCTGCGGATGATCGCCGGGCTCGAGCCGGTGGATGCGGGCCACCTGTCCATTGGCGATCGCCTTATGAATGAAGTTGCGCCCCGGGACCGCGACGTCGCGATGGTCTTCCAGAACTACGCGCTCTACCCGCACATGACCGCATACCGGAACATGGCGTTCAACTTGAAGCTCCGGCGGATGTCCAAGGAAGATATCGACAGCCGGGTGAAGGACGCGGCCGCGACTCTGCGCATCGAGCATCTGCTCGACCGCCGCCCCCGTCAGCTCTCGGGCGGCGAGCAGCAACGCGTGGCACTCGGCCGCGCGTTGGTGCGGAATCCCGCGGTCTTTCTCTTCGACGAGCCGCTCTCCAACCTCGACGCCAAGCTCCGGGTCGAGATGCGCCGCGAGATCGCCCGCCTGCACCGCCAGCTCGGTACCACGATGATCTACGTGACGCACGATCAGGCCGAGGCGATGACGCTGGGGAACCGGATCGTGGTGATGCACGGGGGCAAGGTGCAGCAGGTCGGAAAGCCGCTCGACGTCTACGACCGGCCGAAGAACACGTTCGTCGCGGGCTTCATCGGCAGCCCGCCGATGAATCTGATCGACGGACGCCTGACCCCTGACGGCACGCGGTTCGTGTCCGAGGGCGGCGTCTTCAACCTCGTGCCGCCTGCCGCGTGGCGCGCGCCATTCGCGAAGGCCGGCGGGCGCGCGGTGGTCCTCGGCATTCGCCCTGAGCACGTGACGCTGGCGGGCGCGGGACAGGCCGTCAGCGCCCGCGTAGACCTGGTCGAACCCCTCGGCCAGGAAGTCCTGGTATACACGACCGCCAGGTCCAACGCCGCTTCCTGCGAAATCACGGCGCGCCTCCAGGGTGGATCCCTCCCGACGACGGGCGACACGACCACCATTCACCTGGACCCCAGTGGCCTCGTATTTTTCGACGCGGAAACGAGAGAAAGGCTGTAAAAGGCGTGGGGACGTGGGGAGGTGGGACGCTCCGATCAGCCACGGAACCCGCTCGTCTTGGGAGAGTCCCACATCCCCACAACCCCACGCCCCTTCTTGCCCACCCCCACTCCCCCACGCAGTTAGATTTTAGCCCCACATGACCATCGAAATCACCAAGACCGGCTCCGAGCCCGGAGAGGCCTCCCTCGCAGTCAAAGTTCCGGAAGAAAACGTCCGGGCCGCCGAGGAACGCGCCACGCGTGCCTATCAGGCCCGCGCTCGGCTCCCCGGATTCCGGAAGGGCAAGGCTCCCCCGGCCGTCGTGAAGAAGCGGTTCGCCGACGACATCCGTCAGCAGGCCCTCCAGGAGATCCTCCAGGAGAGCTGGAAGGCAGCGGTCGATCAGGAGAAGCTCAAGCCCATCGCCGATCCCCACATTCACAACCTGAAGTGGGAGCAGGGGACGCCGGTCACCTTCGAGTTCCACGTCGAAGTGAAGCCCGACCTCAAGCTCGAGCGCCTCGGCGGCTTCACCATCAAGCGCACGGTCCAGAAGGTGGCGGCTGACCAGGTCGAGTCGCAGATCAACGATCTGCGCGACCAGAAGGCCCCCTGGATTCCGCTCGCCGGCGAGAAGCCCAAGCCGAAGGACCTGGTGCAGATCACCCTCGCCCAGCGTGAGGGCGACCAGATCAAGGACGCCCAGCCGTATCAGTTCGTGCTCGGCGAGGGGCGCGCCATTCCGGATGTCGAAGAAAAAGTGATGTCGCTGCTCCCCGGCGAGACGGTGGACGCGACCGTCAAGTTCCCCGCCGACTTCCCCGAGGAGGCGAAGCGGGGCCAGTCGCGGGACGTGCGCATCACACTCGCCGAAGTGAAGCGGCAGGAGCTGCCCCCGCTCGACGACGCGTTCGCGCGCGAGGTCGGCGACTTCGATTCGGTCGAAGCCCTGCGGAAAGCCGTCCGCGAAGATCTCGAGAAGGAAGCCGAGCGGCAGGCCGACGCCAATGTGCGGGCGGCGCTGATCGAGCAGATCGTGGCGGCGAATTCCGTCACGGCCCCCGCCCCGCTCGTGAACCGCGCGCTGTCGGTGTACGCGCAGGCCTACGGCATTCCGGAAGACCGCTGGGAACAGTTCGCCACCGAGATGCGTTCGGTGGCGGAGGCGCAGGTGCGCCGGGACCTGATTCTCGACTACGTGGTCGAGACCAACACCCTGGCGGCCACCGAGGCGGAGCTGGACGCGAAGATCGAGGAGCTGGCGGCCAAACGGGGCCAGCCCGCCCGCGAGCTGTACGCGTCCCTGGAGAAGGCCAAGCGGCTTCGGGATCTGGAGCGAGGCCTCACCGAGGAGAAGGTGTTTACCTTCCTTCTGTCGCAGTCCACCGTGGAGAATGCATGACCGCCGGCACCATCTATCCGCCGTACATCATCGAGCGTTCCAGCCGGGGCGAGCGCACCTACGACATCTTCTCGCGCCTCCTGATGGACCGCATCGTGTTCCTCGGTACCGCAATTGACGACACCGTGGCGAACATCATCATCGCCCAGCTGTTGTTTCTCGACGCGGACAACCCCGAGCGGGACATCTATCTCTACATCAACTCGCCGGGCGGCCTCGTGTCCTCCGGCATGGCGATCTACGACACGATGCAGTTCCTGCGCGCGCCGGTGAACACCATCTGCATGGGCATGGCGGCGTCGATGGGCTCGTTCCTGCTCACCGCGGGCACGACCGGCAAGCGCTCCGCGCTGCCGCACGCGCGGATCATGATGCACCAGCCCTCGGGCGGCGCGCAGGGCACCGCGGCGGACATCGAAATCCAGGCCCGCGAAATCATCTACCTGCGCGGCAAGCTGAACGAGCTGTATTCGAAGCATACCAAGAAGCCGCTGGAGCAGATCGAGAAGGACATGGATCGGGACCGCTTCATGTCCGCGGAAGAGGCCAAGGAGTACGGCCTCATCGACAACGTCATCGCACAACTCAAGGATTTGGACGGGAAAAAGGCCTGAGGCCTTGCGCCGATAGGGCCGTTTTCCCATACTAGCCGACATGTCTCACGACAAGCACCTCCGTTGCTCCTTCTGCGGCAAATCGAAGGACTCGGTCCGGAAGTTCATCTCCGGACCGTCCGTGTACATCTGCAACGA
Organism: Gemmatimonadales bacterium; assembly: GCA_035631315.1. Taxonomy (GTDB): domain Bacteria; phylum Gemmatimonadota; class Gemmatimonadetes; order Gemmatimonadales; family GWC2-71-9; genus 40CM-2-70-7. The sequence goes on from DASQIZ010000106.1 coordinate 6,287, forward strand.
GTGCATCGCCCTGTGTAACGAAATCCTGGCGGAGGATGAAGAGCGCGAGGTCGCGGAAGCGATCACGCAGGTCCCCACGCCGCAGGAAATCAAGGACGTGCTGGACCAGTACGTGATCGGCCAGGAAAAGGCCAAGAAGACCCTCGCCGTCGCCGTCTACAACCACTACAAGCGCATCAATTCCCACTCCAATGGGCGTGAGTCCGAGGTGGAACTCGACAAGAGCAACATCCTCCTCATCGGCCCCACGGGCGTGGGCAAGACGTTGCTCGCACAGACCCTCGCCCGCATTCTGGATGTCCCCTTCACCATCGCCGACGCCACCACCCTCACCGAGGCGGGGTACGTGGGCGAGGATGTCGAGAACATCCTGGTCCGCCTCCTCCAGGCCGGGGACTTCAACGTCACCGAATGTGAGCGCGGCATCGTCTACATCGACGAGATCGACAAGATCGCGCGGAAGTCCGAGAACCCGAGCATCACTCGGGACGTCTCGGGCGAAGGCGTCCAGCAGGCCCTGCTCAAGATCCTCGAAGGCACGGTGGCGTCAGTGCCGCCCCAGGGCGGCCGGAAGCATCCGCAGCAGGAGTACATCCAGGTCAACACCAAGGACATTCTCTTCATCTGCGGCGGCGCGTTCGACGGCCTCGAGAAGATCATCGAGTCCCGCACCGGCCGGCGGCAGATCGGCTTCAGCAAGGAAGAGATCGCCAAGGGCGAGGCCGACAAGCGGCGCAAGAACCCGTTCGTCGACGTCGAGCCCGACGACCTGCTGCGCTACGGCCTCATTCCGGAGCTGGTGGGCCGCCTCCCCGTCACCGTGCCGCTGGACGCACTGGACGAAGACGCCCTGGTCCGGATCCTGGTCGAGCCGAAGAACGCGCTCACCAAGCAGTACGCCAAGCTCTTCGAGCTCGAGGACGTCCGTCTCACGATCGACAAGGACGCCCTGAGAGCGATCGCGCAGAAGGCCATCAAGCGCGGCACCGGCGCCCGCGGGCTCCGCGCCATCCTCGAAGAGATGATGACCGAGATCATGTTCGACCTGCCGGGCCGTGACGACGTCCGCGAGGTCGCCATCACCGCCGAATGCGTCACCGCCGGCCGGCAGCCCCTGCTGGTCACCGAACGGCCCCGCCAGAAGAAAGAAGCCTGACCGACCCGCGGTTCGTCGGCTCGTTCCCTCGAGCCGATGTCACACTCGATCCTCCGCACCCTGAAATCGCGTTCCTGGGACGCTCCAACGTCGGGAAGTCGAGTCTCCTCAACGCACTCGTTGGGCGACGGATCGCCAAGGTGTCTGCCTCGCCCGGCAAGACCAAGATGCTGAACGTCTTTGAAATCGGGATTGGGGATTGGGGATTGGGAATTCGTGGCCACCAATCCCCAATCCCGAATGCCGAATCCCCTACCGTGTATCTCTTGGACCTCCCGGGGTATGGATATGCGCGAACTTCGAAGGTCGAGCGGGCCGGGTTCCGCCCGCTGCTCGACGGCACTCTGAACCGCTCGACACTTTCGGGTGTGGTGTGGCTGCTCGACATTCGTCACGACCTCTCGAAGGAGGACCGCGAGATTCGTGACCTGCTATCCGGCATCGGCGTACGGACCCTGGCGGCCCTGACCAAGGGAGACAAACTTCCGAGGGGGACGGGGCGGAAGCGAGAGGCGGAGCTGGCGGCCGAGCTGGAGCTCGACGACGACCAGGTGCTCCTCACCAGCGCGAAAACCGGGACGGGTCTCGACGAACTCCGCGAGGCGCTGGCGGGGTTGATCGGAAAGGCGGCAGGATGACCAGGACCATGCTGTTCCTCTCGCTCCTCGGTGTCCTCGCGGCGCCCCCGGCCCGGCGGGCGCGGGCCCAGGACACCCTGCCCGTGGGCTTCGGGACCCTCAAGCGCGAGAATGTGGTCATCAGCTTCTCGACCGGTCAGCTGCAGATCCAGATCCTGCCGCTCGACGAGTCGGTCACGCGACTGCTCGCCCCCGACACCTACAAGTCCCTCACCGACCTCATCAAGCAGCGTCAGGCCGATATCAACGGCCAGGCGCAGCGTGCCGGCGTCCAGAACCCCACGCTCGTGATGGTCACGTTCTTCGGCATGGTCTCCGGCGCCCGCTTCGTGCCTGAAGACATCAACCTCACCAGCCGGGGCCGGCTCTTCCGTCCCGTCGGCATCGTGCCGTTGTCGCCGCAATGGGCAGGTCAGCAGCTGGATGCCCGCCAGCAGGCCACGGCCATCTACTTGTTCGACTCCGGGATCGCGTGGGGCGAATCGCTCACCGCGAGCTACGAAGGCATGAACAACGATTCATGGTCCAAGACCATCCAGTCGCTCAATACTGAGCGGATGCGCGTCCTGAGCCGCGCGTCCGGCAAGGCTCAGTCGCATTGATACTGGCCCTGGGTGTGCTGGCGGTCGCGGTCCTGACCGCCACCGCCGGATACCTCTGGCTGCGCCTGGCACGGGTTGAGGAAGACCGCCGCCGCATCGCCGATGAGCTGAACCGCCGCCTCTCCGAGCTCTTTTCTCTCCAGGAGCTCTCGTACGTCCTCTCCGACTCGCTTCAGCTCGACCGCATCGTGGATCACGTGGTGCGCTACGCCATGCGGTTCCTCGAGGCCCGTGGCGCGCTCGTGGCGCTCACCGGTGAACGGGTCACCGATGCCCTGACCGTCGCCGCCGCGGACGGCACCCTGGCGCCCCAGCGAGGCGCCGCCATCCGCCGCTCCGACTCGGGGCTCGTCGTACGGTCGGTGGGCCGCGAGCGTCTGGAGCTGGTCCGCAACTCAGGTGGCGGGTCGGTGGTCCTGATCGCCGGCATCAATGCCGAAGCGGCCGCCGCAGTGCCCCTCCGCGCGCATGGCGCCGTCGTCGGCACGCTCGTCGTGGCGGACCCGCGCGGCGGACAGTTCGCGTCGGAAGACCTGCGCCTCATCTCCACGCTCGCAACGCACACGGCGGTGGTAATCGCGAATGCGCGGTTCTTCGATCTCGTGCGGCGGGCCAAAGAAGAGTGGGAAACCGCGTTTGACGCGATGTCCGAGGGTCTGGCGGTGGTCGACGAGACGGGCCGGATCACGCGTGCCAACCGCGCCCTGGCGTCGCTCCTCTCCAAGGAGATCGCGGACGTTCAGGGGCACGAGCTGGCTCCGTCTCTCCTCGACCATCCCGGATCCTTGAACGAGCTGATGGGGCTCGCACGCCGGGGGAATCGCCCCACGCCCCTGGTCGCCCGATCCCGCGTCGGACGGGCCGTCCGCATCAACGCGGCCCGCATGCCCCCCGTCGGGTCCGCGTCCCATCTGGTGGTGCTGGTGGAAGACGTGACCGAGCAGCAGACGATGGAATCCCAGCTCATTCAGAGCGAAAAGCTGGCCGCGGTGGGCCAGCTGGTGTCGGGTGTCGCGCACGAGCTCAACAATCCCCTCACCTCGATCGCCGGCCTGTCGGAATTCCTGCTCGAGCAGAAGGAGCTGGGGGAGAACGACCGGGGCCATCTCCGGGTGATCCATGAGCAGGCCGAGCGGGCCGGGCGAATCGTCCGCAACCTGCTCACGTTCGCGCGAAAGGCACCGGCCGAGCGGGAGCGGGTGGACGTCACGGACGTGCTCCAGCGGACCCTGCTCCTGATGAGCTACGACCTCCGGCTGAAGGACGTGACGCTGGAGAAGGACTTCGCGCAGCTGCTGCCGGATATCCTGGGAGACCGCCACGCCATTCAGCAGGTGGTCCTGAACCTCCTCACCAATGCCGCCCAGGCGGTCTCGGAGAATCCCCCCGACCGTCCCCGCACCGTCAAAGCCTCGACCTGGTTCGACGGAAAGGTCCACCTCCGCATTCAGGACTCGGGGCCGGGGGTCTCGGAGGACGTGGCCCGTCAACTGTTCACGCCATTCTTCACGACCAAAGAGCCCGGTCAGGGCACCGGGCTGGGGCTGTCGATCAGCTACTCCATCGTGGAGGCCCACGGCGGCAAGATTTCCGTCGAGGCCGAACCGGCCGGGGGAGGCGCGGCGTTCCACATCGAGTTTCCGCCGGCGCCCGCGGATGCCCCTGCCAAACTGGACTTGCAGCGGACCCCCGCCCCACCCACACGGTCCTCACGCGCATCGAAGAGTGCGAAGCCGGCGCGGTCGATCCTGCTGGTCGATGACGACCAGGCGGTGCGCCGGATGGTGCAGGCCCTGTTCGGGCGCGAGGGTCACGCCGTGGAGGTCGCGCGGAACGGACAGCACGCCCTCGAGCTGGCCGCCAACCGGGCATTCGACTTGATCATCGCGGACGGCAGGTCCGCGTCGACGGGCAAGCTCTTGGTGGAGGAGTTGGCGGAGCGGATGCCACATCTGAAGGCCCGGACGCTGGTGGCGACGGGAGACGTGCGGCCCGCGACCGATGAGACCCTGACCCGGCTGGGACTGCGCTACGTGCGCAAGCCTTTCAACCTGCGCGATCTTCGGGACGAGGCCGCGCGGGTGTGGGCCGCCACCGAGTCGTAAGCCTCGGCGGGCCAGCCGAACGTCGAGAGATTGACCGCGCCTCCCGGCGCGAACTTCACACCTTCCCGCAGCAACAACGCGCGCTGGACCACCGCGCCATGATCGGCGCCGGAGAGCGAGATCCGGCCCGCCGCGTTGATCACCCGCCACCAGGGAACGTCCGAATCGTCGGGAAGCGCGGAGAGCGCCCAGCCCACCTGGCGCGCGGCGCCGGGGCGTCCGGCAAGACGCGCCACAACGCCGTACGTGGCCACACGTCCTTTCGGAATGTGGCGCACCACGCGGTAGATCCGGTGATAGAAGGGGTTCATTCGAACTCTGTCTAGCTTACGCGAAGAACGCCGTCGAGCAAGCCCGCGCTCCCACCCCCCACCATTGACAAAACGTCCTCCAGTGCTCTGCGCTCCCGCGGCCAGGCGAGCCGCTGGGCCGCTTCCGCCGGCGTCACCCACTCGTACGCGTCATGCTCATCGGCGATCGTGACCGGCGCGCTCTCCGCGACGAACGCCGCGAATACGGGGATCACGGCGAGCACGTCCGTGTCGTGCTGATAGAAGGCTTCGGTACGCGAAAGATTGTAGAGCGCACGGGCCTCGAGTCCCGTCTCTTCTTTCAACTCGCGGCGTGACGTCTGGACCGGCGTCTCTCCCGGCTCGATGGTGCTGTGCACGATCTCCCAGGCGCCCGCGCGCGTTCGGCCGGCAGCGCGGCGCAAGACGAGCACCAGGAGCCCCGCCCCCGCACCGCGCAGGACGAAGGTGTCGACGAACATCACCTTGATGTCGGTCATGCGGTCCCGGCCGTCTAGTGCCGGCGGCGGCCCAGCACCGCTTCCAGCCGCGCCGACAGAGCGCGGGCGCGGAAGGGCTTGGTGAGAAAGTCGTCGGCGCCCAGCTCGAAGACGCGGACCTCGTTGTCCTCGTCGCCCTTCGCGGTGAGGACGATGACGGGAATGGTCGCGGTGGCAGGACGCGACCGGAGATGGGACAGCACGCCGTAGCCGTCGAGTCCCGGCAGGTTCAGATCGAGGACGATGATGTCCGGCCCCACGCGGTCCACCTGATCGAGGGCCTGGACGCCGTCGCGCGCCTCCGCCACATCGTATCCGTCGCGCTCGAGCAGGTCCTTCATCACCTTCCGCAGGGAGTCCTCGTCATCCACGAGCAGGACCTTGAGCGCCGCCGCGCCATGGGTCCCGGTTGCCCGGGGTGGCGCGGGTTCTTCCAGCAGCTCGAAGTGGTCGGTGGAACGGTCAACGCGCTCCGCCGGCGGCGTCATCACGCCCGCCGCGGGGGATGGCCGCCCCACGCCCGAGTGATGCGGATGCGACGCGGGCGCCTCGGCGGGTGGCACCTCTTCGGAGGGGACCTCCACCACCCGGAGCAGCTCGTCGATGGTGCTCTCGCCTCGCAGCACATGGGCGAGGCCCGACTCCCAGAGCGTGCTCATGCCCGACCGCCGGGCCGCGTCGGCGATCCGGTCGGCGGTCTGACCCGCCGCAATCCGCCGTTCGACTTCGGGCCCGACGTTCAGCACCTCGATGATCGAGAACCGGCCGCGATATCCGGTCATGGCGCAGTCGGGGCACCCGGCCGCCCGGTAGAGGGGCGTCCCGGTCGGGATCCAGCGCTTGAGCCGGTCGGGGGGTGCCTCCATCCACACCTCTTTGCAGGTGGAACAGAGCTTCCGCATCAGCCGCTGGGCCACGACGCCGCGCAGCGCGGCGGCGATCTTGTACGCCTCGACGCCGATGTCGACCAGACGGGTGACCGCGTTGGGCGCGTCGTTGGTATGGAGAGTCGAGAGCACCAGGTGGCCGGTGAGGGACGCCTGAGTCGCGATCTGAGCCGTTTCCTTGTCACGGATTTCGCCGACCAGAACCACGTTCGGGTCCTGGCGGAGAATGGACCGGAGCGCCGACGCGAACGTCAGTCCCGCCTTCTCCTGCACCTGCACCTGCACGATCCCCTGCATCCGGTATTCCACCGGGTCTTCCACCGTCACGATGTTCACGCCTTCGCTCTGGATCTGGCGGATCATCGAATAGAGCGTGGTCGTCTTGCCCGACCCGGTCGGACCGGTGACGAGGATGATGCCCTCGTGATTCTCGAGCAGGCGCGTGACCGCTTCCGCTTCGCCGGGATTGAGGCCCAGGCTGTCGAGCGACTTGACCGTGGCCCGCG
>DASQIZ010000107.1:0-170239 GCA_035631315.1 Gemmatimonadales bacterium
TTTGTCCACGCTCTACATCAATGACTTCAACATCTACGGGAAGACGTACCGGGTGCAGGCGGAAGCCCAGGCCGCGTACCGGCAGTCGCCCGCGGACATCGGACGGTTGTACGTGCGCGGCACCGCGGACTCCATGATCCCGATCTCGGCCCTCGCCCGGGTGGAGTTCCGAAGCGCGCCGACCCTCATCTCGCGCTTCAACGGATTCACCTCGGCCTTCATCACCGCGGCCCCGAAACCGGGCCACAGCTCGGGTGAGCTGATGCAGCAAATGGATGGTCTGATCGCGAGCCAGTTCGGAGCCCAGGGACTGGGGCTGGCGTATTCCGGCCAGTCATTCCAGGAGCGTGCGTCGAGCGGACAATCGGGCCTGGTCTTCGCCCTCGGACTCATCCTCGTCTTCCTGGTGCTGGCGGCGCAGTATGAGAGCTGGTCGCTCCCCTTCGCCGTCCTCCTCGGTATTCCGTTCGGTGTCCTCGGCGCCTACCTCGGGATCTGGCTGCGAGGTCAGCCGAGCGACATCTACGTCCAGGTCGGCCTGCTGACCGTGGTGGGGCTCGCCGCGAAGAACGCGATTCTGATCGTCGAATTCGCGAACGAGCTCCGCGACCAGGGACATTCCATCGTCTCCGCCGCTGTCGAGGCGGCGCGAGAACGGTTCCGCCCGATTTTGATGACGTCGATGGCATTCATCTTCGGCGTGTCCCCGCTGGTCGTCGCCAGTGGTGCCGGAGCCATCAGCCGTCATTCGATCGGCACGACCGTGTTCGCGGGCATGGTGATCGCGACGTCGGTCGGCATCTTCTTCATTCCGCTCTTCTTCCGGCTCATCCGCGGATTCGCGGAGCGGGAAGGCGTCCAGTGAGCCGCCGCGGACTGAAGGTCCTGCTCCTGGCGGGCCTCGGCGCCTGCGCCGTGGGTCCCGGCTACCACCCGTCGCCCGTCGTGGCGCCATCCGCCCAGGTGGGCTCGGCGAGTTACTCGGACTCTGCCAAGGCGTTCTACGACTCTCTCGCTGGTGCGCGGGCCGCGGATACGCTGCCGGCCTCCGGTGTCGCACCCCTGGCCCCACGGCGCATATCGGCCGACTCGCTGGCCGACCTCGCGTGGCTCGACATCCTGCACGATTCCACATTGAACGCGCTCGTGCAGACGGCGCTCCGGCAGAACCGGGACCTGGCCACCGCCAAGGCCCGGATCGAGGAATACCGCGCCGACGTCGGTCTCGCCCGCGCCCCGCTCTTTCCGTCGTTGACGGCGAACGGCAGCGTCTCCAAGAACCAGGTCGCGTTCGGGCCGCAGGTCTTCCCATACAACGCCGTGCGGGCAACCGCCGACGTGGCGTGGGAGCTCGATTTCTGGGGCAAGACGCGGCGCGGGATGCAGGCCGCCAACGCCGATCTGGCCGCCCAGGACGCCGTTGAGCAGGAGACCGTGCTTTCCCTGATCAGCAGCGTGGCGATCGGGTACTTGCAGCTGCTCGAGCTGGATCAGGAAGCGCAGGTTTCGGCGCACACGTTGCAGACCAGTCAGGCCACACTCGACCTCGCGCGCCAGCGGTACGCGCGGGGGATCATCTCCGAGCTGGACGTACGGCAGTTCGAAGCGCAGGTGGCAGCCCCCGCCGTGCGGTTGGCTCAGGTCGAGCAGGCCCGCGCGCAGACCGAACACGCCCTGAACGTTTTGCTTGGCCAGGGACCGACGGCGATTCCCCGGAGCGGTGCGCTCGCCGATGCGGCGCGCGCTGTGACCGTCCCCGATTCCCTGCCCTCCAGCCTGCTGTCCCGTCGCCCCGATGTCCGTCAGGCGGAGCGGACCTATCGGGCGGCGAATGCGCGCGCCGGACAAGCCTTTGCCCAGCAGCTCCCCGTGATCATGTTCACCGGCTCCTACGGGTCGCAGGCCGCGAATACCAGCGGGCTGTTCAAGCCGCAGTCCGACGTGTACGTCGCGCAGCTCGGCATCGCGATCCCGCTCTTCGCGGGGGGCGGGCGTTCGTCCGCGACGGCGGCGGCGAAGGCGCGCGCCGAGCAGGCGCGGAATCAGTACGAGCAGTCGGTGTTGCGGGCTCTGCAGGATGCCGGCGACGCGCTCTCGGGTGCGCACGCGGCCCGGGACCAGGTGGCCGCGGCGGAGACGCAGGCGCTCGCACTGCGTCGCGCGTACGATCTCGCCCGCGTCCGCTACCAATCTGGTATCGCAAATTACCTCGAGGTGCTGGACGCAGAACGGAGCCTCTTCGCCGCGGAGCTGACCCTGTCCCAGGCTGAACTGGGGCAGCTGACCTCGGCCGTTCAGCTCTACAAGGCACTGGGCGGAAGCTGGAACGGGATGCCGGTTTCGAAGTAATCCCACGGGGTTGCCCCCGCTCTTGAACACATGCACTGTAGCGGCTCCTCCAGAGGAGCCGCTACGTGCGTAAGGCCCTGCCGGTCCAGGCCGTCCTGGCTGTCCTGTCACTCTCCCTGATCGCCGCTCATTCGAGCCTTGCGCAGGGTCTCCGCGTCGAGATCTCCGTCGCTCCGAGCTATCAGTCGACCCCAGTCACCGGCCGGATGTACGTGATGTTCAGCCGCGACTCGAATCCCTCCCCGGTGTCCGGCGTGCGGGGCGAAAGCGAGTCGGTTCCCTTCTTCGGTGTGGACGTCACCGACCTGGCGGCCGGCTCACCCGGGGTGATCGACGGATCCACGCTGGGCTACCCCCTGAAGTCCATGGCCGATCTCCCGCCGGGCGACTACTACGTGCAGGGCCTGCTCAGCGTGTACTCCGAGTTCCGCCGGTCAGATGGGCACACCGTGTGGGCGCACGATGATCAGTGGGAGGGCCAGCAGTTCAACCGTTCACCGGGGAATCTCCTCAGTGAGATCAGACGGGTGCACGTGGACCCGGCGCACGCCGACACCATCCGGCTCGAGCTCACGAAGGCGATCGGACCGGTCAACGTGCCGGCCGACACCCGCGAGGTGCGGCGCATCAAGATCCAGAGCAAGCTCCTGACGGCCTTCTGGGGCCGCCCCATGTACCTCGGTGCCGTGGTGCTCCTGCCGAAGAACTACGACAGGGACTCGACCACCCAGTATCCTACCGTCTACGAGCAGGGTCATTTCAATCTCGGCGCCCCTTTCGGATTCAATCCGGACGGGAAGCCCGAGACCGCTGCCGCACGCGCCGAGCGGGTGAAGCGCACGGCCCGGGAGCCCGGCTATGAGTTCGCCCAGTCGTGGAATTCGCCCGGCTTTCCGCAGATGATCGCGGTGACCTTCCAGCACCCGACGCCCTGGTTCGACGACTCCTATGCCGTGAACTCCGTGAACAACGGCCCGTACGGAGACGCGATCCTCACGGAGCTGATCCCGTACCTCGAATCACACTTCCGGATGATCCAGGCGCCCTTTGCACGCCTGCTGGTCGGTGGCTCGACGGGTGGGTGGGAAGCGATGGCCCTCGAGGTCTATCACCCCGATTTCTTCGGGGGCACGTGGGTGCTCTATCCGGATCCGCTGGATCTCCGCGCCTATGAGCTGGTGAACGTCTACAAGGACTCGAACGCCTTCGTCTTCCCGGTCTCCGAGTGGTTCCAGGCGGACGTACCGGCCGAGCGCGAGGAGACGGGTCAACCGCACATCACGGTGCGGCAGGAGAGTCAGTACGAAGCGGTGCTGGGGAGTCATGCCCGATCCGGGGAGCAGTTCGCGATCTGGGAGGCGACGTGGGGACCGGTGGGGGTCGACGGCTATCCGGTCGATCTCTGGGATCTGTCGACGGGCAAGATCAATCATCAGGTCGCCGACTACATGAAGGCGCACGACTTCGACATCCGCGACTACCTCGAGCGCAACTGGGCCACGCTGGGACCCAAGCTGAGGGGCAAGCTGCACCTCTACGTCGGCGACATGGACACGTTCTATCTCAACCTGTCCGTCTATTACGTGGGGGACTTCCTGAAACGGGCGTTGCCGCCCGCCGACGCTGTCGTCGAGTACGGGCGGCCCCTCAAGCCTCACGGCTGGCAGCCGTTCACCAACGCGGAGCTGATGCGGCAGATGGCGGCCTACATCGCCGCCCACCGGCCGAAGCGCTGACCTAGGGCGCGCAGCCCGACCCCAGGCCCCGGGCATTGCACTCCGCGTCCGGGATGGGCATCACTGGTGGCACGGCTCCTGGCGGCACATTCCCGTTGGGGATGTCGGTCGGGACGTTGGCCAGGAGTCCGTACCGCCGCGCATCAATCCACCGGGTACCCTGCTCCCACATCAGCGAGTAGCGGCGATTGTACAACAGCTCCGCGACGTATTCCGCCTTCGGGCTCCCACCGGTCAGGGTGTCCGGGTGCAGGTTGCCGGAGCCTTGTCGCACCAGGTTCAAGGCGGCATTCGCTCCAGCCAGGTCATTGAGGCCGATCCGCGCCTCAGCGTCCAGCAAGACCAGCTCCTCATCGCGAATGATCGGGATCGAGTGATTCAGGTCCACCGCCCCGTTGGTGAAGTACACGGTGAACTTGAGCTGCCCGTTGATCGGGACGCCCCCCAAGATCTGGGTGTCCTGCGCCGGAACGATCTTCGACACCGCCCGCAGATCCCTTGCCAACCCTCCCACCTGCGTGTCGGCGTCCACCAGAAAATCGGGAAGCGCATAGAACGTGGTACCGTTCAATGGATCGGAGAGATCGTTGGTCGCATCGCCGGGGTCAGTCGAAAAGTCGAAGTAGGCACCGGCTTTGAACTGCGTCGAATCACCCGGCGCGTAGAAGGACGCCGCGAGGGCCGTCTCCGCCTTGTTCCAGCAGTTGGCGGGGGTGCCGTTGCACCCATTCTGCGCCGTGGCCCGGAAGACCTCCGCTTTGGCCGCGAGGGCGCGATTGAACTGGATGAAGCTCTGGGGATCCCCGAAGGACGCGAGGCCCACGGGGATGGAGAACGGGAATGACGCCACGGCGGTGTGCGCATCCGACAGGTTGGTCTGCGCCGAGTCGAGAATTCCGATGATGTAGCCGTACACGGAGTCTTCGCTTACGAACGGTGCCGGAGGTGCCGTCACCGGACGGTCCACGTCGACCGGCGCGCCGAGCTGGCCCCGGGTTTCGATGACGTAGAGGAGCGCCAGGGCCTTGAAGGTTTGCGCCATGCCTCGCGAGGCCTCGATTTCACCGGCCGAGAGCTCTTTGGTCTTCGCGAGCGCCTGGAGATAGATGTTGATACTGCGGATGTTCGCGTACCGGCCTCCCCAGATCGCCGCGCCGAACCCGGATCCGGACAGGGGACCGAAATACGGTTCCGAATAATCCGGCGTGTTGTTCCCCGAAAGGTTGATTCCCTCCCGACCCATCGAGCCGGCGCGCCAGATGAGGCTCTGAATATCTCCGCTGGCACCAGCGAAAATGCCATTGGCCGCCGCGGCGAGCTTGTCGCGCGTCGGGTTGTTGATCAGATCGTCGAGCGTCGGTTGGTTGGTCTGCGGCACGTCGAAGAAGTCGTGGCACGCACCGGCCGCCAACGCGATCGCCAGGATGATGAAGGAGCGGGTAGTCGTTTTCATGGTCAGAACCCCGCCGAGATCGTGAAGGTGAAGGTCCGGGAGGGCGGATAGGGTCCGAGATCGATGTTCCGGACCACTGCCTGTTCGCCGTAGTTGCTCACCTGGGGATCGTACCCCGTATAGCTGGTGATCAGGAACAGGTTCTGCCCCGAGACCGTGAACCGGAGCGAGCTCGCGCCGCCGAAGTACTTGTACCACGACTCCGGGGCGTCGTAGCTCAGCGAGAGGTTCTGCATGCGCAGGAAGGACGTCGACTGCACGAAGGGTGTCGCGATGCCGCTGCCGCAGTCCGCGAAGCGCTGCTGCCCCGCCGGGGTCGCCTGATCCGGCGAGAGCCCGTTGCAGTCGTAAAGCGACAGGGTCTGGTTCTGCGCCACGCCGCCATACTGCCAGGTCAGAAGCATGTTGAGTGACAGCCGCTTGTACCGGATGTCCTGTGGGAACGACATCACGAACTTGGGATTCGCCTGCCCCATGTAGCCGACGATGAAGTTGCCGGTGATGGGGTCGATGCCGATCTGGCCGATGATCTGCGTCGTCGGCTTTCCGGGCTGCAGGAAAAATTCCCCGAAGGCCAGGCCGAATCCCGCGTTGGGAGGCCGGAAACCGGGGAACGGGAGTGAAACGACCTCATTCCGGGCCGTGTTGAAATTGATCCGGCTCACCCACGTGAGGCCGCGGGTCTGGATCGGCGTGTAGCCTACCCCCAGCTCGATCCCTTCGTTCATCAACTCGCCGGCATTGATGATCTCCGAGGAGAAGCCTGTGGACGGAGCCGGAGGCCGGTTCAGGAATACATCGGTGGTATGACGCCGGTACGCGGTGAACTCGACGCTCCCGCGGCCGTTCGCCAGGGTGGCGTCGAAGCCTCCTTCGATCTCTCTGACCCGCTCGGGCCTGAGCCCGGCCGCGCCGGCCGTCGGGTCAACGGTGGTGAAGACGTGCTTGCTGTACACGCCGGCATCCAGGTCCGTGAACTTCTGCCCGAAGGCGGCCTTGTTCCCGGTTTCGCCGTATCCCGCCCGAACCTTGAAGTCGCTGCCCGCGCCCAGTAGATCCGGGAACCGGTAAGAGGCAGAAAGACGGGGGTAGATGTAGTAGCGGTCGGTGGCGCCGTTGGCGCTGCTCCGCTCGGCCCGGACCGCGCCAGTCACATCCAGGCGCTCGTTCTTCGCGAGCAACTCCTCCTGGGCATAGAACGCCAGGGTCCGGTCGATCGTGTTGTCCTCGAACACATTCCCGACCAGGGCTCCCTGGTCGACGTTAATCTGGCCGGGGAGCAGTCCGAACGCGCTCAGCCGGCCCCGTGACAGCTCCTGGTCTTCCACCTGGACGCCCGTCGACGTGGTCAACCGGTAATCGGCTGCGGTCGGGGTGAATGCGTCGACCAGGCTCGCGCTCCAGTTCCAGTACCGGGAGTCCGCATTGGACAGGGTCGACAGGCCCGGATTCGCGAGGGCCTGCTGGAAGTAGAGCTCCCGTGGCGCGATGATCGTGTTTTTCTGGCTGAACATGTCGACGCCGCCGGCCGCGATGAACTGGACGCTGTGCCGGTCCGTCGTTAGGGCCTGGTAGGTCAACTGCCCACCTCCGGTGAACCCCAGGGCGACCTCGGCGTTGGTCGCGAGGGCCGCGGTCTGCAACGGATTCGAGGAGAGGTAGGTAATGCTCGGTTGCGGATACACCCCGTTGACGGGCAACAGGGGCTCGAAGCCGGGGATGTAGGCGATCGAGTACGTGACGCTCCCGCCGGAGTTGTCGTTGTTGGTAATGCCGCGGTCGGTCTGGGTACGGTTGAACGCGCTCGAAAATGACAGCTTCAGCCGATCCGAAAACGTCTGGTCGAGGTTCAACCGCAGCGTCTGCCGGCCTGCCCCCGTGTTCGCGATGATCCCGTTGTCCTGGGACGTCGAGCCGGAGAGGAAGTACCTGGTGTTTTCGTCGCCCCCGGTGACTTCCAACGAGGTCTGGTAGTTCATGGGCTTGCCGCCCGCGAGCTCCTGCATGTGGTCGTAGGTCGGGAGCTGCCCGTTCACGATGTAGGGCGTCACCGCGCTCACCCCATACAGTGATTCGGCCTCGGCGACGGTGAACGACCGGGTGCCATACCCACGCAGCAGCTCGTTGAATCCCAGACGCTGGGTGATCGTCGCGGTTGTCTTCCCCGCCTGACCGCGCTTAGTCTTGATGATGATGACGCCATTCGCCGCTTTCGAGCCGTAGATCGCTGACGCCGCCGCTCCCGGCAGCACTTCGATAGACTCGATGTCGTTCGGGTTCAGATCCGCGAGCCGGTTCACGGGGTCGTCCTGCAGCTGGCCGCTCCCGCGATTGCTGCCGCTGCCCGTCACCGTCGAGAGACCGGAGGGAATGGAGACGTTGCTGTAGATCACGCCGTCCACCACGTAGAGTGGATCGGGATTCCCCAGCACCGTGTTGACGCCGCGCAGCTGCACCTGCATGCCGCCGCCGGGCGCTCCGGAGTTCTGACTGATGATGGCTCCTGGCACCTTGCCTTGCAGGGCCTTGTCGATGGTCTGCGCCGGCAGGGCCCCGATGTCGTTGGCGGTCACCACGGTGGTGCCGGTGGTCGCATTCCGCCGTTCGACGCCTGTCGCCTGACCGTTGACCACCACCGCGTCGAGCACGAACACGTCGAGCTCCATCGTCACCGACACGGAGTCCTGCCCCGCCGCCACCGGCACGTCCTTGTGCTGATAGCCGATCTTCCGAAAGAGGAGATGCACGTCCCCCGGCGGGGCGCCGATGCTGAAGCGGCCGTCGTCGTGCGTCAGCGCGACGGTGCTGGTGCCGACGACCGCAACCGTCACACCGGTCAGCGGTTCACCACTGACGGACGCCGTCACCCGGCCCGAGATGACGTGCGTTTGTCCGATTGCAGCAGGGGCAAACGAGAGGAACAAGACGGGCAGGACCCACAGCGCCTTCGTCACGCGACCCTCCTGGTGCAAACGTGAACGAACCGAGCGGCTTGTTGGGGATGTAGCATGGACACAGCGCAGGAACTCCGCAAGGAAGTCCGGAATGTGGAGGCGTCATCGCTCCCCGCGATCGCATCGACGCCGGATGATCGACTATGTGACCAAGAAGTCGGTCGGATACATCGCGACGCCGATCATGACGCCGTGAGAAGATTCGACACCGTCTGATATGTCGACGCTCGACAGTGACCTCGGCACCCTGATTCTCAAGGAGTTACGCCGGCACGAGCGTTGCCTGCTTCAGGAGCAGACCCTCTCCCCCGAGGATGCCCATGAGTAAAGCACGCGAAGGCTGGACCGTGATTGGGGTGAACAAAATCATTTTCGGGTCGGATCCGGAGCCGCCGTCTGAAAAGGAAGCGGCCCCGGAGGTGAAGACGGTAAGGACTGGTTAGGGGTCAGGGGTCAGGTGCCGGGGGTCCAAAGTCCCTGGCACCTGACACCCGGCGCCTCGTTACATCCCACCCTGCTGCGCCGTCGGCGGCAGTACGCCGTTCAACCGCAGATACATCGCCTGCATCGCATAGTGATCCGACCAGTCGTCGATCAGACCGACGGCCGCCATGGCTCGGGTGGTGTTCGAGCCGTACCACGAGACCTGGTCACCGAGTTTGGCGTCCGCGAGACCGGCCAGGGCTGAGTTGCAGAAGGTCAGGGACGCCTGGAGCGCGGCCACGAGCTTGTCCTTGCTGTCCGACCCGGCCACCTTCGCCGCATCCGACTTCTTGCCGCTGATCGCCCCGCAGGTGATGCCGTTGTCATCGGCGATGTGCGCGATGATCTCTCCGAACGACATCTGGGCGGGCGTGGGCTTGAAGGTGTACTTGTCGGCGGGCATGGCCTGCGCGGCAGCAAGCAAGCTCTTCGCGTGGCCGCCGCCCATACGCTGGATGGCGGTCGACACCGGATTGCCCTGAGCGGCGAGGGGGGAAGCCACGACGGCGGCGAGAAACAAGGTGCTAAGGGTACGCATCGGTGCTCCGGAGTGGGTGAATTGGGGAAGCAAGGGCCGGATGGTTCGAAACACAACCGGGGTGTGGCGAACGGGGTTTGGGCGGGGACCAGTGGTCCGAAAACGGCGGCCAGCGGGCCCCATGGTGGTACAATATACCATCCTCAACTCAGGGCTGAGCATGTCTCCGGTCCTCAAGACCATCCTACTCTTGATCTGCTCCAACACCTTCATGACCTTCGCCTGGTACGCGCACCTCAAGAACCTGCATGACAAGCCGTGGGTCCTCGCAGCGCTGGTGAGCTGGGGGATCGCGTTCTTCGAGTATCTGCTCCAGGTCCCCGGGAACCGCATCGGCTACACGGCGATGAGCCTGGGTCAGCTCAAGATGCTGCAGGAAGTGATCACGCTCAGCGTGTTCGTGCCGTTCGCCATTCTGTATATGCGGCAGCCACTCCGGCTGAACTTCATGTGGGCCGGGCTGTGTCTCTGCGGAGCCGTCTACTTCATGTTCAGGAAATAGGAGTGTTCATGATCCAGTGGGCAGGTTGGGTAGCGACCACGCTGACCGTTTCTTCCTACTTCTTCAAACGGCCCATCACGCTGCGCATTATCCAGGCGACGAGCGCATGTGTCTGGCTCGTGTACGGATCCTTGATCCACTCCGGGCCCGTGCTCGTCACCAACGTTCTCGTCGTGGTCGCGGCCGTCGGGTCGATCTTCTTCATGATGAAGGGAACGCGGGAGACCATATGACGGCCCCTACAGCTCCAGCTCGAGCGCCGTCTTGGCGACCACGCGGTCACCGGTCCCCGTCAGGCCCAGCCCCACGCCGCCACTCCACGAAAAATCGTCCCCCAACCGGAGCACCACTCCGGGAAACAGTTGGTGCACCTGCTCGCGCAGCGGGTCCATCGCGTTCAGGGGTCCCAGAGCGCTGAAGTACTCGAGCGTCACGTCGACCGAGGGGCTGAGGGTGAGGGCGGCCCGCGCGCTGGGCTCGAACTCCCATTTCCCGCGGTCTGATCCCCGGAGTGGCGACTCGAGGGAGGCGTTGACCACGGCTTCGAAGGGGCCCCACCGACGGCTCACGATTGGGGTGATCTCGAACGCGTAGCTGTGGTCATCGAACACCGGCTTCGTGTAGCTCACCTCGGCGTTCAGGGCGAGATCGACAGGCAGCCGCCAGGTGTCCGGAGACGAGAGGCGGGACCGGATCCGCCACCCGGCGAACTCGGGCGCGTCCCCGGACTGCATGGCGAACATGCCGTAGGCCGCGACTTCCCAGTGTTGCGTCAGACCATGTGTGACTTCGAGCGCCGAGCGGAACAGGTGGTTCGTGGGAACCACCGCGCCGTCGAACTGCGTCGAGCCTTTCGCGGAAAACGTGAAATGGGACTCGAGCTCCCACTCTCCCGACTTCGCCGTTTCGTGTCCGTAGACCTCGAGCTCGAAGGAGTCCTGAGCGGCAAGGGTGCGGGCGGCGAGAGTCATCATTGCGGAGGCGGCGAGGAGACGGGCGAGACGCATCGAGGAAGCCTTGTGTTTGAGGGGTTATTGAAAGCCGACAGAATTTGTCGACTTTATTCCCCAAACACAAGTCTAGTTGAGAATTATTATCACCGTTCTCGCTAGTCCGACCGAAGGGCAATCATCGGGTCTACACCTGCTGCCCTCCGCGCAGGGATGGCACTCGCCGCCACCGCGACGCCAAGCAACACAACCCCGGCACCAATCACGAAGAACGGATTCCGGCCCAGGCCGTAGAGCTCCGCGGCGATCGCTTTCCCGCTGCCGAACGCCAGCGGGGCACCCACGAGCACTCCGATCGTCACGAGGGCGAGCGCCTGACGGAACACCAGCCATACGACTGCGGGGGTCGCGGCACCGAGCGCCATGCGCACGCCGATTTCCCGGGTGCGTTGCGCCACGCGGTACGAGACGACGCCGTACAGTCCGATCGCCGCCAGGACCAGCGCCACCGCACCGAAGAGTGTCGCGAGCTCCGCCGTCAGCGTCTCCCGGTTCAGGGATGCGTCAATCGACGCTTCGATCGTTTCGGGCCCGTAGATCTGCGCGTCGGGAGTCTCCGTGAGCACGGCGTTGCGAAGCGCCGACGACAGGGCGCGATCGTCACTCACGGTGCGGACCGTGAGTGTCACCACCACGAGCTGCCCGAGCACCGGAATCCGTTTGAACTGCGCGAGGGGGAGGTACGCCATGGGCTGCGCGGGCACCCGCAGGTCCTGGTAACGGGCATCGGCGACCACGCCCACGACCTGCATCAGCAGCGTGTCTGCCCCGCGCACGGTGCGGATCGTGGCTCCCAGCGCGTCCCGATCGCGGAAGTACTGTCGGGCGAACGCCTCGTTCACGATGGCCACGCCTCCACTCCCCCGATCATCCTCCGTGAACACCCGTCCTCGGCGCAACGCGATTCCCATCGTCGAGAAGTAGGCCGGACTCACCGCATCGAATATGCAACGCATGCCCTCGTCCGCTCCCGGCGTGTACCCCTCGACCGTGATCGTCGGCGCCCAACTGCGGCCACCGAAAATCGGGGCCGCTTCTGAGAGCGCCGCTGACCGTACTCCCGGGATCGCCGCGGCCCGGGTTACCAACCGGTCCGTGAAGGCCGTGAGCCCTCCGCTTTCATACGGGGTGCCGCGGCTGTCCAGCTCGACGCTCAGCAGGCGTTCAGAGGAAAACCCTCCGTCCACGTTGCGCAGGCTGCGGAGTGTAGCGACCAGTGACCCGGCACCATTTACCAAGACCAGCGCCAGCGCGACCTGGGCCACCACGATGCTCCGGTCGAGCCATCCGGCCCGGCGGCTCGTGGACGAGCGCCCGCCCTCGTTCAGGGGCCCGATCAAGTTGGTTCGCGTGGCCCGCCAGGCCGGAACGGCGCCGAACAGAATCACAGAGAGGGCGGCCACCGCGGCCGTGAAGACGAGCACCTCCCCGGTCAGGGCGAACCCTGCGCGGTCGACGATGGGGTCCGGGAGGCGATGCGCGATCACGCGGAGCGACCAGTGCGCCAGCACCAATCCCGCTCCCGCACCCAACCCCGCCAGGAGGGCGCTTTCGACCAGCATTTGACCCGCCAGGCGCCGGCGAGAGGCGCCTAGGGAGAGCCGCACAGCCAACTCCCGCTCTCGTGCGGACGCCCGCGCGAGCAAGAGGGTCCCGAGGTTCGCACACGCCGCGAGGAGGACGACACCCGCGGCGCCCAACAGCTCCACCAGCAGGCGGCCGAACAGGGCGTGGACGTCGAACTTCCACAAGGGAATCCCGTGGGCGATCGTCGTGAGCTGGACCCCGCTGGACTGGCTGTCGCCCCTGGCGCAGCACGACCGGTACGTGGCATCGAGCATCTTCGCGACGCCCGGAAGTGCCCCGGGGTCCGATAGGCGTCCCACGATTTCGATGACAGCTGAATCGGTGGCGCCGTCCTCAACCGGCGTCCCGCCCACCAGGGCCAGCGTGCCCAGGGGGATCGCGCCGGAGAACTGACCGCCGTCCTCGAGGCCCGCGAACGCCCTGGGCGTCACGCCGATGACGGTGAAGGCGGTGCCCCGCATCGTGATGGTGCTGCCGAGGGCACTCGGCGCCCGGTCGAACCACTCCGCCCAGAGGCCGTCCGAGATGACCACGACGGGGGCGCGGGTTCGCTCGTCTTCCGGCGTAATCAGCCGTCCCCGTTCGGCTTCGAGCCCCAGGGTCGGGAAGAAGTTCCCGTCCACCGCATCGATGGACAGCGTGCTGTGGACCGGTCCGGCGACGATCGGGACATGGTCCCCGCCGCCTCGCGCCGTGAGGGCCCTGAACCCCGGACTGTGCTTCAGGGCGCGGTATTCGTTGAAGGAGAACCCGTCGTTGGGCAGTTCAGGCCCGGCGTGCTGGACCAGCACGAGGTGGTCGGGGTGCGACACCGGAAGGGGCCGGAGCAGGATCGAGTAGATAAGACTGAAAATGGCCGAGTTGGCGCCGATGCCGATGGCGAGCGAGAGGACCGCGACGGCGGTGAACCCGGGCGTCCGGCGCAGATTCCGCCATGCATAACGCAGGTCCTGCCCGAGGGGGTCGAGCCAGGAGAGCACGGTCATGTGACGCCGCTCTTCTTTATAGAAGGCCCGGCTGCCGAAGCGCGCGTGCCCCGGAAACTCCTGTACGCCCAGGTCCATGTGATGTTGGAACTCTTCGTCCATCTCGCGGTCGAACTCGCGGCTCCGGAACAGCGGGCGAAGGCGATGGCGGAGGGCGTCGAAGAACGACATCGGCGTTACTCGCGTCCCAGCACGCGGGCAATCGCGAGCGAGAGGCCGTCGAACGCCGAGATCTTCTGGCCCAGGCGTTTGCGACCGGAGGCGGTGATCGTGTAGTAGCGGGCGCGCCGGCCGGTGGGCGAGGTGTCCCAGGTCGACGTGACGAGTCCCTTGCGCTGGAGGCGCTCGAGGGCCGGGTAGAGGGACCCCTGCTCCACCCGGAGCAGGTCGTCCGACGACCGCTCGATGTGCCGGGCGATCGCGTACCCGTGCAGGCGGCCGAGCGTGAGGGTCTGGAGGATCAGGAGGTCCATCGTGCCGGCGAGCAGCTCGTTCCTGGGCGATCGGTTTGCCATGATAGGTAGTATTCCTACCTATCGATAGGAAGTCAAGCTACCTATGGCGGGTGTAGGTCGCGTCGACGGAGCCCGTTCAGGTCTGGGTGACAATCAATTGATCTAACAAGGCTTGGCGGTGCCGTAGTACGAGCGCCGTTCAGCCCAGTTGGGCCGTCTTTGAGCCCTCGTTATGGATGGACTATGGACGGCCACTGCCGAGCCTCCTCCACGCCGCATGCTCGCCTGCTGGGTTCAGGGTCTCGAATCGGCGCGATGCCAGTTCGCCATGAGTTGGCGGTACGCCGCCGATGCCGCCGCGGTGTCTCCCGCCGCCCGGCTCGCTCGTGAGAGATCCAGCAATGTCAGGGAACGCCCCGGTGTGCGCGCGAGCGCAAGCTCGAGCTCGTGACGCGCCTCGCCGGCACGCCCCAACGACAACAGGGTTTCGCCCAACAGCTCGTGCGATGGCTTCACCACTTCGGGCGGCCCGAACGCGAACGGGAGCGCGTCTTCCTGCGCCGCCGCCCGACGCAGGAGCGCCACCGCGTCATCCTTGTTTCCGCGCCGGAGGACCAGGAGCGCGTGGAGCTCATCCTCGGCCACCACCGTCGCGCCAAGCATCTCGGGCATCATTTTCATCATGACGCCGCTGAATGCCGCGCGCGCTCCGCGCATGCGGTCGATCGTGGGTCCGACGCCGGCCGTATCGCCGCGACGGAGTGCGTCGTACGCCGTCGCGAAGTCGAACCTGAACCGCAGCAGTGGGGGCCAGCGTCCGTCGCCTGGGCCGCCGCTCACTTCACGGCCTGGCTCGTCGACGTCGATGATGTAGCGCAAGCGCATCTCGGCATACCCGCTCGCCGCATCGGGCGATCCGGTACTCGCCGCGCGACACGCGTCCATCATCCGTTCAGCGTCGGCGAGGCGCCCCTGTTGCAGGTACGCGTATTGAAGCCACACCGCGTAATGCCTGCAGTTCGGAGCAGTGGTCGTCGCACCGCCTGCCCCGCTGTCAGTGGTGCGGAGCGCCGCCTCGTTCGCCGCGACGACGTCGTCCCACATCCCGAGCGCGACGAAGATGTGCGACGTCATGTGCTGCGCGTGCGCTGCACTCGGCGCAACCTTCGAGTAGTTCCGCGCCGCTTCGAGTGCCAGCTGCGCGTGCGCCGGGTCATCGTAGGCGTGAATGACGTAATGGAGCGCGCCGGGGTGCTGCGGATGGGCGCGCAGGTAGGTCGAATCGGTGCGCGGAAAGAGCGAGAGCAGCGCCAATGCATGAAAGAGCTGCGCGTCGACGTCGTCGGGATACTTCGTGGCCAATTGCTCGGCGGCACGCGCGTATGCGCTGTCGCGTCCCGCCTTCGTGCCCACGGTGGCGTACAAGACGTCGAGCGTGCGCAGATAATCCTTCTCGCGCGGCGTCGGCGCTTTTGCCAACCGCTCGGCCGGCGTGGCCCCGAGGCGCGCGAGCACGGCGCGTGCGGCAAGCGAGTCCTGCTCGCGCCAGACGCCGTGGTTGTACGTCATCGCCTCGCCCCAGTAGGCCATCGCGAATCCCGGATCGATCTTCTGCGCGGCCTGAAATGCGGCAGCAGCTTCCGGATATTGAAAGTTGTGCAGCAGCGCCAGGCCACGGAGAAACGTGGGCTGGGCGCCAGGAGCGCCCGAGTTCGCGAACGAGACGGTGCCGAGCTGGCCGCTGGCGGGGCGCGCAAGGCCGCCGACCGCCAACGCGACGACAACAGCGAACCGGAGCGCCCAGGACGATGCAACGTTGCGAATGCCGACCATCATGTTTTGCCTCGAGTGTGATTGCGATTCATTGGACAATTCACGGAGTGGGCTCCCGGTCGGACGAGACGCCATGCTCCTAGCTTGGGCCCGGGGCGTCACCTGAGCGTCCCCAGCGTTTCCCTGCGGAGCGTTTGAAGACCCTGATGCGGTCCGCTTTCCGTCAAGAGTCGTGGCACGGCGGGGGGAAATCCAAAGGGGCGACCACCATGGTGACGACGCCATGACCGGGGTGATCTGAAACGCGAAGGCCGCCCCGGTTGTCCCGAAGCGGCCTAGGTGAATTCCGCACTCCGCATTCCATACTCCGCACTTCTGATGGGCCTGGGTAGAGTTGAACTACCGACCTCACGCTTATCAGGCGTGCGCTCTAACCACCTGAGCTACAGGCCCCAACCACCAACGGGACCCTAATCTAGTACCCTCGCTCCCGTCACGGTACTGCGTTCTTGCGGTGGCCACCTCCCAATCCTCCGGGATGGCGGGTGTGGTATAACTGGAGTATACTCGTAGTATGAAAACCGCCATCTCCATCCCCGACCCGCTATTCGCCTCGGCCGACGCCCTCGCCAAGAAAATGGGCATGTCCCGCAGCCGGCTCTACGCCACAGCCCTGGCCGAATACATTGCCAAACAACGCCAGGCGCGAGTGACTGAGCGGCTGAACGCAGTGTATGCGACGGAAGAGAGCCGGATACCTGATGATCTGAAGCAGGCACTCCGACGGACCTGGGCCCGTCAGGAATGGTGATCAGACGGGGCGATATCTGGTGGGGAGACCTCGGAGAGCCACGGGGATCCGCTCCCGGATTCCGACGCCCCGTACTGATCGTCCAATCCGATGGGTTCAATGCGAGCAGGATCGCCACCATCATCGCAGTGGCCATCACGTCAAACCTTCGCCTGATCGATGCGCCCGGGA
Source organism: Gemmatimonadales bacterium (assembly GCA_035631315.1). Lineage (GTDB taxonomy): Bacteria > Gemmatimonadota > Gemmatimonadetes > Gemmatimonadales > GWC2-71-9 > 40CM-2-70-7. Next base: position 16,809 of record DASQIZ010000107.1, read on the forward strand.
ACGTCCTGCTCCCACGCCGGGTCTCGGGACTCCCGCAGGATTCCGTGATCAACGTCTCGCAACTCGGCTCGGTCGATCGGCACGAACTCCGTGATCGCATCGGTGCGCTTCCCGGTGACATCCTCAGTCAAGTCGACAGCGGCCTCCGAATGATCCTGTCGCTCTAGGGCTTCCAGGCCTCTGTCAGCGCCCGAATCGTCCCCGGCGAGTTCCCCTCCAGCCGGTTCCCCAGGATGATCAGCGCCTCGAGCCGCCGCGCGATCGCCTCGTCGATCAGCTTCAGGAGATCCGCGCGAATCTCGGGCGCCGGCTCGCGAATGCGGTCGTACGGCTGAAACATCTTCACCGCATCCGAAAATGTCCGCCCCGGCCTCAGCAACGCCCGGCTCACGGTAAACGTGGTCGGGAATACCCACGAGAGCTGCAGCTGCTGACCGATCGTCGGCATCGCGGTCCACGAGTTGAACACGTGTGCGACACCGTTCCGCTTCAGCACTTCCCCGTGAATCGGATGCACCAACTCGGCGTTTCTCAGTTCCACCGCATAGCGAAAATCCTTCGGCAACTCCTTCAAGAATCCGTCGAGCTGATCAGCCCACTGTAAGGGGTCAGGCAGATCCTTGCCGTGCATCGCCTGAAACTCGAAGACGAAACAGCCCGCGTGATCCTTGAACGCGCGCGAATACGGCAACAGCACGGCATCCTTGAACAACTGCGCGTTCAGAAAATCCGGATTGCGCTGTCCCGCGTCCTTCCCCCACCGCGGATCCCGAGTGAACCGTCGCACCGTGATCCGGTCCCAGACTTTGCTCACGCACGGGTATCCCGACGGAAGCGCTCGTCCATACGCGGCGAGCGTCTCTTCCGTCGGCGGCTCGTAATACGCGCTGTCGATCCCGACGACCCTGAATAACGGATACCGCCCGTACTCCTCCAGCCGCCGGGCCGGCTCCGGTCCCCGGTAGTCTCGACTGTACACCGTCCCCTTCCACCCGTCATACGTCCACGTGGTGGTCCCCAACCGCACGTTGGCCGGGAGCTTTTTCCCAAGGGACTTGATCTCCTCGGGAGGCTCCGGTAACGGGGCGTCGTCGAACAGGGAGGGCTGGTTCCTAGGACTCATAGAGACAACAACTTAACCGCCTTTCGGGTATCCTTGCGGCCCATGTACCTTCGGGATATGTTCGGGTTCAGAAACCCTTTCCGCAATGGCCACCTCTACCCCCCGCCCACTCACCAGCGACCTCGCTGCCTGCTGCTGGATCCCCCAGTTCGCCCTGCACTGCGAGGAAGCCCGCCATCCCGGGTTCACCACCGGGCCCTCGGCCGTCCTGTCTCCTGACGATGCCCGCAAAGTCTGGCAGGTCTCGCGGCACGCACGCCGGGTGGGCGTGCGCTCCGGCATGACGGTGAGCCAGGCGATCGGCCTCGCCCCCACGCTCAAGCTCTGCGAAGCCGACCCCGTCCACTACGACGAACGCTTCTCAGGCCTACTCGCTGCGCTCACCGACGTCAGTCCCGTCGTCGAGCCCGCGGAGCTGGGGCGGGTGTTCGTGGGACTGGATGGGCTGGAAGGGATTCATGGAAACGTTGAGAGACAGATCGAAGCCATACAGTGTGGAGTGCGGAATGCGGAATGCGGAGTCGAAATAGCAAACTCGTCTCTCAATTCCGCACTCGACACTCCGCACTCCGCACTTGGTGTCCGTATCGGCGTCGCCCGCGGAAAGTTCATCGCCTGGGTCGCCGCGTCCCGCGCAAAGCCGGGATCGTTCGTCATTGTCAGGCAGGGAACGGAGCGGGCATTTCTCGACGCCCAGCAGCTCGCCGTGCTTCCGCTCGACACCGACACGCACCGCCGGCTCCTCCGCTTGGGTCTCTCGACCCTGCGCGACCTCTCTGCGCTTCCGGAAGAAGCGGTCACATCTCAGTTCGGCGACGCCGGACGCAAACTCTGGCGTCTCGCGGCAGGAAAAGTCGTCGAGCCGGTGGTGGGGCGACGGGTGCCGGAGCCCATCGTCCAGTCTCTCACCTTCTACACGCCGGTGGCGGAGCGGGAATTCCTCGTTCAGGCCTTCTCGCGCGTTCTCACTCTCGCCCTCGCCCATCCCCGTCGCACTGGATGGCGAGTCCGGGAGCTCCGCGCCGAAGCGAAGATCGAGCATGGCGCTTCCTGGCTCGCCACATTCACCCTGAAAGACCCCACCGCCACCCTCGACCGGCTCCTGGCGCTCCTTCGTACTCGGATCGAGCAAGCACCACTCACCGGGGCCGTCGAGAAGCTCACGATCCTGCTCACCGACTTCGCGCCCGGCACCACCGAGCTGCAGCTCTTCGCCCGCGATGCGGGCGCGGAAGCCCGCGCCCGCCGCCGGGACGCCCTGCGCACCGCCGCCCACGAAATCCGCCTCCGGTTCCGCCGTCCCTTCCTTCATCACGTCATCGAGGTGCAACCATGGTCAAGACTGCCAGAACGCCGCTACGCCCTGATCGACTTCGAGCCCTGAATCTCCCGGCCAAAGTGGCCGTGACCACCGATGCGGCAGGCCGGCCAACGATCGTCCACCGGGAAGAAGGAGACCTTCAGGTGGAAGAGATCCGCGAGATCTGGCGCATCGACGACGAGTGGTGGCGCTCGCCCATCATCCGCTGCTACGCGGACGTCGTCCTGTCAGGTGGGAAACGCGTGATCCTCTATCAGGACCTGGTCTCCCTCGACTGGTGGATCCAACGCCCCTGAATGCCAAGCTATGTCGAGCTGCATTGTCACTCCGGGTTCTCGTTCCTGGATGGTGCGTCGTCCCCCGAAGAGCTGGTGCTCGAGGCGACGCACCTGGGCTATCCCGCCATGGCGCTCACCGACCACCATGGCCTCTACGGCTCGATGGCCTTTGCCCAGGCGGCAAAACGTCTGGGTCTGCAGGCCATCACCGGCGCCGAAGTCACCCTCGACTCCGGTGCCCACCTCACCCTGCTCGCGGAATCGGCCACCGGATATGCCAACCTCTGCCGCCTGATCACCACCGCCCATCTGGGGTCGCCGGACCGGCACGATCCCCGGCTTCCGTTCGCGAGTCTGGTCGAACGCCATGAAGGCTTGATTGTCCTTTCCGGATGCAGAAATGGCCTGTTCGACCAGAAAGGCCCATCGGCCTCTCAGTGCCGCGACATTTTCGGTCAAGAGAATTTTTTCGTCGAGCTGCAGCGGAACAGCGTCCGGGGAGACCGGGGGCGGACCCAGGCACTCGCGGCACTCGCCGAATCGGTCGGTTTACCGGTAGTGGCGACGCGCGACGTGCACTACCACAACGTTTCGCGCTACCGGCTCCACGATTGTCTCGTGGCGATCAAGAACCGCACGAGCCTGGATGGCGCCCATGTCGCCCGCCGGCCGAATAACGACTTCCATCTGCGACCCCCCGCGGAAGTCGCCGCTCTCTTTCCCGATCTTCCGAGGGCGATCGACAACACCCGGATCATCGCAGAGCGCTGCGCTGCCTTCGACTTGACCCGCGACCTCGGGTACACCTTCCCCAATTTCCGCGGAGCCGATAAAACCCCCGCGCCGCAAGGCTTAGCCGAGTTCTGCCGGGCCCGTCTCGAGGAGCGGTATCCGCCCGGCTCGACCTGGCGCCCAGATGCCGAGAAGCGTCTCGTGGAAGAGCTGCGGCTCATCGAGCATCACAAGCTCAGCGGGTTTTTTCTGGTCTATCACGATCTCTTCGATCTGGCCCGGGAAGTCGGCGCCGATGTCCGCAACGGCACGCGCCGGGCCACCTCGGGCCTGCTCCCGGGCCGGGGCCGCGGCTCCTCCGTGTCATCGATCGTCTGCTACTTCCTCGGCCTCTCCCACGTTGACCCGATCGCGAACAACCTCTTTCTGGGTCGATTCCTGAACGAAACCCTGGCCTCCGTTCCCGACATCGATCTCGACTTCCCCAGAGAAATTCGCGAAGAGCTTTTTCGGCGCGTCTACGCCCGGTATGGCGCCGAGCATGTCGGACTCGTCTGCTCGTATCCCACGTACCGGACGCGGTCCGCGGTCCGCGAGATCGGCATGGCCCTCGATCTCCCGCCGGGAGAAATCGAGCTGGTGGCAAAGCTCGCCGACCGGCACCTGGGTGGGTTGTCCGAGGAGCTGGAGCAGCTGCCCGGTTTTGCGGGCCGCTCGAGCGCGCCTCTCTGGAAGGAGCTGTGCGAGCTCTCCGAGGAAATCCGGGGATTGCCGAGGCACATCTCGCAGCACGTGGGCGGGATGGTCATCTCCTCGAGACCTCTGGTCGAGATCGTGCCGCTCGAGCTTTCCGCCATGCCCGACCGTGTGATCTGTCAGTGGGACAAGGACTCCTGCGATGACGCCCGATTCATCAAGATCGACTTCCTGGCGCTCGGCATGCTCTCCCTGGTGGAAGAGTGCGTCGAGCTGATCGCGGAGCGCCGCGGCGCTCCACCCGATCTTTCGCGGATCGACTTCAACGACCAGAAGGTCTACGACCAGATCTGCGCCGGAGACACGGTGGGGATGTTCCAGATCGAGAGCCGGGCGCAGATCCAGATGATCCGGCGCACCCGCCCCCGGTCACTCGAAGATCTGGCCGTCGAGGTCGCGCTGGTGAGGCCGGGCCCGGTGGTGGGTGGAGCCGTGAACCCGTATGTGCGGCGACGGGAAGCTCGCAGGAAAGCCATGCAGGCGGGACGAACGTACGAGCCTCCGCTCGACCATCCCCTGCTGAAGGAAGCGCTCACCGAAACGCTGGGCGTGATTCTCTACCAGGATCAGGTGCTGCAAGTCTGTCAGGCGCTGGCGGGGTTCACCGCCGGACAGGCGGAAGCATTGCGAAGGGCCATGAGCAGGAAGCGCAGCCGGGACTTGCTGATGGGATTTGGCGACGACTTCCGGGCCGGAGCCGCGTCACGGGGAGTTCCACCCGAAGTTGCCGACAGGGTCTTCACGCAGGTGATCGCCTTCAGCGAGTTCGGGTTTCCCAAGTCGCACGCGGCGGCCTTCGGTCTCCTCGCCTATCAGTCCGCGTGGCTCCGGCACTACCACGCCACCGAGTACTACACGGCCATCTTCAACAACCAGCCGATGGGGTTCTACTCGCTCGATGCCCTCACCCATGACGCCCGCCATCACGGCATCACGATCCAGCTCCCCGACGTGAACCGGAGTGATGTCTGGTGCCGGCCCGAGGGGGAGAACGCCGTCCGGGTGGGACTGGGATTTGTCCGGGCCTGGAGCGAGGAAACGGCGCTCGGAGTGGTCGAAGAGCGGGAGCGCTGCGGACCCTATCGCAGTCTGGCGGACTTCGTCAGGCGCTCGCCTACCGGGCTCAAACGCACCGCGGTCGAAAATTTGGTTTGGGTCGGCGGGTTCGACTCGTCCGGGCTCACCCGCCGCGAATTACTCTGGCAAACCGGGCTCTGGCTCCCCCCGGAGACCGCGCGTCAGGGCCGGGCCCCCCGCCGCCAGCTCGAGCTGGCGCTCTCCCACCCGCATGAGGGGCTCCGGTTCGGTGGGATGGTCGAGGTCGAGCGGATGCTCGCGGAGTACGGGACCCTGGGCTTTGCGCCGAGTGGTCATCCGATGGGATTGCTGCGACAGAGTCTGCCTACGTCAATCATTCCGGGGGACCAGCTGGTGAAGCATGAGACCCTAGAAACCGTCGAGGTCGCCGGGCTCGTCGTGGCCCGTCAACGCCCCGGCACCGCCAAAGGCTTCGTCTTCATTCTACTCGAGGACGAGACCGGGATGGTGAACGTGATCGTGCGGCCGGATGTGTTCGAGAAATACAGAGCCGTCGTCAGGGGAGAACCGATGCTCTGGATCCGGGGAGAGCTCGCGAAAGACGACGGTACGCTCAACATCCTCGCCGAGGAGATCGCTGTGCTCGAGTGCGGAATGCGGAATGCGGAGTGCGAAGTAGGTCACTCCGCACTCCGCGCTCCACACTCCGCATTGGCTTTCTTGAAGACGATGCGCCGGGTCGCCCCGGACTCGAAAGACTGGGGCTAGTCGAGCCCGCGATCCCGCAACCGGATCACCTCATCGAGCGACGGCTTCCCGTAGCCTCGGTCGGCGACGCGGCGGATAAAGGCCTTGGTAACGCCATGGTCCCTCGCCCGCCGCAGCTGGCTGAGTGAGAGGCTGTCATAGCCCGCCTCCTTCATGGACCGGACGTACGACGCATCCACGCCATGATCCCGGGAATCGACCAGCTCTTCAGGGTTCGACGGCGTGTACCCCGCTTCCTTCATCTCCGTGATGTAGTCTCCGTCCACCCCATGATCGCGGAGCCGCACCAGGTCCTCGGCGGCCAGCCTGGTGTAGCCGGCACTGTCGAGCGATTCGATGAACTCCGGGTCGACGCCATGATCCCGCATCTTCACCAGGCCCTCGGGGTCGCCGAGATGGTATCCCCGCGCTCCGATTTCCCGCACGTACTCGAGGTTGACGCCATGGGTGCCCATCCGGGCGAGATCACCGGACGAGGGCCGGTCATATCCCTGCTTCTTCAGCTCGTCCACGAGATCGAGCCCGACGCCCGACATGGTCATCGAGAATTGCTCCCACGCGGTCGGCGCATTGACTCCCCGCTTCGCCAGCTCGGCCACGAAATCCGGATTGGCGAGATAGGTGAAGTGCCCGGACCCCCGCCCGCCGTCGAACCAGCCTTCGCAATCGAGCGTCCCGGCGGACCGGACGATCTTGAAATGCACCGTGGCGCCCGAGCCGCCCATGTCGGCGGCGGAGAGGCCCACGAGCTCGCTCAGGGGAAGGTCATCCTGGCTGTTCCAGCTGTTTTCGTAGCGGCGCTCGCCGTAGCGGATGGTCAGCCGGACCACACCGGCATGCTCGCCGGGATCGATCAGCCATTGGCCGGTGGAGGGAACAGTGCGCTGGGCCGCGACGGCCGAGAGCGCGGGAGCCACCAGTAGGGCGGCCAGGACCAGGGACCTCATAACGAGCTCCAAAAGGGAGGATTCGGAGATTGGATAGCGAGGGGGTTGGGAGGGTTGTAGCCCCGGGGCATGGCCCCGGGGTCGGGAGGGTCAGTGGGGCCCGGGAGATCCAGACGAAGTCTCAATCCCTCGGACGATATCCAGCCGAAGCTCCGTCCACCCATCTACCTGGTAATACTGGACTTCGAGCTTGTGACGGCCGCCGTGGATCACGGCGTGGTCCACCACTGATTCGTGGGGCTTCCAGTCGTCGATGACGAGCTTGCCGTCGACCCAGACCCGAATGGCGTCATCCGAAATGGTGCGGATCGAGTACGCCCCGTGGTCGAGGTCGACCGAGCCTTTCGCGTCCAATGCCCATCGTTCTTGCGGAAGACTCTCGATCGCCGGGGCATACCACTCGTAGTCGAGCTTGGATTCCTGTCTGGTAAGCAAGGGCGCCCGAGCCATGAGAGCCTTGAAGGCTGCCGGCTTGGAGCGTGGGTCGGACGCGTCAGTCCAGACGAAGAACTTCGCGGCCCAGGTGATCGCTGGCGCGAATGCTGGAGACGAGTCGGTCGCCGGGACGGAGTCGGCCAGGTGCGGACCCCACTCATCCACCACGATCGCCGAGCGGTCGCGCTGTGAAGAAGGAGTCCGGGGGATGACGGTGTCGTCGAGTGGTGGAGGCCCCCACCGCTTGAATCCAGGGGGAAGGGTGTCGTCCGGTTGGCGGGACGAAGAACGATTGTCATCGATCCGGAAATGGGCGGTGTCCTTCAGCACCAGCGCGGAATCCGAATCCCAGGCGTTCCCGATGATCTGCACGGAGTCGCTGGAACGGATCCGGAACGCAACCCGCACCGGCAGTACGACGTTGGAATCGAGGACGGCACCGGCGCTCCGGATGTCTCGATGTTTGGGGTACCCCCAATCCGAGGGCACCACCGAGTCGGCCCACAGCCACACGGCCGTCGTGTCTCCCCGGAAATCGTTCCCCGCGACGCGATTGTGCTGTCCGTGCTCGATGGCGATTCCGGTGCGGTTCCCCGCGAATGCGTTGCCGAGGATCCGCGTGTCGTAGCTGTACCCGCCCCAGATCCCATAGTCGTTTCCGACCATCGAATTGTGCACGATGGTGTTCCGGCTGAAGGTGACTTCGATGCCGTTCGCCGCGGCATAGCTGAAGTCATTCCCATAGATCAGGTTGTCGTTGCAGCCGCCCGTCCCGGAGTCCATCGTGCTCTGGCCGGCCCAGAGAAAGAGCCCGTCTCCGCCGTGCGTCACGGAGTTATAGGCGATGACGTTCCGGGAGCTCTGCTCGAACAGGAGCAGCCCCGCGGAATCCTGCCCACGGTGATAGTGCTTGTCGGAGTACCCGCGGATGTCGTAGTCCAGCCGGTTGTGCTGGATGTTGTTATCGCTCGACCGGTAGAGCCCGATCCCGAGACCGGAATTGAACGAGAAGTCGTTGTCCCAGATCCGGAGGCGCTCCGACCGGACCGCCATCAGGCCGTTCATTCCACCTTCACCCGTCACGTTGGCGATGTCACCCGAATCCACGCTCTCGAGGTAAATCCCGGACCCGTACCGGAGCCACTCGTTGTGCTCGTTGTGATGGAAAGAGAGCCAGTCGACCAGGCTTTCGTGGTCGACGGTCGAGAAGAGCCGGGGCTTCCACGTCCGGGATACGTCGAGGCTGTCGAGAAACAGCCCCTGCGTGTGCGTCGCCATCACGCCGACCCGGTACCCGTGGACGCCCAAGCCGACGATGCGAACGCCGCGCCCCCCCGCGACGCGCACGGCGACTCCCTGGTACCGGTCGGGAAGTGTGCTGTCCGATGCGCCGACCAGTGTGACGCCGCGGGCATCGACGGTGATGTCGTCTCCGCGGATGACGATGGCGGCCTGCGTCAGGGGCGCCGGTGCCTTCACGTGCCAGGTGCCGGGGGTCAGTCGAACCGAATGGGTGATGACCAGACCCGCCACCGGCGTCACCGTCTGGCCGGCCAGCGGCGCCGCCCACAGCAACACCATCCCCAAACGCACGAGGGCCCCGCGGGTGACAGCTCCCCCGCGAGGCCCCACTGGTACCAGCCGGTCAGGTCCTACTCCCAATCCCGCCGAGCTCCCTTCTTCGGACGGAATTCGTCGTCTTCATCGTCGTCGAATTCGTCGTCCAGATCGTCGTAGTCGTCCAGGTCGTCCCCATCCTCGTCATCACCATCTTCTTCGTCCAGCTCGTCGTCGAAGTCTTCGTCGAGATCCTTATCTTCTTCGAAGTCCTCGAAATCGTCGTCGATGTCGTCGCTGCGACGCTTGAGCGACACATCCACCGACGTTGCCACGGACAGCATTTCCACCCCCGGCTGAGTGTTGGTTGTTGGACGTTGAACGAGTGTTAGGACTCTTCGGCCCGCTTGTCGGCCCGAGCCAGCTTCTTCCGTTCGTTGGCGCCGAGTGCCCGCTTGCGCAGACGGATGGACGACGGCGTCACTTCGATCAGCTCGTCGTCCTCAATGTACTCCAGCGCCAGCTCCAGAGTGATCTGCCGCGGCGGCTCGAGGATGATCATCTCGTCGGCCGCGGTCGTGCGCATGTTCGTCAGTTTCTTTTCCTTCGTGGCATTCACGTCCATGTCGCCCGGACGCGCGTTCTCCGCCACGATCATCCCTTCGTACACGGGGTCACCGGGTTTCACGAACATGGTGCCGCGCTCCTGAAGATTGAAGAGGGCGTACCCGACCGCCACCCCCTCCCGGTCCGCCACCATGACCCCCCGGCTGCGGCCCGACAGGGGCCCCGCCCAGGTGTCGTACTCCAGAAAGCGATGATGGATGATTCCCGTTCCCCGGGTATCCGTCAAGAACTCCGACCGGTACCCCAAGAGGCCCCGGGCGGGGATCTTGAAGCGCATCCGCACGGTCCCCACCCCCGGGTTCTTCATGTCCATGAGGGTGGCCCGCCGCGGTCCCAGCTTCTCCATGATGACGCCCAGATACCCCTCAGGGCAGTCCACCATCAGCTCTTCATAGGGCTCGAGCTGCTCGCCGTTCGGCCCCTCCCGGGGGATGATCCGCGGACGCGACACCTGAAACTCGTACCCCTCGCGCCGCATCGTCTCCATCAGGATGCCCAGGTGCAGCTCGCCCCGTCCTGACACGGTGAAGGTGTACGTGTTGTCGGTGTCTTCGACCCGGAGCGCGACGTTCCGCTCCAGCTCCTTGTACAGGCGTTCCCGGACCTGCCGGGCCGTGACGAACTTCCCTTCGCGGCCCGCGAACGGCGAATTGTTGACCAGGACGTCCACCGAGATCGTCGGCTCTTCGACGGCGATCCCCTCCAGGCGCTCGAGATGGTCGGGGGCCGTGACGGTCTTCCCGATCTCGACGCCGGACAACCCGGACATGGCCACGATCTCCCCCGCCGCCGCTTCGTCCACTTCCTTCCGTTCCAGGCCTTCGAACGCGAACAGCTTCACGACCTTCGCCTGCTCGTACGGGCCATCCGAAACGGGACCCGGATCACCCAGAGGAAGTACGGCGACGGTGTCACCGACGTGGACCTTCCCGCGCTCGATGCGCCCGATACCGATCCGCCCCAGGTAGGACGAATAGTCGAGCGTCGAGATCAGCATCTGGAACGGACCGGCCGGGTCCGCCTTCGGCGCCGGAATGGTGTCCAGGATCGTCTGGAACAGGGGCTCGAGCGTCGTGCCCGGCTCCTTCAGCTCGCGCGTCGCCGTCCCCGCCCGGCTCGAGGTATAGAGGAAGGGACAGTTGAACTGGTCCTGATTCGCCTCGAGGTCGAGGAACAGCTCGAGCACCTCATCGTGCACGCGCATCGGCTCGGCGTCCTGCCGGTCGATCTTGTTGACCAGTACGATGGGCCGCAGTCCGAGCGCCAGCGCCTTCCCCGCCACGAACCGCGTCTGCGGCATCGGGCCTTCGGCGGCGTCGACGAGGAGCAGGAAGCCGTCCACCATCCGGAGGATGCGCTCCACCTCGCCACCGAAATCGGCGTGTCCCGGCGTGTCGACGACGTTGATCTTGGTGTCGCCCCACCGCACCGAGGTATTCTTGGCCAGGATCGTGATGCCCCGCTCCCGCTCCAGGGGATTCGAGTCCATCACACGCTCGGCGACCTGCTGGTTGGCGCGGAACACGCCAGCCTGCCGGAGCATCTGGTCTACCAGGGTGGTCTTGCCGTGGTCGACGTGGGCGATGATTGCGATGTTGCGGATTGCCAAGGAATTGCGTCCTGAATACGGGGCCAGGTTTCGAGGGGGGCAGTATAGTGGGGAGCCCCTCAGAAAAACAAGCGCCCTCCTCACAGAGTCCCCACAGGAACTGCCTACCGGACCCGCCGTACCCTCGGCAAGTTCGCAAATCCCTTCACTTGTTGAGGCACCGATGCGCCCCCTCGCCTGGTCCACGAAGGTCCTGATCCCCCTCACCGGACTGCTGGCCGCCGCGTCTTGCGTGGAGCGGCAACCCCTCGCCCCCACCACCCACGCACGGGTGGAGTCCCGGGCCCCTCTCCGCGCCGACCTGGCCTCCGCACCCGGCCGCCAGGTCGTTTCCCTGAATGGCAACGAGACCCCCGCGTTCGATCAGTCCGTCGCCGCCCTGGGCGGCACGATCGAGCGCCGGCATTCCGAGATCGGGGTCGTCACGATCCAGGGGCTGACCGCCGCCGCGGCCAGTGCGCTGGCCGCGCGACCCGACGTCGCCAGCGTCGATCCGGACCTTACCGTCCAATGGATTCCTGCGCCTGAGATGGCGTTCCAGATGTTCGCCGACCAGAACGTGACCGCCAGCGCCGGCACGAACCAGAGCGGCGCGGCATTCTTCCCGTTCCAGTGGAACATGCAAGTCATCAACGCGCCGGGCGGGTGGGCGGCGAGCCAGGGCGGGAAAGGGCGCCTCGTCTGCGTCCTCGATACGGGCGTCGACCCGCAGCACGTCGATCTCTCGGGCCGTGTCGATCTGACGAAGAGTATTTCATTTGTGGCGGCGGAACCAACGATCCAGGACTTCAATACGCACGGGACGTTCGTCTCGAGCATCATCACCAGCAACGGCCTGGGCGTCGCGTCCGTCGCGCCGAACGCAACCCTCTGCGCCATCAAGGTGCTCGGCGCCTCAGGGTCGGGGTCCTTCGCCGACGTGATCGCCGGCATCCTGTTCGCCGCGAACGAGGGCGCGGATGTCATCAACATGAGCCTGGGCGCCATCCTCGATGACAACCGGCCGGGCGTCCCGAACCTGCTGCGTGACATGCAGAAGGCCATCGACTTCGCGCATTCGCGCGGCGTGGTCGTGGTGGCGGCGGCGGGGAACGAAGCGCTGAATCTCGACGCGATTCCGAAGAACTTCTCGTCCGTGCCCGCACAACTGCAGAACGTCGTGAGCGTGGGCGCGACGGCGCCGTTCAACCAGGCGAACTTTGACGCGCTGGCGAGCTATTCGAACTTCGGCGGGAAAACCGGCGTGACCCTCGTGGCGCCTGGTGGAGATCTCCTGCCGGGCGGAAACGCGTTCGACCTGATCCTGGGCGCGTGCAGTCACACCCAGATCTCGCTTCCCTTCAAGTGCTCCACCGTGAGCTTCCTGCTCGGCGCCGGTACCAGCTTCGCGTCACCCCACGTGGCGGGCGTCGCCGCGGAGATGGGACTCAAGAATGCGACCAACTGTCTCGACCGGGGAGCAGACAGCGTGGGGCCGTCGGCGATCTTCGGTGCCGGACGCCTCGATGCGTTCGGGAGTGCGAGTTGTAGGTAGAACAGGACAGGGAAGAGGGAAGCGGGAGAGGTCACTCACTCTTCCCACTTCCCTCATTCCCTTCTCCCCGCTACTCGCAGGTGGGATCTTTTTCCATCTGCACTGTCACGTGCCGGATCTTGAGCTTCTCCATCCGCTCCTGCACGGCCTCCAGAATCCGCTGGTTGTCCCCCGGATTCCGTACCACCAGGTGCCCACTCATCGCCACCACACCACTCGTGACCGTCCAGACGTGCAGGTCGTGGACCGACGTCACACCCGGGACGGTCGAGATCTGGTCGTGGACATGCGACAGCGAGATGTGCGCCGGTGTGGCCTCGAGCAACACGTCGACGCTTTCCCGGACCAGCCGCCACGACCCGTTCACGATCAGAAGGCCGATGCCGACCGAGATGATCGGATCGGCGATGGTCCAGCCCGTGGCCAGCACGACGATGCCGGCGACGATGGCTCCCACCGATCCCAGAATGTCGGACAGGACGTGGAGGTAGGCGCCGCGCTGGTTCAGCGAGTGGTCATGGCCGTGATGCAGGATCTTGGCGCTCACGAGATTGGCCGCGAGTCCGATCCCGGCGATGACGAGCAGGATCCCCGCGTGGATGCCCGGCGGGGCGGAAAACCGGCGGAAGGCTTCGATGCCGATGCCCACCGCGATGACGAGCAGCACCGCCCCATTGGTGAAGGCGGCGAAGACCTCGAGGCGCAGGAGACCGTAGGTGCGCTCCGCCGTCGCGGGCCGCTGCGCGAGCCGGGCCACGACCACCGCCAGCCCGAGCGACGCCACGTCGGCCAACATGTGGCCCGCGTCCGCGAGCAGCGCCAGCGAATGCGACGCCCATCCTCCCACCGCCTCGGCGACCATGACCGCCGCGGTGATCCCCAGCACCCACCCCATCCGGCGCGCGCTCTCGTGGCGGCCCGGTGCGTGATGTACGCAGGTGACATCGATGGGAAGGCTGGTAGGCGCGGCCATGTTCGAAAACATATAGCTTTGGCGCCCTGTATGCCTGAGTCGCTCGCTCTCCGCCTGGCTGCCGTTCTGGCGCTCGTCCTCGCGAACGCGTTCTTCGTCGCTGCCGAATTCGCGCTGGTCGCTTCGCGACGGACCCGCATCGACGCGATGATCGCGGACGGGGACGCCCGCGCGCGGACCGTCAAGCACGCGCTGCAGACGATCGACCGTACCATTTCGGGCACTCAACTCGGCATTACCCTCGCCAGCCTCGGCCTCGGGTGGATCGGCGAGCCCGCGATTGCCGACGTGCTAGCGACGCTCTTTGGAACGTTGCGCGAGCCGTTCAACGTCATCGCGACCCATTCCGTGGCCGTGGGGGTCGCGTTCGTGCTCATCACGTTCCTGCACATTGTGCTCGGCGAGCTGGCCCCGAAGGGCCTGGCCCTGATTCATCCTGAACAGATGAGCCGGTGGCTCACCGGGCCCCTGATGGTGTTCACGACCGCCACCAATCCCTTCATCTGGCTCCTCCGCTCCTCCGCGAACGGCATCCTCCGCGTGCTGGGCGCCGGGAGACTCTCGGAGCACCAACGCGTCCACTCGCCGGAGGAGATCCTCATGCTCGTGGAGCAGAGCGGACGCGCGGGCAGCATCGACCGCGAAGATGCCAGGCTCATCGAGGGCGTGTTCGAGTTCAGCGAGAAAAACGCGCGCGAAGTGATGACCCCACGCACCGACATGGTCGCGCTTGAAGCGGACCAGACTGTGGAGTCGGCGGCCGACACCGTCGCGAAGGCGGGCCGGTCCCGGTATCCGGTCACCGGCGAGTCGCTCGACGACGTCGTCGGCATGGTGCACGCCAAGGACATTCTCCGCGCCCTCCGCTCGGGAGGATCGCAGCCGGTCTCGTCCGTGGCGCGGCCCGCGTTTTTCGTCCCCGGCACCCGCGAAGTGGAGGACGTCCTCGCGGACATGAAGCGCAAGAAGGTGCATCTGGCCGTGGTGCTCGATGAATTCGGCGGGACGGCGGGCCTGGTGACCATGGAAGACCTGCTGGAAGAAATCGTCGGGCAGATCTACGACGAATACGACCGCTCCGAGCCGACGCCGGCGGGGGCAGGATCGGTGATTGCCGGGTCGACGCCCGTCGGCGACGTGAACGAGCGCTACGGCCTCAGTCTCGATCCCGGGGATTACACGACCATCGGCGGGCTGGTCTTCGGCGCTCTGGGGCGCCTCCCCAAGGTGGGGGACCAGATCCGGCTCCCCGGCGTGACGTTCGAAATCGTCTCGATGGAAGGCCGGCGCGTGGGTCAGCTGCGGGTGCAGCCCGGGCCGCCGCCCGTTTGAAGCCCGCCGCCTAACGCCGTCGCGCCATCTGCGCCGCGAGCTCGATCGCCGCGCGCATCGATCCTGAATCCGCCTTCCCGGTGCCGGCGATGTCGAAGGCCGTGCCGTGATCCGGTGACGTGCGGACGAACGGCAGTCCGAGCGTCACGTTCACCCCGCGGCCGAACCCGGCCACCTTCACCGCGGTCATGCCGACGTCGTGATAGGGTGCCAGCACCGCGTCGAACTCACCCTTCAGTCCCCGCACGAACACCGTGTCCGCCGGAAAGGGTCCGCGCGCGCCGAGGCGCTGGGCCGCGGGCGCCAAAATCCGCTGATCTTCGTCCCCGAACAGTCCACCCTCGCCGGCGTGCGGATTGAGGGCGCACAGTGCCAGCTTCGGCGATGGGATCTCGAAGCGGTCCTTGAGCGCCGCGAGCACCGTCTCCCCGACGCGGACCACGCGGTCGGTGGTGATCTGCCCCAGGGCTTCCCGCAGGGGCAGGTGCGTCGTCACGAGCGCGACACGCAGGGCTCCGGTCACGAGCATCATCACCGTTTCGGTCCCGCCGGTGAGCGCACCCAGGAACTCCGTCACCCCAGGATAGCGGTAGCCGGCCCGGTGAAGGGCGCCTTTGTGCACGGGAGCTGTGACGACCGCGTCCACTTCGCCGGCGCGGGCGAGCCAGACGGCCCGCTCGATGGACCTCGCGGCGAGCCGCCCGGCGGCCAGCTCCTGCTCCGGATCTCCGGAATGTCCCCGGCCGAATCCCCACTCCCCGACGCCCAGACGCGAGCGTGCGGGAATCTTGGCGAGGAGGTCGTCGGGACCGACGAGCACGATGTCGGCAGCGGGAGGACCGACGGCCAGCGCCTGCGCGACGACCTCGGGCCCGATGCCTCTCGGGTCGCCGAGCGTGAGGGCCAGGCGGGGACGGGAAGAGCTAGTTGCGGACGTCGACGTACGTGGCGTGACGCAGCTGATCGATGTAGTGCGCTTCGGCGAGATCGGACGCCACCCGACTCTTGATCGTTTCCTTCACGTCATCGAAGGTGACGTCACCCTCGGCTTGCCGTCCGGTGACATCGATGATCGCGAACTTCGGGCGCGGGGTGTTGGGACCGACCACGATGACCGGCTTGATCCCCATGGTCGTATCCTGCGTCACCGCGGTGAGGTACTCGGGGGAGATGGGCGTCCCCTGACCGGAGAGGGGCTCGTTCTCGACGAGCTTCTGCTCGTCCGGATCGGAGTACTTGGCCGCCAGCGTGTCGAATGAGGCCCCGTTCTTCCACGCGGTGTAGACCGAGTCGGCGAGATGGCGTGCCTTCTGGATCTGCGCCGGCGTGATGACGGGAACGATCAGGATGTGGCGGGCCAGTACTTCGGCGGGCTGCACCCGCTCCACCTGAATGATGTGGAATCCGAACTTCGTCTCCACGGGCTGCGAGATGTCGCCCGGCTTCAGTCTGAACGCCGCGTCCTCGAAGGGCTTCACCATGACCCCGCGCCGGAACCATCCCAGCTCGCCTCCCTGCACCGCACTCGACGAATCCGCCGAGAATTTCCGCGCCAACCCTGCGAAATCAGCACCCGTGCGGAGCACCTGGTAGAGAGAGTCTGCGAGGTGCAGGGCGGACGCCCGCGACGCGGAGTCGGGTTCCGGGAGAATCACGATCTGCCGGTACGAAATATTCGCCGGCCGTTTGCCGACTTCGCCCTTGTGCTGGTCCCAGAAGGCGTGCATCTGGGCGTCATTGGGCGGAATGGGACGCAGCTTGTCGTTCTGGCGGAGATTCTCGAGGAGGCGCGACACCAGAATCTGCCGTCGCTGGTCCTCCGCGAGCTTCCGTCTCCACTCTTCCACGGTTCCGAAGCCGGCGACATGAAGCTGGCGGAGGAACTCATTGGGGTCGGGGATTTGAGATCGCACACCCTTCACCTGCGCCTCGACTTGATCCTGCACTTCCTGATCCGTGACCTTGATACTCGTGTCCCGCAGCGCCTGCTGAACCTCGAGCTCTTCGTTGATCATCTGCTGCAGAATGCGCTTGCGGAGGACGGCCTTACCCGCCGAGTCGGTGGGCAGCTGGCTCTGCTGGGCGGTGACGAGGACGCGCTCTTCCACCTCGGACGCGAGGATGGGATGGTCACCCACCACCGCAATGACACGGTCGAGAGGCACCTGCGCCGCCAACGCGCCCGGTATGCCTGCGAAGAGTGCGAAGGCGACGGTCAGGGAACGCGGGACGCGGCGAATCAACTAATGCGCCCCCGGCGCCGGCGGCTTGGCCGGCGTCGATCCGGGGACGGGCGCCGGTCCGGGAGCGGGCCGCATCATCTGCTGGCCCCCCGTGCCGGGACCCGACGAGCTCCCGCCATTCGCCACGCGCTCGGCCTGGGCCTGCTCGGTGGCGCGCTGAATCCCGGCGGAATTCAGCGTCCACGGTGCGGTGCCACGCAGCACGGTCGCCAGGAACGGCGGGACGCCGAGGAAGCCGCGCCGGCGGCTCACCACGTCGGCCAGGTACTGATTGACGTGCGTCGCCGCCATCGCCGTCCGGCCATCGGCGGAGCTGCTCGAATCATGCAGCATCTGCGGAGTGACCTGCAGCGCGTCTTCCAGGTGAACGATCGTCGTGTCGTAGTCCGCCTTGATCGTCTGCCAGTCGTCCGCCGTGATGGTCACATGCGCGGAGTCCGCCTGCAGCAGCAGCATTTCGCGGGTGCAGAGCGTCTCCAGCACGGTCGTGAGCTGTGTGTCGGTGGCTCCGGGGACCTGTGAGGCCAGCTGGGGATCCACCGCGTGGAGCCACCGGACCAGATCCTTGATGCGGAACGAGCCACCGTCGTAGGTCACCAGCTTGGTGGTGTTCTCTTCCGCGGCATCCGCGTCCTGCAGCGCGGCGCGGGCGGCAGCCAGCGAGCCCTTGATGACGGTGAGGTGCCGCTGCGAGCGGAGACGCGCGTTGTACAGCGAGTCGAAGTTCTGATCGATCCCCTGCTGCACGCTCACGGCGAACGAGTCCCGGATCTCGGACAGGGGCGGCCGGCGGATGATGTGGAAACCGTAAGGCGTCTGCACCACACCGCTCATCTCGCCCGGCGCGAGCTTCCACGCGGGCACTTCGAACGGAGGCGGCAGGGTTCCCTTGGCGAACACCCCGAGGAACCCGCCGGCATTCTTGCTCTGGTTGTCTTCGGAGTATCTGCGCGCCAGCGCGCTGAAGTTCGAGCCGCGTGACGACTGCAGCTGCGCCCACACGCCGTCGAGCTTCCGCTTGCCCTGCGCCATCACGTCCGGACTCGCACTCGCGGGCACCTGCACCTGGATCTGCTGGAAGGCCCGGATCACGCCGGCGTTGTACGCGGAGTCGATCTGCGCGCCCTTCAGGTTGGTGCGCCCGGCGACCAGACGCTCGCGGAAGTGGTTCCACTTGGCCTGCGAGACCAGCGGCCACATCGCGTCGATGATGAGGGAGGAGTCTTCGATGGAGCGGTTGCCCGCCAGCGAGTTCCCGAACAGCGTGTAGTCGACCCAGATCCGCGCCAGCCGCTGCAGGTTGTCGGTCTGAAGCGGCATGCCCTTCACCTGGCTGGCCCAGCCGGCCAGCTGCTCGGCCGTCAGGGACTGGCCCGCCGCGGTCGCGGCGTCGCTGGCATGCGCGGAAAATGCGTCGCGCAACGCGCCGCAGGCGATGAGGGGAAGGACCAAGAGTACCGCACCAAACCGACGCATTCCTGTCTCCTAGGGATGAGAATCTTGGAGAACCGCGGTGAGGGCCCGGACCAGCCCGGGGCCGAGTGCTTCGCCTCCGAGGCGCCGCAACCGCAGCGACAGGGGCTGCGCCCGCCGCACGGCGGCTTCGAACTGCACCGCGTCGAGGGCGGTATTGATTCCCGCCAGACGCGGATGGGCATCCCGCCGAAACGTAAGCCGCGCCTCGTCACCCGAAATCAGGACCGTTTCCAGCCCCAGCCGGGCACCGAGCGCGCGGAGCTCCGCGACCAGCAACAACCGGGCGGCTTCGTCAGGCACCGGGCCGAACCGGTCGCGCAACTCGTCGCGGACGGCGGAAATCTCGCACGGTTGCTGGGCCCGCGCCAGCCGCCGGTACACATCGAGCTTCACCGCGTCGTCCGCCACGTAGGCGTCGGAGAGATGCGCCGGGCGGTCGAGCGTCACGTCGGGAGGCGCGAACGGTGCCGCCGTGCCGGTCCCGCTCCCCTTCAGGTCGGCCACCGCCTCGGACAGCCACCGCAGATAGGTGTCGAACCCCACGGCGTGCGCGTGCCCCGACTGATCCTTGCCGAGGAGGTTGCCCGCACCGCGAATCTCGAGGTCGCGGAGCGCGATCCGGTATCCCGAACCCAGATCGGTGTGGTGCTCGAGGACGCGCAGCCGCTCCTCCGCGCGCGCGTCCATGAGATCGGGCACGAGGAGGTAGCAGTACGCGCGGCGATGACTGCGGCCCACGCGCCCGCGCAGCTGGTAGAGCTGCGCCAGACCGAACTGATCCGCGCGGTCCACGATCATCGTGTTGGCGTTCGGGACATCCAATCCGGACTCCACGATCATGGTCGATACCAGCACATCCACTGCTCCCGTCACGAACTTCGCCATCGCCGCTTCGAGCTCGCGCTCGGGCATCTGTCCGTGCGCCACCGCGAGCCTGGCCCGTGGCGCGAGCCGCGCGATCCGGGCACCGATCGTGGCGATGGTCTCCACCCGGTTGTGGACGACGTACACCTGCCCACCGCGGTCCAGCTCCCGCGCGATCGCATCCTCGAGCAGGGCGTCATCCCAGGGCTCGAGAAACGTGAGCACCGGTGACCGGTCCTTGGGGGGTGTCTCGAGCAACGTGAGGTCCCGCAGCCCCGCGAGCGAGAGATGCAACGTCCGGGGGATCGGCGTGGCGGTGAGCGTCAGCACGTCCACCGCGAGCTTCAACGCCTTCAGTCGCTCCTTGTGTCGTACCCCAAAGCGGTGCTCTTCATCCACGACCAGGAGGCCCAGGTCGTGGAACAGCACGTCCTTGGACAAAAGCCTATGGGTGCCGATGACGACGTCGACTTCCCCGGCCGCCGTTTTCACGAGGGCCGCGGCCGTTTCCGGCGCACTGCGGAACCGCGATAACACCTCGATCCGCACCGGATAGTCGGCGAGCCGCTCCCGGAACGTGCGCCCGTGCTGCTCCGCCAGAATGGTCGTGGGCACCAGCACGGCGACCTGCTTGCCGGCCTGCACCGCCTTGAACGCCGCCCGCAATGCGACTTCGGTTTTTCCGTACCCCACGTCGCCGACCAGCAGGCGGTCCATGGGCCGGGCCCGCTCGAGATCGCGTTTGACTTCGTCGGTGGCTTTCCGCTGGTCCGGCGTATCCTCATAGAGGAAGGCGGACTCCAGCTCGCGCTGCCAGGGCGTGTCCGGGGGAAAGGCGTACGCCGAGGCGAGCTGGCGCCGGGCGTAGAGATCGAGCAGCTCGCTCGCCATCGCGAGAATGGCGGCCCGGGTCTTGTCGCGTTGCCGCTGCCACGTGGTGGCTCCGAGACGATGGAGGCGCGGCGGCGGGGCGTCCGGGTCGCCGCTGGTCCGGTAGGGCTCGAGGAGGTCGATGCGGTAGAGCGGGACGTTCAGCCGGTCGCCCCCCTCGTATTCGACGGTAGCGACGTCGAGCGTCGCCTCGCCCACCTGAATGGTCTCGAGGCCGCGGAAAATCCCGATGCCGTGATCCAGGTGCACCACGTACTCGCCCGCGGTGAACGCGCCCGGTCCGAGCGCGTTCGCAGCCGCGCGATACCGCCGCGCCCGCCGCAGCCGGCGCGCGCGGCGGAAAATCTCGTGATCCGTAAGCACCCGGAGTGCGGGGAACGCGAACCCGCCGTCCAACGCGCCGACGGCGAGGGTGGCGTTGCCGGAATCGAGGAGCTCCTCCAGCCGCTCGAGCTGGCCCTCGTTGTCGCAGAGAATGACGGTCGCGACAGGCCCCGCGATCAGCCTCCGCAGGAACTTGAGATCGCGGTCGACGAGCTCGGGAGAGGAGATCGGGAAGCGTACACCCGCGTCCGGGGCCTCAGGGGCGAGACGCGCGAACCCGGAGAGGAGCGCCTGCCAACGCTCGGGCGCGAGAAACAGCACGTCGCGCTGCTCGGGTTCTTCACCGAGGCGGCGCGACACCTCGAGGTGGTGCGCCGCCTCGGTCCAGGTCCGGTCGACCTCCTGCCGCACCGGTGACTCACGGTCCACCACCAGAAGCGCGTCCGCGGGCAGAAGCTCGAGGAGGGACGACCGAACGGATGCTTTGGAGTCCGTCCGCCCATGCTCGCGCAGCGGGAGCACCGTCACGCGCTGGACCGGGTCTCCCGAGCGTTGGGTGTCGAGATCGAACCCTCGCAAGGTCGCGACGTCGTCTCCCCACCATTCGACGCGCCCCGGCACCGCCATGCCGAAGCCATACACGTCGAGGATGCCACCGCGCACCGAGAACTGGCCGACCTCCGTCACGGTCGGCACCTTCGCGTATCCCATCGCCGTCAGGCGCTCAGCCACGTCGCCCAATGTCGGGCCGCTCCCCTCGGAAAGCGTCAGCCGGGCATCCGCGAGCGCTCCGGGCACGCCGGTCCGCTCGACGGTCGCGCGAGCCGTCGTGATCAGGATGCGGATGCGGCCCTCGAGGAGTGCCGCCAGCGTCTCGATGCGCTCGCCGGCGATTTCGACATGCTGTTCTTCGCCGCCCAGCGATTCCCGTTGCGGATAGAGAGCAACGGCCCCCGGCGCCAGCGCCTCGAGATCCGCGAGCCAGCGCTCGGCATCGGCAGGCGTGGGTGCCACGACGGTGAGAACACGTTGCGGGAGCCGGCGCGCGAGTGCGGCGACCAGCACCGCCGGCGCTGATCCGGGGAGCCCGCCGATGCCCACCCGCTGACCGGCGCGCGGCAGGTTCGCCGCCAGCGCGTCGAACGCGGGCAGCTCCCCCATGCGGTCCAGCAGGAAATCGAGCGGCATCAGCGAGTGGTCATCGCGACGATCCACTCCCCGGCAAGAAACGCCAGCGCCAGAATCAGGAGCAGACCGCCGGCGTCTCCCCGGGCACTTCCCGCGAACGCCGCGTCGGCGAAAGAAGACGACGCATACGCTTCGGCGCCCAACGCCCGGCTGAAGAGCGCGGCGGGAGCGGGTGTCAGGTCCGATTCCCTCGCGTCGGGTCCCGCCACGAGCGCCCCAACGGTGTCGCGGCCATTGATCCGGAACTGCACGCCTGGCGCTCCGACCGTATCGCTCACCGGGGCCTCGCCCTGGGCCAGGACGTTGACGAGCGCGTCGACGAAGGGCACGAACGACGGCGTGGCCGGCAACGTGGTCCACGACGTGTCCAGCGCGCTGCCGATGAGCAAGGTCGAGCCGTCCCGCACCAGCCAGGGGGCGCCGTTCACCGTCGCCAGGATGCCGGCGGGATCTCCGCCCGTCAGCTCGAGCCGCCTGCCCACCGGCACACCTTCGAGCCCGCTGAGCGCCGCTCCGCGCACCGACACACGACCCGGGGTGGCGGGCACGCCGAAACGCCAATGCCCGCCACGAAGGCCGAGCGCGCGGTTCACGGCACCGACCGACGCCGGATCTCCCGTGGCCGGGACGACGGCAAACCGTCCGGTGGGGAGCGTCGCGATGGTGACGTCATTCCCGTCGGCGATCCGCTCCGCCTCACGCAGCACGTCGAGTGCGGCGTTGACGAAGGGGCCCGCGGAGGCCGCGGCGGTCACTCGCGCCGGCGGATGGACTCGTTGCACGAACAGCCGGCGATCGTCGCCGCGCAGCTCGTCGGCCTCCAGATCGACCGCGCCGGTCCACCAGCCCACCGGCGCCACCGGGAGCGCGATCGCGAGCGTGTCTCCCGGCGCGGCGAGGCCGCGCGAAATCACCCGGTGGCGGTAGGTCACGGTAAGGGTCCCGGACTTTCCGCCGGGTGTGCCCACCACCGGCACCAGCAGCCTCGCATCGACGAGCCGCAGCTCGCCCACTCCCCGGTTGGGCACCGGTCCGGTCCTCGGTTCGAGCGCAATCACGCGCACGGATCCGGGACGCACCGGCGGGCCACTCAGCGCGCTCGCCTGACCGTCGGAGATCACGTAGACCTCGTGGACGGGGAGCGACGCGCTGGCGGCAACGGCCACGGCCCGGCGCACCGCGTCCGACAGATCCATGCGGCCTGCCTCGGGCCGGGCGTCATCGATCGCCGCATCGAGCTCGGCGGGTGTTCCGCGGCGAACGACCCCGTCCGCGAGCAACAGCCACAGCCGGTCCCCGGACCCCGCCCGCGCGGTCACCCCGTGCGCTGTCGCCACGAGCCCGTCGAGCACCCGGCGCCCATCGATCACCACACCGGAGGAGAGGGAGTTGTCGAGCACGATGACGGCCGCCGTGGGCTCATGGCCCGTCGCGCGCCCCCATCCCCGCACCTGGGGACGCGCGGCCGCCATCACGACCGCGGCGATGAGGAGCGTCCGGAGAATCAGGAGCAGGAGGTGACGCAACCGCAGCCGTTTGGCCGTTCTCCGCTCGGCGTCCGCGAGATAGCGAACGGCCGGGAAGTCGAGCACCGGCGGCGTCCGACGCTGCCGCAGATGGAGCAGCGCCGGGATCGCCGCCGCGGCGAGCCCGAAGAGGGCCAGGGGATGAAGGAAGATCACGCGAGCCGGCGGAGCGCGACGCCGAACGGCTGATCGGTCGTGACGTGGTGGTACGCGATCTCGTGGCGGCGGCAGGCCGAGCGCCAGGCTGCGATTTCGCGACGCACGGTCTCGCGGTACGTGCGGGCGAGCTCCCGGGGGCGAACCACCACCGACCCCGCGGACTCGAGATCCTGATAGCGGACTTCGGGCGGACCGGCGAGATCGACCTCCGCCGGATCCATCACATGCATCACGGTCACCTGGTGGCCGCGGTGCCGCAGATACCGCAGCGCCGTCAATACAAGCTCGCGATCGAAGAGCAGGTCGGAGATCAACACGACCATCCCGCGCCGTACCAGCCGGGCGGTGACCTGGCGCAGCGCTTCCTCGGCGGCCGTCCCCCGTCCATCCGGCGTCTCGATCAGACCGCGCAAGATCCGGTGCCACTGCCCGCTCTTCACCCGCGGCGGGATGGCCTGCCGAATTGCTTCATCGAATGTGATGAGGCCCGTCGCGTCGCGCTGGCGGAGAAGAAGGAGAGACAGGGCGGCCGCGAGGCGGTCCGCGTACGCACGCTTGGTCAGACGCTCTGCCGATCCAGTCCATGCCATGGACCGGCTGACATCCACGAGCATCATCGCACGAAGGTTGGTTTCTTCCTCGAACTGCTTGACGTAGGGCCGGTCCGTGCGCCCCAGGATGCGCCAGTCGAGATAGCGGAGCTCATCGCCCGGTTGATACGCTCGGTGCTCCGTGAACTCCACGGAGAACCCGCGGAACGGAGAACGATGGAGGCCCGCCAGGAATCCCTCGACCACGCCGGCAGCCGCGATCTCGAGGCCTCCCAGTTGGGCGACCTCACGGGGATCGAGCAGATCCAGTCGGGATCCGGTGGACATTCGGGGCGGAAGCTAACGGACGCCCGAGCGTCCGGGCCAGGAGACACCCACACTGCTACTCGGGTTGGGGAGATTCGCTAAATTCATATGCGATCTGAAGATCCGCGAACCTGACGTGAATCTGTCGCATGGCATGTTCTCTGCGTGTACGGGGTTCGGGAGGAGCCATGTTCATTCACTACGCCCTGATCGCAGCCGGCATGACTGCCACGGCCCCACGGCCGATGCCGTGCTTGGACATTTCGAAGTGTGACATCCCCGCGTACTACACCTACGCGGGTCTCCTGCTTCAACAGCAGGACACGGGGAAGCGGGACCCGAACCAGAAGCCGCCGGCGAAGCCCGCGAAGCCGAATCAGCCGCCACCGCCGCGGCGAGACCCTCCGCCCCCTCCGCGGCCGGTCGTGAAGACGCCTCCGCCGCGGCAGACTCCGCCACCGCCCCCGCCCAAGGGTCAACCCGAACTGCGGCGCCGGAAGCCCGGGCGCTAGCGCACGCCTGCGAGGAGCTCCGGGTTCGTCGGCGCTCGCTTCATTAATGAGAGCAGCTGCTGCATCCCCTGCTCCGGGGGGAGGTCCACGAGCCCCCGCCGGAGTTTCTGTTTCGCCTCGACGACGGCGGCGTCTCCCAACAGCTCCTCCCGCCGGGTGCCCGACGCCGCGATGTCGACGGCCGGATAGATCCGCCGGTCGGCCAGGTCCCGCGAGAGCCGAAACTCAGCGTTGCCGGTGCCTTTGAACTCCTCGAAGATCACGTCATCCATCCGGCTGTCGGTCTCGACCAGCGCCGTCGCGATCACCGTGAGGGATCCGCCCCGCGGCACCGCTCGCGCCGCGCCGAATAGCGCCTTTGGCTTGGCGAGCGCGTTGGCGTCGAGTCCCCCCGACATGGTCCGGCCACTCCCGCGCCCGGCTGCCGTGTTGTGCGAGCGGGCCAGCCGCGTGAGGGAATCCAGCACGATAACCACGTCCCCGCCGAGCTCCACCCGGCGGCGGGCATGTTCGAACACCATGTCGGCGACGGCGACGTGACGCTCATGTGGCAGGTCGAAGCTCGAGGCGATCACTTCACCCCGGCCCCAGTCCACCATCTCGCTCACTTCTTCCGGGCGTTCATCCACCAGCAGGATCATCAGAGTTGCGCCCGGATAGTTGATCGCCACCGCCTCGGCCACCGCCTGCAAGGTGACGGTCTTCCCCGCCTTCGGCGGTGAGACGATCAGCGCGCGCTGCCCGAACCCCAGGGGGCACACGAGGTCGACCACCCGCTGGATCGCGGCGGTCCGGGGACTCGAGGCCTTGTCGGTTTCGAGGCGGAGGGCGCGCTCCGGATGGACGGCGCCGAGTTTCGCGAATTCGGGGCGGTCGGCCAGGGCGGTGGGAGCGGCGCCGTTCACGGCCGTCACCCGGCCGCCCTCGAGCACCACCAGGTCACCCCGCCGGAGCCCCGGCAGGCGCACGGTCGGGTCGCCGTTTGCGGGGAGGTACCCGTTGGCCGCGAGCCGCAGGGCTCCGCCCTTTTGAGTGGGGTCGTACCAGCCGGTGATGGGAGGCAGGGGTGGTTTCCTTGTGAAGACGTCAGGCATCAGACGTCAGACATCAGCAGAAACGATACTCACAGGAGCCGAATTGACCAAGGAGATACGGACGTCTGACAACTGAAGTCTGACGTCTATATTTCCTCGCCAATGCGCCAGGCTCTCATCCGCAACTTCTGCATCGTCGCCCACATCGACCACGGGAAGTCCACCCTGGCCGACCGGCTGATCGAGCGCACCGGCACGCTGGACAAGCGGCAGATGCGGGCGCAGGTGCTGGATACGATGGATCTGGAGCGGGAGCGCGGGATCACCATCAAGCTCAACGCCGTCCGCATGAACTATGATGCCCGGGACGGTGAGACGTACGAGCTCAATCTCATCGACACCCCCGGACACGTCGACTTCACCTACGAGGTGTCCCGGTCCCTGGCGGCCTGTGAGGGCGCGATCCTCGTGGTCGACGCCTCCCAGGGGGTGCAGGCCCAGACGCTCTCGAACCTGTTCCTCGCGCTCGACGCCGGGCTCGAGATCATCCCGGTCCTCAATAAGATCGACCTCCCCGGTGCCGAGCCGGAGCGCCGTGCTCAGGAGCTGCACGACCTCATCGGGTCCCGCCCCGAGGAGATCCTCAAGATCTCCGCGAAGGAAGGCACCGGAGTTCCCGAGCTCCTCGAAGCCGTCGTCAAACGGATCCCACCCCCCAAGGGTGACCCGTCCGCGCCCCTGCGCGCCCTGATTTTCGATTCGTATTACGACCGGTTCCGCGGCGCGATCCCGAGCATCCGCGTCGTCGACGGCGTCCTCAAGGCCGGGATGCACATCGTCTTCGGGGCCCACACGGCCGATCACTACCAGGTCGACGAGGTCGGCAATCTTCAGCTCGGCCACAAGCCGGTGGACCAGCTGGCTGCCGGCGAAGTCGGATACGTCGTCGCGAACGTCCGGGGCGTGAAGGAAACGCGCCCGGGGGATACCATCCTCGACGTCGAGCATCCGGACGCGCCCCTGCTTCCCGGCTACCGCGACATTCAGTCGATGGTCTTCGCGGGACTCTACCCGACCAACGCCGAGCAGTACGAGGAGCTCCGGGACGCACTGGAGAAGCTGCAGCTGAACGACGCGTCACTGCATTATGAGCCCGAGTCGTCGGTTGCCCTGGGGTTCGGATTCCGCTGCGGATTTTTGGGCCTCCTTCATATGGAGATCGTCCGCGAGCGCCTGGAGCGGGAATTCGATCTCGACCTCATCTCGACGGTCCCCAACGTGGAGTACCACGTCTACAAGACCGACGGCGTGAAGGAGTTGGTCGAAAACCCGTCCCTCATGCCGCATGGGTCCACGGTCGAGCGCATCGAGGAGCCGTACGTCAAGGCGCGTGTGCTGGCGCCCGCCGACTACATCGGCGCGATGATGAAGCTCGGTCAGGAACGTCGCGGCGTGTACCTCGGCATGCACTATGTCGACCCGACGCGCGTGGAGTTCAGCTGGGAATTCCCCCTGGCGGAGATCATTCTCGACTTCTACGACAAGCTGAAGACGATTTCCCGCGGGTACGCCTCCCTCGACTACGAATTCCTCGCCTACCGCCGGTCCGAGCTGGTGAAGCTCGACCTGCTCTTGAACGGCGACCCGGTCGATGCCTTCTCCGTGATCATTCACCAGGACAAGGCGTACGAGTGGGGACGCAAGATCGCCGAGAAACTGAAGGAGCTGATTCCGCGCCAGCTCTTCGAGGTGGTGATCCAGGCGGCGATTGGCACCAAGGTCATCGCCCGGGAATCCATCCGCCCGCTCCGGAAGAACGTGACCGCCAAGTGCTACGGCGGCGACGTCACACGGAAGCGAAAGCTCCTGGAGAAACAAAAAGAAGGAAAGAAGCGGATGAAGCAGGTCGGCACGGTGGAGATCCCGCAAGAAGCCTTCCTGGCGGTGCTGCAGGTTGACTAGCCTGGTAGTGCAGACGGCGTTTCTGGGAGACGTCGTGTTGACGACTCCCCTGCTTCGGGTCCTGGCCGCCCGCCATGGTCCGGTAGACGTCGTCACGACCCCCGCCGCCGCACCCCTCTTGGACACGCACCCCGCCGTCCGGCAGGTCATCCGCTACGACAAGCGTGGGGCGGATCGTGGGTGGAGCGGCGTCGCCGCACTCGCGCGGCGGCTCCGCGAAGCGCACTATGAAGTCGCGTACGTGCCGCACCGGTCGCTCCGCAGCGCGCTTCTGGCCCTGTGGGCTCGGGTACCCCGGCGGGTAGGATTCCGGGACGGCTGGCGGTCGCTGTATACGGAAAGCAGGCTGCGTCCCGCCAGGGGACATGAGGTGGACCGGCTGCTCGCCCTGGCCGGCGATGACCACGCAATCAGGACGCCGAGTATCGGGCTGACCCAGGCGGACCATGGCGCGGCGGCGGCATTCGTTGAATCCGCAGCGTTGGGAAGCGAGGTCCTGGCACTCGCCCCGGGATCCATCTGGGGCACGAAGCGCTGGCCCCACTTCGCCGACCTGGCTGGACGTCTCGCCGCGAGCCACGCGGTCGCGGTGGTAGGCGGACCGGCAGACGAAGCGCTCGCCGCTGCCATCGTCGACCGCGTCCGCGCCTCGGGTGGGAGAGCCGCGAGCGGCTGCGGCAAGCTCACGTTGCGGGAGTCGGCGGCGTTGCTGGCGCGGTGCCGCCTGCTGGTGACCAACGACAGTGCGCCCCTGCATTTTGCGCAGGCGGTTGGGACACCGACGGTCGCGATCTTCGGCCCCACCGTGCCATCCTTCGGGTTCGGGCCGTTGAATCCTGGAGACCGCGTGGTCGAGGTGACGGCCCTGTCGTGCCGTCCCTGCTCCAAGCACGGTCCAGCCGCGTGTCCGCTGGGCCATCATCGCTGCATGCGGGATCTCGCCGTCGAACGCGTGATCGCCGCGATCGAGGAGACTGGTGCGCTACGTCGTCGGGATTGATATCGGCGGGACCAACCTGGTCGTCGGCACGGTGGCCGAAGACGGGTCGGAGCTGCTCGGGGAAGTGACGGAACCGACGCGTTCCGAAGAAGGCGCCGATGCCGTCATCGAGCGCATCGGCCGCCTGGTCCAGCAATCCATGGCGGCCGCGAAGGGGAAGGAGATCATCGGGGTGGGCATCGGTTCCCCCGGTCCGCTCGACACGCACCGCGGCATCGTCCTGTTCACCCCCAACCTCGGCTGGACGAACTTCCCCCTGCGGGACCGGGTCACCAAAGTCACGGGACTGTCCGCCGAGCTCGACAATGACGCGAATTGCGCGATCTACGGCGAGTGGTGGCGGGGCGCGGCGCGCGGCGCGAAGGCCGTCGTGGGATTCACCATCGGCACCGGGATCGGCGGCGGCATCGTCCTGGACGGCAGGATTTATCACGGTGCGTCCGACATCGCGGGGGAGATCGGACACACGACCATCGATGCCAACGGGCGCCGCTGCAAATGCGGGAACTATGGCTGCATCGAGGCCTACGCCTCCGGCCCCGCCATCGCCGCGCGCGCCGCCGAGGGGATCGAGTCGGGGGTGGACTCCACGCTGGGCAAGTACGTGAACGGTGACCTGTCGAAGCTCACGGCGCAGACCGTGTACCAGGCGGCACACGACGGCGACCAATACGCGCTCGACGTCGTGAACGACACCGCCAAGCTCCTGGGCGCAGGGGTCGCGAATATCATCAACATCTTCAATCCGGATGTGGTCGTGATCTGCGGCGGCGTGACGCTCGCGGGCGACCGCCTCTTCGATCCGCTCCGGCGTGAAGTGCACCGGCGGGCTTTCAAGGATGCGGTGAAGGCGTGCCGCATCGTTCCCGGTGAGCTGCCGGGCACTGCCGGCGTGTTCGGAGCCGCGGCGGCATTCATCGACAAGCACCGGGGTGACCGCGCGTGAAGCGCATCGGCGTCATCGGCGCCCTGGTATGGGATACGATCTACGGCCGCGATCCGGCACAGCCCGCGGTCGAGGAATGGGGCGGCATCGCCTACGCCCTGGCGGGCATGGACGCGAGTCTGGACGACGGCTGGGAGATCGTCCCCCTGATCAAGGTCGGGCGCGACCTGGCCGAGCCCGCGGACCGCTTTCTACGCACGCTCCATCACGTCCCGCCGGGCGCGCGGTTCATCCTGGTTCCCGAAGCCAACAACCGGGTGACGCTCCGGTACGAGACGAAGGAACGCCGCTGCGAGCTGATGTCCGGTGGCGTGCCGGGGTGGACGTGGGGCGAGCTGGGGCCGATGATCCAGGACCTGGACGCCCTGTACGTCAATTTCATCTCAGGCTTCGAAATGAATCTCGAGACCGCGCGGATGCTCCGCCGGGGATATGCGAAGTTCATCTACGCCGACCTGCACAGCCTGTTTCTGGCCAAGGACGCGAATGGCCTGCGCACCCTGCAGCCGCTCGTAGACGGACCGGGATGGTTCGGCTGCTTCGACGCCGTTCAACTGAATGAGGAAGAGATGGGTCAACTGGGCCCTGATCCCCTGGCCGTCGCGGCGGGCGCGCTCGCGGCCGGCACGGGCGTGCTCTGCGTGACCCTCGGCCGCCGCGGCGCCGCCTACTTCACCGGGTCACCCGTGCGGACGGCCCGCGTCTCGAGCGGTGAGACGGGCGCCGCTACGTTTGCAGACGGCGATCCGACCGGGTGCGGAGACGTGTTCGGCGCGACCGCCGCCGCCGCGCTGGTGCAGGGAGCCGACGTCGAAGCCGCGCTGCAGCTCGCGGCGCGCCGGGCCGCCCGGAATGTTTCATTCCGTGGCGCGACGGGATTACGCGATCACCTGCTCGGAAGGCTGGCGGGCGTATGACGCGTCTGGTCGACGTCCCTCAGCAATTCGATGACCGGTCGTTCGAGCAGTTTGCGTCTTCCTTCGCGCAGGGTGCCGCGGGCGGCGAGCGGTTGCTGTTCGACGCGCACGCCACCGAGTGGGCCTCCCCCTACGGATTCGTCGCCCTGCTCGTCGCGGGTCAGGCCGTGCAGGGCGCTGGACGTGAGCGGCCGCTCCTGACCATCCCCGCGAACCCCCGCGTGCTGAGCTACTGGACCCGCGCGGGGTTTTTTCAGCAGGCGCAGGCGCTGTTCGAGATTCACGGCAAGGTGCCGAAGATCAAACCGGCGGAGGAGAGCGACGTCCTGCTGCCGGTGACGGCGGTGCGCGCGGCCGAGGACGTGCATCAGGTGGTCAGCCACATTCAGCAGCGCGCCACAGCCATCCTCACGTCGCAACTCGGCATCGATCCAAAGGCGACCGTGGGCTTTGCTATGGCGCTTTCCGAGGCGTGCCAGAATATTGTAGAACATGCGGGCACCGGCGGTTGGGTCGCGGTGCAGCGCTACGAGTGGAAGCGGCGGCTGTCCAAGAAAGTCGTGGTCATCGCCGTGGGAGATGCGGGCGTCGGCTTCCGGCATACGCTGGAACCGACGCAATCAAAACGATTCGGAGACCGCTGGGGCGACGGCGCGGCGCTGGAAGCGGCGCTGATCCAGGGCACCAGCCGGTTCCGTGATCCGGGGCGGGGTCAGGGCCTGAAGGGCATCCGGAGCTACCTGAGCCGCTGGGACGGCAAGATCGCCATCCGGAGCGGCTCCGCCCGCATTGCCATCGCGCCGTCGTGGGACGACGACGCGCCGCTCACCGAGGGATTGAGCGCGTTTCCGGGGTCGCAAGTGCTGTTGATCATTCCTGAGCAGGGGACCGGCACATCGTGATTGCACCGATCGACGTACACGCCGTGTTGCAGGAATCCGTGCCCGGCCCCTACGCCGACCTGGTCACCCGCCCCACCGGACGGGCCGTACGGGAGCGCATCGAGCGCGCCCTCGCCGACGCCACCGTGGCGACGATGGATTTCACGGGCGTGCGCTGCATCGACTATTCCTGCGCCGATGAAATCGTCGCCAAGCTCCTCCGGTCCGTGCAAATCCTCCTGCTCCAGGGCATCACCGACGCCCACCGGCTCGCCATCGAGCCCGTCCTCCAGGGCCATGGCCTGGCGGTCGTGATCCAGACCGGGACCCTGCTCGAAGTGCTGGGACCGCCGGAGGCCGCCGAGGCCGTTTGCGAGCGGCTCATCGAGCGGCGGCTGGCGGAGCGCACCGCTGGAGGCACCCTCGCGCTGACGGCCGCGTGAGCCGCCGCCGGCTGGGTCTCTCGACTTCCGCGATCCACGGCGCTCCGGAGCCGCGCCCCGACTGGACACCGGTGACCACCCCCGTCTATCAGAGCAGCACGTTCACCAATCCGGTCGGCTCGACGCAGGAAGTCCTCTACACGCGGTACGGGAACAACCCGAACCAGATCGCCATCGCCAAGCGGCTGGCCCTGCTCGAGGGCGCGGAAGCCGCGATTTTCGCGGGGTCCGGCATGGGGGCGGCCGCGCTCGCGCACCTCGCCATCCTCCGCCCCGGCGACCACCTGCTCTCTTCCGAGTGGATCTACGGCGGCGTGTACCGGCTGTTCACGCAGGAGTTCGGGCGGCTGGGCATCGAAGTCTCCTTCGTGAATCCCATCGAGTCCCGCTCCTGGAAGCGCGCGCTCAAGAAAAACACCCGCGCGGTGTTCGTGGAGACGCCGACCAATCCGGTGATGCGCGTCCTGGACATCGACTCCATCGGCACGCTCTGCAAGGCCGAGGGCCTCGCCCTGCTGGTCGACTCGACCTTCGCGTCGCCCTACAACTTCCGCCCGCTCGAGCATGGCGCCGACGTGGTGATCCACAGCGCCACGAAATACCTGAACGGGCACTCGGACGTCATCGCGGGTGCCATCGCGGGGACCGAGGCGGTGGTCGAAGAGGTCCGGAAGCTGATGTGGGTGTACGGACAGGCCCTCGACCCGATGGCCGCCTGGCTCATCGAGCGCGGCATGAAGACGCTCTCGGTGCGGATGGAGCGGCACAACCGGAACGGCCAGCAGGTGGCGGAGTGGTGCGCCAAGCACAAAGCCATCGCGGCGGTCCACTACCCCGGACTGCCGTCGCACCCCGACCACCAGTCGGCCAAACAGACGATGCAGGGATTCGGCGGCATGCTGGGGATCGAGCTCAAGGGCGGCGTCCGGGCCGCAGAACGTTTTCTCCGCGGCCTGACCATCGCCACCCACGCGCCGTCCCTCGGCGGCGTCGAAACGCTGGTGTCCGAGCCGCGGCTGACATCGCACGCGTCGCTCACCGCGGAGGAGCGCGCCAAGGCCGGCATTCCCGACGGCTTCCTGCGCTTTTCCCTCGGCCTGGAGGACGCGGACGATCTGATCAGCGACTTCGCGCAGTCGCTGGCGCAACTGTAGTGATCAAGTTCACGAAGGTCTTCAAGGCCTACCCCAAGGGCGGGCTCGCGCTCAAAGACGCGACCTTCCACATCGCGAAGGGTGAGTTCGCGTTCCTCACCGGTCACTCCGGTGCCGGCAAATCCACCATCCTCAAGCTGATCTATGCGGAAGAACGGGCCACGGAAGGGGAAGTGCGCGTGTCGGGCTTCAACCTGGCCGACCTGCCCCCGCGCCAGGTCCCGTACCTCCGCCGGCGGCTGGGGATCGTCTTTCAGGATTTCCGGCTCCTCGAAGACCGCACCGCGGAAGAGAACGTCGGCTTCGCGCTGCAGGTCACCGGGGCGCGCCGGGCGGGCATAGAAGCCCGCGTAATGCGCGTGCTCACGCAGGTGGGGCTCGCCGCGAAGGCGCCCGCCTACCCCCGGGAGCTGTCGGGCGGTGAACAGCAGCGGGTGGCGATCGCCCGGGCACTGGTGAACGAGCCCACCGTGCTCCTCGCCGATGAGCCGACCGGAAACCTCGACGAGCGCGCGACCCGGGGCGTCTTCCAGCTCCTCCGGGACATCAACGCGTCGGGCACCGCCGTCGTGATGGCGACACACGACCTGGACCTGGTTCGGCAGGCGCCCTACCGGGTGATCGAGCTGCAGGATGGCGCACTGGTGTATGACTCTTCCGTTGACGAACCTCGCGGGGAGCAGGCGGCTCCATGAACTTCGTCATGCGCGAAGCCATGCTGACCTTCCGCCGGGCGCCCCTGCTCTCGGCCCTGTCGGTGACGACCATCGCCTTCTCACTCTTCGTGGTCGGCCTCTTCGCGCTGGTCGCCGTCAACGTGCAGCGGGCCCTGAGCCAGGTTGCGGAGCGCGCCGAGGTGGTGGCGTATGTGCTGCCCGGAACGCCGATCGAGACGATTACGCACGCCCTCAAGGACATCGAGGCGTTTCCGGAGGTGACGACCGCGTCCTATGTCTCCGAGGACTCGGCCCTCGCCCGCGCGCGACGCGAGCTGGTGGAGCTCCAGGGTCCCTTGCGGGAGCTCGAGCGGAATCCGCTGCCCGCATCCATCGAGGTCACGCTCAAGCCGGCTGACCGGGACGCGGACCACGTCGGTGCCGTCGCGGACCGGATCCGCGACTTCTCCTTCGTGGACGACGTGCGCTACGGCCGGGACTGGATCGAGAAGCTCGACAAGCTGCGGTCGGTGCTGGCGGCGGTGGGTCTCGCCGTCGGGATCGCGTTCGCCGCGGTGGCGGTCATCATCATCGGCGCCACCATCCGGATGACGGTGCTGCAGCGCGGCCGCGAGATTTCCATCATGCGTCTCGTCGGCGCGACGGACTGGTTCGTCCGCTTCCCTTTCCTTCTTCAAGGGATCATCAAGGGAGCCGCCGGAGGGCTGTTGGCCGTGGGACTGTCCTATGCGGCCTACCTGGTCAGCAACCGGTGGCTGATGATGCGGACGGAGTTCTTCAATCCGGAGCAGGCCGCGGCGATCGTCGCTGGAGGGATGATCATCGGACTGTTCGGCAGCTGGATTTCCGTCGGCAGGCAGCTACGAAAAGTCTGACAGACCACGAGCGTCAAGGCATGGCGTCAAGGAACGGCGTCAAGGAGAGACGGTACGACCTGCCTCGACGTTTTTCCTCGACGCTTTTCCTCGACGTATTGCTGTGCCTGGCCCTCGCCTCCCCGCTTCTGAGCCAGAAGCCCGGGTCTTTCGACCAACAGATGCGTGACAATCAGCGGCGCCTCGAGGACATCCGGCGCCAGCGGAGCGACGCCGAGCAGGAGCTCGAGTCCCTGCGCACGCAGGTGCACTCGATCGAAGACGAAATCGCCAATCTCGAGCGGCAGAAGGAAACCACCAACCGCATCGTCAACGAGATCGACCGCCAGATCGGGGAGCTCGGCGGCCAGATCGGGCAGACCACCGTGGACCTGATCCTGTCGCAGGACGCGCTGGCCGAGAAGCACGCGGTGCTGGAGCGCCGGATCGTCGACATCTACAAGCGCGGGCCGCTCTACGACTGGCAGGTCCTGCTGTCCTCCGAGAGTTTCGGCGACCTCCTGTCGCGGTACAAGTACCTCTATCTCGTCAGCCGCCAGGACCGCCTGCTCGCGAACGACATGCAGAAGCTGCAGGACCGCGTCTCACACGACCGGCGGAACCTCCTCGACGCGCGCGACGCGCTGGGCCGCCGCCGCACCGAGCGGGCCGATGAGCTCACGCGGTACTCCGACCTCGAGGCCCGGCGTACGCAGGACCTGCGGGAAACACGCCGGGGCATTCGCGCCGCGCAGCAGCGGGTGACGAACAGTGAGAAAGAGGAGGGCCGGCTCACCGACGTGATTGCGCGGCTCGAGCGGGAGCGCCGCGACGCGCTGGCCCGCGGTGCCGCGACCGCCCGTGCGACGATCACGACGGCGAGCCTCGGCACCCTTCCCTGGCCCGTCGACGGGAACCTGCTGTACCGCTTCGGCCCCGCGCCCGGTCCCGACAACACGCAGATCACCTGGCACGGCGTCGGCATCGCGTCGCCGGCAGGGACGCCGGTGCGGGCGGTCGCCAGCGGGACGGTGGTGGATGTGGGAGTGCGCGGGACCTACCTGACGACCGTCATCCTGCAGCATGGCGGCGGCTACTACACCATCTACGCCACCCTCTCGGATGCCACGGTCCACCTCGGCGACCCGGTGGTCGCGGGCGAAGTCATCGGGCATGTCGGCGGGGGCTCCACGGACCAGGGCGCGCACCTGCACTTCGAGATCCGCGGACCGGATCAGATCGCGCTCGATCCGCTCAACTGGTTGCAGAAAAAACAATAAGAGCAAGAGACGTCGAGCAGATACGTCTTGCTTGACGCCTCTGCTTGACGTCTTTGCTCGACGCTTGTTGTCTCTTAGTTGACACTGCCAATGCGATCGGGAGCCTTCTTCCCCGCCGTCAACGACTCTTCCAGCAAGCGGATCAGATCCTTGGACTCGATGGCATCGGGATGCGGGAACACGACCAGGCCGGCCGTGAGTCCGGGAGACTTCGCGGGACCGAGATGCGGGAACGTGTGCGCGTCCACCACGCGCCGGAAGCGCTCCACGAACTTACGGGCGCCGGCGAGGTCCGTCCCCGGAAGAATGACGGCGAACTCGTCGCCACCGTAGCGCGCGACGAAGTCGGGCGCCCGGATCTCGCGCTGGAGCATGGCGCCGAGGTCGAAGAGAACCTCGTCGCCCACCGTCTGCCCGGACTTTTCGTTGATGGTCCGCAGCGCATCGATGTCCAGGAGCACCACGCTGAAGGCCAGCGCGTAGCGGCGCGCGCGCTCGAACTCGTCGCGGAGCCGGCGGTCGAGGGCGTCCAGCGACCCGCAACCGGTCAGCGCATCGGTCGTGCCTGCCGATACCTGGCGGCGGAACATGGCGGACCGGCGTTCTTCGTTCTCGAGCACGCGCGCCGCCGCCTGGGCGATCGTGTTCGCGTAGTCGACATCCGCCGGATCGAGCTCGGGCTCACCGCGATGGCTCCGCAGGAAGAACACGCCCGCCGCCTGTCCGTTCACGAACACGGGAAGGGCCGCCGACGACCGCACGTTCACGTCGATCTGCTGGTCTTCCCAATGCCGCCGGATAGCCGCGAAGAGCGGGTGCTGGTGCACGTCACTCACCATCACCGGTGCCCGGGTCTTCAGGGCTTCCTGGATTTCGGGATACCGGTCAAGGTGCACCGGCAGATCCCGGACCTTCGGGTCCTCGAACACCGCGACCACCCGGCCCTGGGCGCCACCCGGACCGGTGAGCACAAAGGAGCAGTGCGTGAGGCCGAACGCCTGTCCCACCCGGCGCACGAGCGTCTCGAACACCTGCTCCGGCCGCAGGGCATTCGAGACTTCCTGGAAGATGTCGAAGAGCGTTTCCCGGGTCCGCAGCGCTTTCCGCGCCGCCGCCAGGGTGGAGCGGCGGCGGGCGTCGGCCGTGAGCCGGGCCTCGACCTCCGTGAGATCGATCGGAGCCCGGATGACGTCGGTGGCTCCCGCGGTGAGCAGCGCGGCCGTGTGCAGGGCGGTGCCGCCGGTCAACAGCACGACGACCGACGCACTGTCGTTCCGCGGGTTCTTGACCATGTCGCGAACCCGCTCGATGAGCGATGGATCGTTGGGAGTGGCGCCGAGGAGAATGAGGTCGGGCGGGCCGTCGGCCGCAGTTTCGGCGTCGAGCACCGCATACCCGGCGCGGACCAGCACGTGGTCCAGGCCCTCCGGATGTGCCTCGGGAGAGCCCAGCAAAAGGAGTCGAGACACTTTGGATTCAGCCAATGGAATTCGGGGTCCCCGGGTGGCGTCGAGCCAAAGTAAGTTTCGCCCGATGCCGAAACAAGCTGGAGCCGACGGATGAGCCGGCCCGCACCGGGAAGCGCCGAACCGAGACGGCGAATGGTGCGCGAGCAGATTGCGCGGCGCGGCATCCGGGACGCGCGGGTGCTCCTGGCGATGGACCGGACACCGCGGGAGTGGTTCGTCCCCGACGAATCGTCGGCGGACGCCTACGCGGATGAGCCCCTTCCGCTCATCGCCGGCCAGACCATCTCCCAGCCCTACGTCGTCGCCCTGATGACCGTCCTCCTGGCGCCGACCCGGCACGACCGGGTGCTCGAGATCGGCACCGGCTCGGGCTACCAGACGGCCATCCTCGCCCGCCTCGCGGCGGAGGTCTATACGGTGGAACGCATCCCCGAGCTGCTCGTCACCGCGGAGGCCCGCCTGCTCCGGATGGGACTCTCGAACATCCAGACCCTCATCGCCGACGGCGCCCGCGGTTGGAGTGCGGCCGCCCCGTTCGACGGCATCCTGGTCGCCGCCGCGGCGCCCCACGCTCCCACGCCGCTCCTCGAGCAGCTGGCGCCCGGCGGGCGGCTCGTCATGCCCATCGGCAACCAGCGCGAGCAGGAGCTCACGGTGTTCACGCGAATCGATTCGGGTGTGCAGGTGCAGGGCGCAGGCGGTGTCCGGTTCGTCCCGCTCGTCTCTCCACTCTCGTGACCGCGACCCTCGCCCTCCTCGGCGCCCACGTCTCGACCGACGGAGGCGTGTCGACCGGTCCGGCCCGCGGCGCGGAGGTCGGCGCGCACGCCATTCAGCTCTTCACCAAGACGCCGAATCAGTGGCGCGAGCCCCCCATCATTCCCGACGAGGTCGAACGCTTCAAGTCGGAGATGGCGCGGACCGGCATCGCAGTGGCGGTCGCGCACGACAGCTATCTCATCAACCTCGCATCCCCCGACGACAAGCTCCGCGCGAAGAGCTGGAAATGCTTCAAGGGCGAGCTCGAGCGCTGCACGGCCTTCGGCATTCCGTACGTCGTGTCGCATCCCGGAAATTTCATGGACGATCATGACGCCGGACTCGCGCGCAACGCCGAGGCATACGCCACCGCGCTGGCGGAGGTGCCGGGTGACGTCGGCGTGCTGATCGAAGGAACCGCCGGCGCCGGCACCGCCCTGGGCCGCAGTTTCGAGGAGCTTCGCGATCTGAGAAACGGGATGCCGGAGGCGGTGAAACCCCGTGTCGGCTTCTGTCTGGACACGGCGCACATGCACGCGGCGGGCTACGACGTCGTCGAGAACGTCGGAGGGGTACTGGACGAGTTCGACCGGGTGGTCGGCCTGGCCCACCTCAAATGCTTCCATCTCAATGATTCCAAGGCCGCACGGGGGTCCCGGCTCGACCGCCACGACTGGGTTGGTGAAGGAACCATCGGGGCGGAGCCGTTCCGCCGCATTTTGCAAGACGCACGTTTTGAGAAAGTCATTAAAATTATCGAGACGCCGAAAGGGGATGACCCGGTGTACCACGACCGCCGGATGCTCGACCGGCTCCGGTCATTCGCCTGAACAAACTCCGGGCGCTGAACGTAGTGGAGGACCGATGACCTTTTCGCGGAAGCGCGGCAGCTGGTTGAGGCCGGCACTGGCCGCCCTGCTCCTGGTGATCCAGGTGGCGGGGGCGCCGGTGGTCGGCGTCGCGCACGCCCGCGAACCCGGGCCGTCGCCGATCTCGCTCGAGAGCGGTCACTCCGACCGGTGTCCCGTTCTCCACAACGAGCTCACCTGCATTCTCTGCCAGTACGCCGGGTCCCTCGTGGTCACTCAGGCCCCGCAGCCCGAGCCTGACTTCGGCCGCGTGGCGTATGTCCCCGCCGTCGTCGTTTCGCGGCCTCGCGCCGTCGAACGTCCGGCGCCCAGCACGTCCCCCCGCGCACCACCCGCGCAACTCTCCTAGTTCCACGTTAGGCGCCGAAGCACTCGTCGCCTGGGCGTTCCGGCGCCCGGGTGTGGCGTCTTGGGTTGTCGTTCCTCGGGGAGAGTGGTATGGGTACGTGTTCGAATGTCTGGCTGATCGCCGTCGGTACGCTGTTGGCGATCCCTGCGCAGGCGCAGGGTCCCGGCACCCCGCCGCCCACGTTGACGCTCACGCGCCGGCAGGCGGTGGACACCGCGCTGGCGCACAACCCGCAGCTCACCGTCGCCCGTGAACAGCTCGCGCAGGCACGGGCGCAGGCAACGGAGCTCGCCGCGTTCCCCGATCCATCCCTCAACGGCGACCTGAATGGGCAGAAGACTGCGACGGGCTTCAAGACGAATACGGGAAGTGACATCGGCGTCGGCCTGACGCTGCCCTTCCCCACCAAGTTCGTCCTCCTGAACAAGCAGGGGAACGCCAACACCGACGCCGTCGCGTTCAACTACGACCAGATGCGCCAGCAGACGGCGAGCCAGACCGCGCAGGCGTACGACGCGCTGATCGTCGCGCTCCGCCACCGCACCGACCTCCTGGTCGGCGACTCGTTGGCGCGGGATTTCCTGAAAAAGACGCAGGTCCGCTTCGACGCCGGCACGGCCGCGCGGCTCGACGTCCTGAAGGCGCAGGTCGACCTCGGCCAGGCCGAGAATGATCTGCTTTCGAACGAACGCGACTTGGCGAACGCCCGCTCGGCGCTGAACCGCCTGCTTGGACGCCCGTTGGGGTTCGGGGTTGAAGCTGCGGAGTCGTTGTCCGTGCCACCGGCGCTGCCTGCCATCGACTCGATGGTATCGCTGGCAAGGTTGCGCCGACCTGAACTGCAGGGGTTGGCGAGCCAGCAGCGCGGGGCGAGTGCCGCCACCGCGCTGGCGCAGCAGTACTTCCTGCCTGACTTGAACCTGTCCGTCGCCAAGAACATGAGTCAGGGCGTCCCGTCGACCTATACCACCGGCATCGGCATCTCGGTGCCACTCTTTTTTTGGAATCATCAACGCGGCCAGGTCGCCGAGTCCCGGCACCACGAGCGGGAGCTGGCCGCCGCGTACACCGACCTCGAAGCCCAGGTGGAGCAGGACGTGCGCGTGACGTACGCGACGGCCGCCACCGCGCTCAACCAGGCGGTGTACCTGCGCGACCAGCTTCTCCCTGAAGCCCGCCGGGCCTATGAGATCGCCCTGACGAGCTACGGTCTGGGCGGATCCTCCGCTCTCGACGTGCTCGACGCCCGCCGGACCCTGCTCGATGCCGAAAGCCAATACGCCGATGCGCTGGGCGCCGCCAACGACGCCCGCGCCGACCTTGAACGTGCGGTCGCCGGCCCCTTTGACGAAGACCCCTCCGGAGTTCCCAATGTCCACTAATCGCCTGCTCCTGCTGCTCTCGATCCCGCTCATCGCCACCGCCTGCGGGCGGGGCGCC
This sequence comes from Gemmatimonadales bacterium, assembly GCA_035631315.1. Lineage (GTDB taxonomy): Bacteria > Gemmatimonadota > Gemmatimonadetes > Gemmatimonadales > GWC2-71-9 > 40CM-2-70-7. Next base: position 57,913 of record DASQIZ010000107.1, read on the forward strand.
GCCAAGGATCCCGACCATCAGGGCGCGTTCGGCCTGACGGAAAACCAGCGGGCGCGGATCCACCTCTCCCCCGTGGCGGACGTGAGCTTCCAGCCGTCCGTCTCGGTGTCGGGCACCGTCGCCTTCGACGGCGACCACAGCACCCAGGTCCTGGCCCCGATTTCCGGGCCGGTCAGCCGGATCCTGGTCGAGCCGGGTGCTCAGGTGACGGCAGGCCAACCGCTGGCCTACGTGTCGTCCCCCGACTTCGCCGCCGACCTCGCGGCGTACCGGAAAGCCAACGCCACCGCGAACAACCTGCTCCGGATCGCGGCCCGTGACTCCGTACTCTACGCGAATGACGCGCTCGCCCGGCAGGATCTCGAACAGGCCCAGACGGACGCATCCTCTGCGATAGCCGATCGAGATGCCGCCCTCGACCAGCTGCGTGCCATCGGCGTGGACTCCACCGGACTCGCGGCGATCCGGGACAACCGAAACGCGACCATCCCGCAGGGCGTGATCCGCGCGCCCCTGCCGGGCACGGTCGTGGAGCGCCTCATCACGCCGGGACAGCTCCTCCAGGCAGGCCAGACGCCCTGCTTCACGGTCGCCGGCCTCGCGACCATGTGGGTGATGGGGAACGTCTTCGAGCATGACCTGAGCGACGTCGCCGTCGGTGATCCGGCGGATATCGCCCCCGGCGCCGGCAACCGTGTCTACCACGGACGCGTGGACTACGTCGGCGCGCTCGTCGACCCGGACACCCGCGCCACGTCGGTCCGCATCGTGACGGGCAATCCGGACCAGGGACTCAAGAAGGACATGTACGTGTCGGTGACCGTTCATTCCCACCGGGCTCGCAAGGGCCTTCTGGTTCCGGTGTCGGCAGTGCTTCACGACGATCAGAACCTGCCGTTCGTCTTTCTCGCGAAGGCCGACAGCTCGTTCGAGCGGCGTCAGGTCGGATTGGGCAACCGGATCGGCGACCGCTTTGAGATCACCTCGGGTCTCTCCGCGGGCGACGAAATCATCTCCGAGGGCGGGCTCTTCCTGCAGTTCGCGGAGAGCCAATGAGCGATCAGCTCGCTCCGCCGGCGCACGAGGCGCGGACCCGGTCGGTCATCAACCGGGTCGTTTCGTCCTCGCTCCGGCAGCCGTTTCTCGTGGGACTGCTGACGGTCCTCATTCTGGGCGTCGGGTTCTGGTCGTTCAGCCGGCTGCCGGTGGACGCGTACCCCGATCTCTCGCCCACCATGGTGGAGATCATCACGCAGTGGCCGGGACACGCGGCGGAAGAAGTCGAACGGCTGATCACCGTGCCGACCGAGGTCGAGATGAACGGCCTCCCGAAGATGGTGACCATCCGCTCGATCTCGCTATACGGGTTGTCGGATGTCATCATGACCTTCGGGGACGGCACCGACGACTATTTCGCCCGGCAGCAGGTGTTCGAGCGGATCCCGGACCTCTCGTTGCCCGACGGCGTGACACCCTCCGTATCGCCCCTGTTCTCTCCCTCGGGCCTCGTGTACCGGTACGTGCTGCAAAGTCCCGACCGGTCGGCGATGGATCTGAAGATCATCAACGACTGGGTGGTCGAACGGCAGTACAAGGCCGTGCCGGGGGTCGCGGACGAATCGCCCCTCGGGGGTGAGACGTTCCAGTACCAGATCCTGCTGAATCCGACGCGGCTCGCGGGCGCGGGGCTGTCGGTGTCGGACGTGGAAGGCGCCCTCGCCGCAAACAATGGCAATGCCGGCGGCGGCTTCTACTCCGAAGGCGGCCAGTTCTACTACATCCGCGGCCTGGGCCGCATCGCCACGCTCGACGATATCGGCAACATCGTGCTCGCCTCGCGGAATGGCACTCCGATTCTCGTCAAGGATGTCGGCCAGGTGGTGGTGGGGCACGCGCCCCGCCTGGGACAGTTCGGGTTCAACGGGCAGAATGACGCCGTCGAGGGCGTGATCCTGATGCGTCGCGGCGAGCAGACGCAGACCGTGTTGAAGGGGGTCGAGGCGAAGACGGAGGAGCTCAACAAGTCGATCCTTCCCAAGGACGTGAAGATCCTGCCCTTCTACGACCGGTCCGACCTGGTTGCGCTTACCACGCACACCGTCGAAGGCAACCTGGCCCGGGGCATCCTGCTCGTCGTGTTCGTGCTGATCTTTTTCCTCTATGACGTCCGGTCGGGGTTGATCGTCGGCGTCACGATTCCGCTTTCGCTTTTTTTCGCGTTCATCTGTCTCGACCTCCGCCACATCCCCGCGAACCTCCTGTCCATCGGGGCCATCGACTTCGGCATTCTGGTGGACGGCGCCGTGGTGATGGTGGAGAACATCCACCGCCAGCTGGCGCTCCGGCACGGCACGGCGTACCGGATCCGCGAAGTGATCGCGGACGCGGCGTCCGAAGTGGACCGGCCGATCTTCTACGCGGTCGCGGTGATCGTCGCGGGCTTCCTGCCGATCTATGTGCTCCAGGGTGCGTCCGGGAAATTGTTCTCTCCGATGGCCGATACGACCATCTTCGCGCTCATCGGATCGCTCATCGTGACCCTGACCCTCCTCCCGGTGCTGTGCGCCTGGATCCTGTCCAAGGGTGTGCAGGAGCGCCGGAATCCGGGGTTCGAGTGGCTCAAGCGGCAGTACGAGCGCGGGCTCGACTGGTGCCTCGCCCGGCCCAAGGCAACGCTTCTGTGGTCGCTGGGGCTGTTTGTCGGCAGCTTGCTCCTCGTCCCTGGCATCGGCGCCGAGTTCATGCCGCACCTGGACGAGGGTGCGATCTGGGTGCGGGCCACGATGCCCTACACCATCTCGTTCGAAGAGTCCTCGAAGCTCTCACCGCAGATCCGCGCCATCCTCAAGAGTTTCCCGATGGTGACTGACGTGGCGTCGGAGCACGGACGCCCCGACGACGGCACGGATCCTACGGGGTTCTTCAATGACGAGTTCTACGTCGGTCTGAAGCCGTACGGTGAATGGACGGGACCCATCCGGACAAAGACGGCGCTCATCGCGGCCATCAACGCGCGGCTGGAAGCCTTCCCGGGCATCATTTTCAACTTCACGCAGCCCGCCGAGGATGCCGTCGACGAGGCGGAGACCGGATTGAAGAGCGCCCTCGACGTCAAGGTGTTCGGCCCGGACCTCGATACGCTCCAGTCCATCGGCCTCGACGTGAAGAAAACCCTGGAGAACGTCCGGGGCTTCACGCAGCTCACCTTGGTCCAGGAGCTCGGTCAGCCGTCCCTCACGATCACACCGGACCGCGCGAAGATCGCGCGGTATGGCATCAACATCGCGGACGTGAACGGCCTTATCGAAGCAGCCGTCGGCGGCGACGCGGCGACGCAGGTGGTCCAGGGCGAGCGGTCGTTCGATCTGGTGGTCCGCCTCGACTCGGAGTTCCGGGAAACCCCGGAGGCCATCGGCGACATTCCGGTCGCCACCCCGGGGGGCCAGCACGTCCCGTTGAAAGAGCTGGCCGCCATTCACGTGTCGAACGGCGCCTCATTCATCTATCGACAAGACAACTCCCGGTTCATCGGAGTGCAGTACTCCATCGAGGGGCGGGATCTGGCGAGCGCGGTCCGGGAGGCCCAGACACGGGTCTCCGCCCGGGTCAAGCTTCCCCAGGGGTACCGCTTGATCTGGGGCGGCGAGTACCAGGAGTACACAGCGTCGCGGCGGCAATTACAGGTCATCGTGCCGCTCACCCTGCTCCTGATCTTCCTCATCCTGTTTGCGCTGTACAGCAACGTGAAGTTCCCGATCATTACGGTGGCGGGGGTGCTGCTCTCGGCCCCGATCGGCGGGCTGGTGGTCCTCTGGCTCACCGGAACGCCGTTCTCAGTGTCCTCCGGCATCGGCTTCCTGGCGCTCTTCGGGGTGTCCGTCCAGACCGCGGTGGTGTACATCTCCTACGCCAACGAGCTGCGGGGAGACGGCATGCCCATCGCGCAGGCCACCCGGGAAGCCGCGCTGCTCAGGCTCCGGCCCATCATGATGACGGCGCTCGTCGCCGCCCTCGGCCTGCTCCCCGCCGCACTGGCCACGGGCGTCGGAACCGACTCCCAGCGGCCATTCGCCATGGTCATCGTCGGTGGAATGTTCTCACGACTGCTCATCAGCGTCTTCTTGATGCCGGTTCTCTATGCACTGGTTGCTCGTGAAGGGGACAGACTCGAGGTATGAGAATGCAGGACAGGCCGGCTCGACGCCTTGACGCACAGTGGTAAGCAGGGATCAGGTGTTCAGGACGATACTCCTGGCCTGTTTCTTCACGTCCCCTGCCGCGGCGCAGGTCTCATTCTCCGTGTTCGCCGGGGTACGGCGCAGTTCTGTGTTGGTGCATGACCAAATCGTGACCGCGTTCGACGTGCGGCCCGCTGTGGCACCGGCATTCTCGGTCACTGCGGGCATGCCGCTCGACTTGCCCTGGCGGGCCACCGCGGCATTCGACGTCTCGACCAGCGATGTCCGGCGGGAAGATGCAACGGGCGGCACGCAGTCCATCACGCATCTTACGACCGCGGCGCTGACGCTGGGGCTCTCGCGGTCCCTCAAGCCCTGGTTGACGGGATCACTCCGGGTTGGCGCCCTGAAATACTTGCCCTCGCAGAATCTCGGACTCTTCCAGGATGGCGGGCCGTTCTTCCCCTTCGCCCAGGTGGCCTTCGATTTCGCACCGACGTTCGCGGCCGAGCATGGCCTCGGACTCCAGATCAATGCCGACGCACACAAGTTCATCACCGATGCGCTGCGGGTGGAGGGATTCAGTGAGTCCCGCCCGGTGCTGCGCCTCGCGGCCGGCGTGAGCTGGACGCCGGGGAGTCATCCATGAAGCGCTGGCTGATCGCTGCCGTGCCGGCACTGGTCGCATGCACCGTTCCGGATGCCCCCAGTCACCTGGGTGGCTACCCGTTCGCGCACGTCAGCGGCGGCATCTTCCATTGGCCCGCGAACCGGCTGCCCGTGCGATTCTGGGCCGATCCCAGAGGCAACATGAACGCGCTCGTCCAGAATGCGATCGACGTTTGGCAAGATCAGTTCATGTACGGCGAATTCACGGGCGTTCTCGTCTCGGACTCTGCCCACGCGGACGTGCAGTTTACCTGGTCTGACAGCGTTCCCCCCGCAGTGGCCGCTGACCCGGGCCCCCCCGTCAAAGCATGCGGGGGAAACACGCAACCCGATTCCACCGATGCGAACGGGCAGATCTGGGGCGCGTTCCATTCGGGCATTACGATCCTGCTGGTGGGCGCGACGCCGGGACAGGTCGAAGCTTGCGTCCGGCGCACGGTCATTCATGAGATGGGCCACGGCCTCGGCATTCTCAACGACAACGCACCTGACTCCACAGACATCATGTACTTCACGCCGCTCGTACCCGTCCCGAGCGCGGCTGACCGGACCACCATACAGACCCTCTATCACACCACCCCGAATTGGCTTCCACCCGTTCGCTAGGCGGAGCCAGCCTTTCCTTGACTTTCTCCCGGCGCGCCGATAGCATAACTCCTTTCCCAAAAAGGACTTGAGTCCTCGATGGCCAGCCGCCGTCAGGAGGCTCTGGAGTACCACGCACAGGGCCGCCCCGGGAAGATTCAGGTCTCTCCCACCAAGCCGTTCAAGAACCAGCGCGACCTGTCCCTGGCCTACACGCCGGGAGTGGCGGAGCCATGCCGCGAAATTGCCGCCAAGCCCGAGGAAGCCTACAAGTACACCGTCAAGGGGAACCTCGTCGCCGTCGTAACCAACGGCACGGCCGTGCTGGGGCTCGGCAACATCGGTCCTCTCGCCGGCAAGCCCGTGATGGAAGGCAAGGGAATTCTCTTCAAGGCGTTCGCGGACCTCGACGTCTTCGACCTCGAGGTGGGATCCGAGAACCCCGAAGACGTGATCAAGTTCTGCCAGCTCCTCGAGCCGACCGTCGGCGGCATCAACCTCGAAGACATCCGCTCGCCGGACTGCTTCTACATCGAGGAGCGCCTCCGGGAGACGCTGTCGATCCCCGTCTTTCACGACGACCAGCACGGCACGGCGATTATCTCGGGTGCCGCACTGCTCAACGCGCTGGAGCTGGTGGGGAAAGCGATCGGCGATATTCGCGTCGTGTTCTGCGGCGCGGGGGCAGCCGCGATCGCGAGCGCCGAGCATTATGTCCGGCTCGGGGTGAAGCGGGAGCGAATCACCCTGTGCGACAAGGATGGCGTGATCCACGCCGGCCGCACCGACCTCGATCCGTACAAGCAACGGTTCGCGCAGAATATCGACGCCCGGGATCTCATGGACGCGCTCAAGGGCGCCGATGTCTTGGTCGGACTGTCGGTGGCCGGCGCGGTGACGGCGACGATGCTGGCCGGGATGGCGCCCAAGCCGATCATCTTCGCCCTGGCGAATCCGACCCCCGAGATCATGCCCGACGAGGCGCGCCGAGCGCGCCCGGACGCGATCATCGCGACGGGCCGGTCGGATTTTCCGAACCAGGTCAACAACGTTCTCGGGTTTCCGTTTATCTTCCGCGGCGCGCTGGATGTCCGCGCCACGAAGATCAACGAAGAAATGAAGATGGCCGCGACGCGCGCGCTGGCCGCGCTGGCCCGCGAAGAAGTGCCAGATTCGGTGATGCGGGCCTATGGCATCGAGCGTCTGCGCTTCGGCCCCGACTATCTGATTCCCAAACCCTTCGACCCCCGTGTCCTCCTGTGGGTGGCACCTGCGGTGGCGTGGGCGGCCGTGGGTTCGGGCGTGGCAGGCCGGGTCATCGACGTGGACGAGTACCGCCAGGAGCTCGAAGGCCGCCTCGGCCGCGCCCGCGAGGTCATGCGCGGCTTCTCGGCCCACCTCCAGGAAGATCCGCAGCGCATTCTCTTCCCCGAAGGGGACAATCCCAAGATCATCCGCGCCGCGCGCGTCCTGGCCGATGAGGGAAGCGCCCTGCCCGTGCTCCTGGGGGAGCCCGATCAGATCCGGCGTGCCGCGGAGGATGCCGGGGTCACACTCGAAGAGATCGAGATCGTGAATCCGGCGGATGCCGCCGATTCCGAAGGATTGGCCCGAGCGTACTGGGAGCGGCGCCAGCGGCGCGGGGTGACGCTGCGGGAAGCTCGCGCCCGGGTAAAGGACCCGCTCTACCACGGTCTCCTGCTCCTCAAGACCGACCGGGCCGACGCGCTGGTGGTGGGCGCCGATATGTACTATCCCGACGCCGTGCGGCCCGCCCTCGAGGTGATCGGCGCGGCGCCCGGCCGGAAGTACGTCTCCGGCATCTACATGATGGTGCTTCCGCAGGATGTCTTCTTCTTCGCCGACTGCACCATGACCATCGATCCCGACGCCGAGGCGCTGGCCGCGATCGCATCGACGACGGCCGAGTTTGTGTGGCGCCTCGGCATCGAACCACGGGTGGCGATGCTCTCGTTTTCGAACTTCGGCTCGGTCCCGCACGATGGCGCCGCCAAAGTCCGGAACGCGGTCGCCCTGCTCCACGAGCGGGAGCCTTCGCTTCAGGTAGACGGGGAGATGCAGGCGGATACGGCAGTGGTAAGCTCAATTCTTACAAAAGCTTATCCGTTTGCGAAGTTGCGCGGCGCGGCCAATGTGCTGATTTTTCCCGGCCTGGACGCGGCCAATATCGCGTACAAGCTGCTCAATCGCCTGGGAGGAGCTCAGGCAATCGGCCCCATCCTGGTCGGCATGGCCCGACCGGTACATGTCTTGCAACGTGGGGCCGACGTCGACGAGATCGTGAACCTGGCGGTTCTGGCCGCCGTGGACGCTCGAGAAACCAAAGGACACTGATGGCTACGACCGTGACTACGCCCCGCGGAACGGGACGCCGCTCCGGCGCTTCCATTGAATTCTCCGGGTTGGCGCCCGAGCACCACGTACACTGGAATTACGGCCCCGCCGAGCTGGTGGAGCAGGCCATCCGGCGGAAGGAAGGGACCCTCGCCGATGGCGGTCCGTTCTGCGCCGTCACGAGCCCCCACACCGGCCGCTCCCCCAACGACAAGTTCGTCGTGAAGGAGAGCTCGTCCGAAGCGAAGGTGTGGTGGGGCAAGGTCAATCAGGCCATCGCGCCGGAGCACTTCGACCGGCTCCACGCCGATGTCCTCCGGCACCTGAACGGGCGGGAGATCTTCGTCCGCGATCTCTTCGCGGGTGCGGATCCCGAGTACCGCATCCCAGTCCGGTTCGTCACGCCGAACGCGTGGCAGGCACTCTTCGTCTACAACATGTTCCTCCGTCCCAGCCACCCGGAGCTCGCGTCCTTCACGCCCGAGTGGCAGGTGTTGCACGCGCCGGAGCTCTCTGCCGATCCCCAGGTCCACGGCACCAAGTCGTCGACGTTCATCGTCGTGAACCTGGGCAAGCGGATCATCCTGATCGGCGGCACGCGGTACGCGGGTGAGATGAAGAAGTCGATTTTCACCATCCTCAACTACCTGCTCCCCAACCGCGGCGTGCTGTCGATGCACTGCTCGGCGAACGTCGGCGAGGCGGGAGATGTCGCGCTGTTCTTCGGGCTGTCGGGCACCGGCAAGACCACGCTCTCGGCGGACCCCGATCGGGGCCTGATCGGCGACGATGAGCATGGGTGGAGTGACCGGGGCGTCTTCAACTTCGAGGGCGGGTGCTACGCGAAGGTCATCCGGCTCTCCCGCGAAGGCGAGCCCGAGATCTTCCAGACCACACGGATGTTCGGGACCGTCCTCGAGAACGTGGTGGTCGACCCGGAGACCCGGAAGATCGACCTCGATTCCGCGGCGATCACCGAGAACACCCGGTCTTCGTACCCCATTCACTACATCCCGAACCATGTCGCGGGCGGCCAGGGTGGCCACCCGTCGCACATCGTCTTCCTCACCTGCGACGCGTTCGGCGTGATGCCTCCGATCGCGCGGCTCACCCCCGCGCAGGCGATGTACCACTTCCTGTCCGGCTACACGGCGAAGGTCGCCGGAACCGAACGCGGCGTGACCGAGCCGAAGGAAACGTTCTCGGCCTGCTTCGGCGCGCCCTTCCTGCCCCTCCACCCCAACACGTACGCCGAGCTCCTGGGCGCGAAGATCGCGAAGCATGGGGTGCAGTGCTGGCTGGTGAACACGGGCTGGACCGGCGGCGGGTTCGGCACCGGACAGCGGATGCGGCTGTCGCACACGCGGGCGATGGTCCGCGCGGCCCTCGCCGGCAAGCTCGACAAGGTCTCGAACGTCATCGAGCCCGTGTTTGGTCTATCGGTGCCGCAGCACGTCCCGGGTGTTCCCGACGAGGTCCTGCTGCCCCGCGCGACTTGGAAGGACGCGGGGGCCTACGACGCGATGGCGGCCAAGCTCGCCGGTCTGTTCAAGAACAACTTTGTCCAGTTCCAGGACCAGGTGCCTCAGGCGGTGCGGGAGGCCGGCCCGAAAATTTGAGCTCGTCCGCCGGGGCTCCCCTCGAGGTCGTTCGCGACCCGCTCTGGAACAACATCCGCCTCGAGCAGGATGCCCTTACGCTGGTGGACACCCCGGCGGTCCAGCGCCTCCGGTATGTTCGACAGCTGGGCCACGCGTTCCTCGTCTATCCCGGGGCGACGCACAGCCGCTTCGAGCACTGCCTCGGCGCCTATCATCTGGCGCGACGGGCGCTCGACCATCTCTCCCATGGCGACGTCGTCGTCGCGCCCAAGGACGCCAAGGCCCTCCGCCTGGCGGCCCTCCTGCACGACATCGGCCACTACCCGTTCTCGCACGCGCTCGAAGAGGCTGGCCTCCCGAACCACGAATCCCTGGCCCGCCGGCACCTGACCAGCGGTCCGCTGGGAGAGGCGCTGGGCCAGGTCGGGGTGGATGCGGAGATCCTGCTTTCGCTCATCCAGGGACGCGGAGCGGTTCCGCTCGCCGGGATGGTCGCCGGGTCCCTCGACGTCGACAAGCTCGACTACCTCTCACGCGACGCCTGGATGTGCGGCGTCCCGTATGGGGTGATCGATGTCGACCGCCTCCTGTCATCGCTGACGATCATCGAGAAGGCCGGGCGCCCCACCCTGGCGCTCCATGAGAAGGGACTGGCCGCACTCGAGTCGCTCCTCTTCGCGAAGTACCAGATGTACCGCAACGTCTATTGGCACCACGCCGTGCGTTCGGCCACCGTGATGTTCAAGCGCGCCGTGAGGGATGCGATCACCGCCGGGCGTCTGGCGACCGATGCGGTGGCCGATGCCACTGATGATGGCCTCATTCACGAGCTGTCGGCCATCGACCCGGCCGGCCTCGCGACCGCACTCCGCGAGCGGCGTCTCGCCAAGCGGGCGCTCGACCTGCCCGCCACCGATCTTCCGGCAACCGCCGACTGGCCCGCGACCGATCCGGATCTCGTCGCCAGGGTTGAGGACCGCCTCGCAGTGGAACTGAAGCTGGCTCCTGGTGATCTGTTCATCGACTTCCCCGCCAAACCGGAGATGCTCGACCTCCACCTGCCCCTGGTGACCCGGGACGGCGAAGTGGTCGAGCTCGCGGGGCGGGAAGCGGGAGAGCGGCTGGGATTGCCGCGGGTGTCCGCCGAGCTGGTGCGGTCCGCGCGGCGGTTGCGGGTGTTCGTCCGCCAGCCCCGGAGCGTACCGGAGAAGGCGGTGGTGAATCTCGTGACTTGGCCTGGAAGTGAAGTCGCGTCCCGCCTGGGCGGGGGACGTTCTCTGCTCTAAAACGCACTCAGCCGGGGAGCGTGTTAGCCTCGGTATCGCGTCCGCCCGCCGCCGCATCGACCTGGTCGATCCGCACCATGATGGCGGTGATGTTGTCGAGCCCGCCGTGCCGGTTCGCCTCTTCGATCAGCTGGTCCACCTGCTCCTGCGGCTGCAGGCCGTTCTTCATGATCTCGGCCAGCTGCGGATCTTCGAGCATGCCGGTCAAGCCGTCGGACGCCAGCAGGAACAAGTCGCTCTGCTTGACACTCCCGACATAGACATCCGGCATCACGTCGGCGTTCGCGCCGACGCAGCGGGTGATCACATTGCTGTAGGGATGGGTGCGGGCCTGCTCGGGCGTCAGATACCCGGCGTCTACCTGCTCCTGCACGTACGAATGGTCCTTGGTGACCTGGGTGAGCTTGCCGTCCCGCAAGAGATAAGCGCGGCTGTCCCCCACTTGTCCGATCAGGAACCGGCTCTGAAAGAGCGTCAACGCGGTGACGGTCGTTCCCATGCCCCGTTTGTCGTGCTCGGTGAGCGTGCGCTCGAAGATCGCGCCGTTCGCGGCCCGGATGGACAGCCGCATCCGCTCAGCGACCTGCTCGTCATTCAATCCTTGCAGCGAGCCGACCTCACGGGCGATGACCCGCACGGCCATTTCGCTCGCCACTTCGCCTGCCGCATGCCCGCCCATGCCGTCGGCAACAATGAACACACCCTTGTCGGGGACCATGAGGAAGTTGTCCTCGTTCCCCGACCGGATGATGCCGACGTCGGTGCGGCCTGCGCAGGTGATGTGCACTCGGCCCCTTAGCGGAGGATCCAGTACAGCACGGACACACCACCGAGGATGAACATGGCCGCGCTCGCGCCGCACCCCTTCTTCTTCGCCGGGACGGGAGGCGGTACCGGTTGCCGCTTCACCGGAGGGGGAGCGGCGGGTGCAGGCGCCGGCGCCTTGGGGGGCGGCGGGGGAGCCGGAGCCGCGGCTTTCGGAGCGGGTGCCGGTGCCGCACCAGGTTTGAAGGCTTCGATCACCTTGGTGCCGCCACCCTTCGCGGTCCCCATGGCATCGTCCGTCGGTTCAAAGACGGCCTGGACGTCCCCGAACCGCACCATTGTTCCGGGAGCCAACGGGGATTCCCCGCTGATCTTCTCGCCGTCGACGAAGGTCCCGTTCGTGGAGTCCAGGTCCACGAGCATCCACACGCCTTCACGACGCTGGAGCTTGGCGTGCGACGTGGATACGGACGCGTCGGCGAGCACCAGGTCGTTGTAATCCGCGCGGCCGATGTTCAGGACCGGCGTCTTGATCTGATAGCGCTGGCCTTTCAGGGGACCGGTGCGGAAGAGGAAGTTGCCCATCGCTGCCGGGGCGGCCGGAGCCGCGGGAGTGCTGGGCGCCGTCGCCGAGGGTCTTGGCGCGGCGGCCATCCCGAAACTGGTGTTGTTGAGTCGGTGACCCGCGCCGCTCGGGGGCGGAGTTGTCGGGGTCGCGGCCTGCGGCGGACTAGCGGCCGGCCCCGCGGGAGGGGAAGGCGGAGCGGCCGCGGCGGCGGCATCGGCATAGAAGCGGAACTGCTCGTCGCCGATCTTGATGACGTCCGCGCGCATCAGCAGGCGCTGCCCCTCGATTTTCTCGTCGTTGACGAAAGTGCCGTTGGTGGAGGAATCCACCACCATGTAGCCCTTGGGCGTTGTGACGATCTCGGCGTGCCGACGGGAAACGTCTTTGCCCGTGACGACGACATCGCACCCGGCCTCGCGCCCGAAGACGAGCGAGGCACCCGTCACCGCATACTCGCGTCCGTCGGTGAGCGAAACGATGCGGCCGCCGGTGTTGGAGGTCGGCTTCCCCGCGCCCGCGGACGCCTTCGCGGCCGCCGCCGCCTTCGCCACATCCATGGCGGCGACGTACTGCGTGCTCCCCGACCGGCGCTCGTCGACGAACGTCAGCTCATTGCCGCCCGTCTGGATCTTGTCGCCATGCAGAAGAGGAGTCGGCTCGGCGCCGAGGTTGACGCCGTTGATCGCGATGACTCCCTGAGGGTCCATCTTCCGGATCGACACCTGCCCGTCTGGCAACCCCTTAAGGATTGCCGTCTTGGGGGTGATCCCGGGGCCCGTCAGTTGAATCGCACAATCGGCAGCACTGCCGAGCGCTACTTCGCCGGCAGGAATGGTGAACTTTCTGCCGCCCATCTCGAGAAGGGCCATCGGGGGTTCCTTTCTACGGGAAGGCCGGCACGGAAGTTACGCCCGGGTCCGTAACTGGACAAGGCGACACAGGTTACGCCCTGTCGGTGATCCCGGGGCGTTGGTCCGTCGACACCGCTTCTTCCATTCCAATGAGCCCCTGCCGCAGCCATCCCCAGAAAATGAGGGACCCCACAATCACGGTCGCGTAACTATTGATGAACCGCCAGACGAGGGTGTAGCTCGGAATCAGCGCGCGCGGGACGTAAATGGACATTACGACCGTAGAAATGCCCTCCGCCATGCCCGAGCCCCCCGGTGTTGGGGCGAAGTACAGGACGAAGGTGATCAGCGTCTGGACCAGCAGGATCTCGACGAAGTCAGCCGGGATGCCGAGGGCGCGCAGCGCCACATAGCCGGCGAGCAGTTTATTCGCATGGGACGGGGCCGACAGGATGATGGCCGAGAAAGTCGCCAGCCAGCCCTTGGGACTGCCGAAGGCCACAAAGCATTGGTGCCCGTATTCGATCCCCTCCCGCAGTTGCTCCATCCCGGCGGCGACCCGCCGGCTCCTCTTCCCGACCCGCCCCGCCAGCCAATGGACCAGATCCTTGGCCAACGTCGGGAAGACCATCAGGAACAGCATCAGCAGACCCAGCACGACGAACACGCCGAGGGAGATGCGGAACAGGTCGTAGAGTCCGATGCCGAGGACGATGTGGTGTTTTTCGAGGGACCGGCCGGCACCAAAGACGATGGCCAGGGGGCCGGCGATCGCAAAAAACGCCACCGTCGCGACGAAGGTCATGAAGGTGGCGGTGAAGGCGGCGGGGAGCCGGACCCCGGCGCGCTTCATGGTGAACATCATGGTCGGTCCGGCACCGGTCTGGAATGGCGTCAGGTAGCCGCCCCAGGCGCTCATGCCCCCCGCCACGATCATGTCCCGGAGCCGCACGCCGGGCTGGATGTGCCGTGCGACCACCCAGAGGCGCGTGCCACCCCCGACCCAATCCATCGAGGCGAGGACCAGGCCGATCGCGATCCAGCGCCAGTGTATGGAAGCGAGGGCGTCGAGGAATGCCCGGAGGTTGTCGCCATAAAAAAGAAGGGCGACGACACCGGCCAGCGAGATGATTGCGAACAGGGCGAGTCCCCGGCGGAGGAGCCGAGGGGTCAGGGCGAGCGCCATGTGACGCCGAAGGTAAGGTTATGTTTAGGGGTTATGCCAGCCCCTCCCGACCAAGTCGTTCTCCGCAACGTGCGGCAGCACAATCTGAAGGGGATCACCGTCTCCTTGCCGCGCCGGGCCTTCACGGTCGTCACCGGACCGTCCGGGTCGGGGAAAAGCTCGCTGGCGTTCGACACGCTTTATGCCGAAGGGCAGCGGCGGTACATCGAGTCGCTCTCATCGTACGCCAAGCAGTTCCTGGAACGGATGCCGAAGCCCCTGCTCGACTCGCTCGAGGGGCTCTCCCCCGCGGTCGCCATCGAGCAGAAGAACCCCACGACCTCGAGCCGCTCCACCGTGGGCACGGCCACCGAGATCTACGACTTCCTGCGACTGCTCTGGGCGCGGACCGGGACCACGTACTGCCGCAATTGCGGGAACGTGGTGAAAGCGGACTCCGTCCAGGAGGTGGTTGACGGTGTCATCGGGAGCCCTGAAGGACAGGCTGGGGAGTCGGGAGTCGTCGACTCCGTGACGGTCGCGTTTCCGCTGCCTGGAACGGGAGACCGGCCAGACGTCGACATCGCCGCTCAACTCAAGGCCGCCGGATTTGTCCGGGTCCAGCTCGATGGCGAGGTCACCCGACTCGATACGGATGACGCCGAGTCGCGGATTCGGGCAGCGAAAGAAGTCCTGATCCTGGTCGACCGCGTGAACGCGAGTGCCGCCAACCGGGGCCGGCTGACCGACGCCGTGTCCACGGCGTTCGCCGAGGGTGAGGGGGTCGTACTCCTCCTCACCGACGGCGGGCATCGCCGGCGGTTCTCCGAGCAGCCGGCGTGCTCCAATTGCGGCCGGCCCGCGCCGGTCCCGACGCCCAACCTGTTCTCCTTTAATAATCCTCGCGGTGCCTGCCCCGGGTGCAACGGGTTCGGTGCCGTCCTGGAGTACGACGAATCCCTGATCATCCCCGACCCGGGCCTGTCCCTCGCCGGCGGCGCGCTCGACCCGTGGACCAAACCCCGGTACGAGGGGCGGCGGCGGATTCTGCGCGACGCGGCACGGAGCCGCGGCGTCTCTCCAGACACGCCCTGGCGCGAGATCCCGAACGCCGACCGCGAATTCTTCCTGCACGGCACCAAGGGCCGGTTCGTCGGCATGTTCCCCTTCCTCGAGCGCCTCGAGGAAAAGCGGTACAAGCAGTACATCCGCGTGTTTCTGCGGCAGTACCAGCTCGCGAAGACCTGCCCGCAGTGCGGCGGCGGGCGGCTGCAGCCGGATGCACTCGCGGTAAAGGTGGCGGACAAAACGATCGCGGCGGTGTCCGCGCTGACGGCCAGCGCCCTGACCGTCTGGCTCAAGGATCTCGCGCTTCCTGAGTTCCAGCAAACCGTCGCGGACCACATCCTCGAGGAGCTCGTGGCCCGGGTGCAGTTCGTGGTCGACGTGGGCCTGGGATATCTCACGCTCGACCGGCAGACCCGCACGCTTTCCGGCGGCGAGGCCCAGCGCATCGCACTCTCCAATGCCCTCGGCGCTCATCTCGTCGACACCTGCTACGTGCTCGACGAGCCTTCCATCGGACTTCATCCCGGTGACACGGACCGTCTCCTGGGTCTGCTCCGCCGGCTGGCCGATGCCGGCAACACCGTCGTGGTGGTCGAACATGACCCGGCGGCCATGGCTGCCGCCGACTACATGGTGGAGCTCGGACCCGGGAGCGGGGAGCATGGGGGACAGGTGGTCTATCAGGGTCCGGCCGCGCGCGTGCGCGAAGCCGGCACCCTCACCGGCCAGTACCTCTCCGGCGAAAAGCGCATCGGCATCCCGTCGGCGCGGCGGCCCGCGGGGCCCCGGTGGCTGACGGTTCGCGGCGCGCGTCTGCACAACCTCGACGGCGTCAACGTCCGCATCCCGCTCGGCACGTTGACGGTCGTGACCGGCGTGTCTGGATCCGGAAAATCCACGCTCGTCCACGACGTCATCTACCGGCAGCTCGAATCCCGCATCAAGGGCGGACACACCGCGAAAGAACATCTGGGGGAGGTGGTGGGCGCCGTGACGGGGTTGGCCGGGTGGGAGCAGATCGCCGACGTCGTGCTGGTGGACCAGAGTCCTATCGGCCGGACCCCCCGGTCGAATCCCGTCACGTACGTGAAAGCGTTCGACGACCTTCGTGCCCTCTATGCCTCCACACCCCTCGCGCGAGAGCGCGGCTACACACCGAGTACGTTCTCGTTCAACGTCGCGGGCGGACGATGCGAGGCGTGTGAGGGAGCCGGTCACGTACAGATCGAGATGGTCTTCCTGGCGGACGTGTTCGTCCCCTGCGACATCTGCGGTGGCCGCCGGTACAAGCGTGAGATCCTGGACGTGAAAGTCGATGGCCGCTCGATTCACGAGACGCTGCAGCTCACGGTGGATCAGGCGCTGGCGATCTTTCACCGCCAGGGTGGCCTGGCCCGGACCCTCTGGCACCTCCAGCAAGTCGGGCTCGGCTATCTGCGATTGGGGCAGCCGGCGACGACGCTCTCCGGTGGTGAGGCCCAGCGGCTGAAGATCGCGCGGGAGCTGGCGTCGGCCGGCGCGAGGTCCCGCCGGGGCCGGAAGTTCTACATTTTGGACGAGCCGACCACCGGGCTGCACCTGGACGACGTCCGCACGCTCTGCCGGGTGCTCGACCGTCTGGTGGATGCCGGGCACACGGTGCTCGTCATCGAACACCATCTGGATGTCATCAAGCGCGCCGACTGGGTGATCGATCTGGGACCCGGTGCGGGAGCCGAGGGAGGGCATGTGGTTGCCGAGGGGAATCCGGAGGCGATCGCCAAAACGCGCGGGTCGGTGACCGGCCGTTACCTGGCGGAGGCGTCGTGACCAGACGGCAGGCCGACTGGATGCTGGTCTTCACGTGCGCCATCTGGGGACTCTCGTTTCCGACCGTGAAGGTGGCGCTGGCCGACGCGTCACCTCTGGCGTTCGTCGCGATCCGCTTCGTGCTCGGTGCGCTGATCCTCCTCCCGGGCACCCGCCTCCGCCCAGGTCCCTCGAGCCGCGAGCTCCTCGCCGGCCTCTTGCTCGGCGCACTCCTCGGCGTGGGATTCGCGACGCAGGCGGTCGGTCTCGCGTACACGACGGCCTCGCGGTCGGCATTCATCGTCGCGATGTCGTCGGTGCTGGCGCCCCTGGTCGCGTTCGTCGCCGTCCGGGAAAAGCTCTCGCTCTGGACGCTGGCCGCGCTCGCGCTGGCCACCGCGGGGATCTACTTCCTCACCGACCCGGGCGCGGGTGGACTGAACCGCGGGGACATGTGGACGCTGCTCACTGCCATCGTGTTCGGGGCGCAGATCGTGGCGGTGCACGAGCTGGGGCTGCGCTTCGACATCCGGCGCCTGGTGTTCATCGAGATCGTCGTCGTCGCCCTCGGGGTCGGGATTGCGGCGCCCCTGCTCGAGCCGGTGCGATTCGCCATCACGACCCGGTCCCTCCTTGCGCTGGCCTACTGCGGCGTGGCGGCCACCGCGGTCGCGCTGTTGCTCCAGATGCGCGCGCAGAAAGACCTCTCGTCGGGCCGGGCCGCCTTGCTCTTCTGCACGGAGCCCGTCTTCGCGAGCCTAGCGAGCTGGATGTGGCTGGGAGAGCGGCTCTCGCTGGTGCAGTGGGCCGGGGGGGCGATGATCGTCGTGGGAATGCTGGTGGCGGAGGCGAAAGTGGCCGTCAGCCATCAGCCGTCAGCGGTCAGTTGAAGTCGCTGGCCCCCCAGGTGATATTTCGCGTCCTTCCCGAGTAGCTCAGTCGGTAGAGCAGCCGGCTGTTAACCGGCAGGTCGGGGGTTCGAGTCCCTCCTCGGGAGCTGTCAGATCATTGAACGGCCTGTTGCCCTGATTTCCCAGGGGAGCAGGCCGTTCCCGCTGGACGACCCCCGAGCGGGGGCCTAGTATCCGGCCCATGCCGCGCAAGCCGAAGGCGCGCCCGCCCACGCCACCGGAAGGGGACCTCCGGGAGGCGGTGTCCCTCCTGACGGCGACGCTCGAATCCACGGCCGACGGGATCCTGGTCGTGAGCCGTTCCGGGGCGATCACCACCTACAATCAGCGCTTCCTCGAGATGTGGCGCATTCCGCCGACCGTCGCCAAGGCGCGGAATGACGATCAGCTCATCGCCTTTGTTCTCGACCAGCTGCAGGACCCCAACGCCTTTCTCGCCAAGGTAATGGAGCTGTACGGGCGCCCGGAGGCGGAGAGCCACGACTCCATCTTCTTCAAGGATGGGCGGATTTTCGACCGGTTCTCGGTCCCTCAGCGGATCGGCCGGGAGGTCGTCGGCCGGGTGTGGAGCTTCCGGGACGTTTCAGACGTGCGGCGGACCAGCGAGGAGCTCCGCCGGAATGAGGAGCGCTTCCGCGCTCTGGTGGAGAACAGCTCGGACGTCATCCTGCTGCTCCGCCCCGACGGGACCATCCACTACTCCACCGCCGCGGCGTTTCCCATTCTCGGATACGAGGCCGGGGAGAACATCGGCAAGTCGATCTTCGACCTGATCCATCCCGACGACCTGCCCCGGGCCCGACAGCTCTTCGGAGAGCTCATGCGCCGGCCCGGATACAAGGTGCGGTTGGAGTGCCGGGCCCGGCGGAAGGACGGCGAGTGGGGGAACCTCGAAGCCGTGGGCGTGAACCGCCTCGACGATCCATCCGTCGAAGCGATCATCGTTACCACGCGCGATATCTCCGATCGCAAGCGCGCGGAGAGGGTGCAGCAGGCGACCTATCGCATCGCGGACGCGGCCTCGATCGAGCGCTCGCTCGAAGACCTCCTGCGCGCCATTCACAGCATCGTGGGCGAGCTGATGCCCGCCGACAACTTCTATGTCGCCCTGCTCGAACCCGACGGTGAGCGCGTCAGCTTCCCCTATTTCGTTGACCGGTTCGACGCATCCTTCGAGCCGCTGCCGCTCGGACGGAACCTGACCTCGTACGTCATCCGCTCCGGCCTTCCGCTCCTGGCGACGCCGGACGTGTTCGAGGAGATGGTGCACCGCGGCGACGTGGACGAAGTGGGTGCGCCGTCCATCGACTGGCTCGGCGTGCCCCTCACGCTCGAGAACCGGACCATCGGCGTCGTGACGGTGCAGACGTATTCCGAGGGGATCCGGCTCACCGAGGCGGACAAGGAGATCCTCACCTTCGTCTCCGCCCAGATCGCCCGTGCCATCGAACGCCGGCGGGCCCAGGACGCGCTGCGGCAAGCCGAGGAGCGGTATCGCGCCTTCGTCACCCAATCGACGGAAGCGATCTGGCGGGTGGAACTCGATCACCCCATCCCCATCGACCTCCCCGAGGAGGAGCAGGTCAACCGCCTCTACCGCGACGCCTATCTGGCGGAGTGCAACGAGGCGATGGTGCACATGTACGGGTTCGAGTCCGTGGATCAGGCGATCGGCGCCCGCCTCGGCAACTTCATCATTCAGGAGCACGCCTGGAACCGGGAGACCTGGGGCACCTTCGTACGTACCGGCTACCGGCTGTCCGACATCGAGTCCTTCGAACGGGACCGCTCCGGCGCCCACAAGATCTTCCTGAATAACCGGGTCGGGATCGTGGACGGGGGCTCGCTGCGCCGCATCTGGGGCACCCAACGGGACGTCACCACCCAGCACCACCTCGAAGATCAGCTGCGACAGGCACAGAAGATGGAAGCCGTGGGGAGACTCGCCGGGGGGATCGCCCACGACTTCAACAACATCCTCACGGCCATTCTCGGGACCTGCTCCCTGATGCAGCGGGACCTGCCTTCCGGCTCGCGATCCCGCGAGGATGTCGACGAAATCCAGCGCTCGGCCACCCGGGCCGCGGGGCTGACCCGCCAATTGCTCGCCTACTCGCGACGGCAGGTCCTCCAGCCGGAGGTCCTCGATCTCAACGTCGTCGTCAGCGAGATGGACAAGATGCTGCGGCGGCTCATCGGCGAGGATGTCGACCTCGTCACGATCCTCGGCGAGGATCTCGGGCGGGTGATGGCGGATCCCGGCCAGATCGAGCAGGTCGTGCTGAACCTGGCCGTGAACGCCCGCGACGCCATGCCCCAGGGTGGCCGGCTGACCATCCGCACCGCCAACCGTCGAGACACCCCCGTCCCCGGGACGGGAGTCCCGCCGGTGGCGCGGGTGACGCTGTCGATCACGGACACCGGAATCGGCATGGATGACCGGGTCCGGTCCCACTTGTTCGAGCCGTTTTTCACGACCAAGGAAGTGGGCAAGGGAACGGGGCTGGGACTCGCGACGGTCTACGGGATCGTACGTCAGAGCGGCGGGTCAATCTCGGTCGACACGGCGCCGGGCAAAGGAAGCACGTTCACCGTACTGCTGCCGCGGGTGGAGGAGGGCAGCTTTGTCCGCGTTTCCGCGCCCGCCGCGGCTCCCGCCCCGCCCGACGAGAAGCGTCCGCCGGCGGCCCATATTCTCCTGGCGGAGGACGAAGCCCGCGTCCGGATCCTGACGCAGCGGGTGCTCGAGGCCGCCGGGTACCGGGTACTATCGGCGACCGACGGCCAGGTGGCGCTGCAGCTCGCGTCGGACCCTGCCCTGCGTCTCGACCTTCTCGTCACGGATGTAGTCATGCCCGGGATGAGTGGACCCGACCTGGCACGCCGGCTCCGGGAGTCGCGTCCCGGGCTCCCGGTCGTATACATGTCGGGGTATGCGGATCAGGGCTTGGCACACGAAGCCGCCGCCACGGGGGGCGCCTTCCTCTCCAAGCCCTTCGAAACGGAAACGCTGGAGCGATTGGTGCAAACGGCGCTCGAAAAGCGGCCTCAATAGACCGGAGCGATCCACAGTGCAGATTCTTATCGTCGAAGACGAGCCGGTCACGCGGGAAGTCCTGAAGCGGCTGCTGCTGGCGGCCGGACACCAGGTTACGGAAGCCGCGGACGGCGCGGAGGCCTGGACGGTGCTCCAGTCAGTCCGGATCCCCGTCGTGATTTCCGACTGGGAGATGCCGGAGATGGAGGGCCTCGACTTGTGCAAGAAAATCCGGGGGCGCTCCGGCGAATACACGTACTTCATCATGCTCACCGCCAAGAGCGGCCGGGCCGAGTACCTTGAAGCAATGGATGGGGGGGTCGATGACTTCCTCGCCAAGCCGCTCGATGCGGTCGACCTGCAATGCCGGCTTCGGGTGGCCGAACGAATCCTCGGACTGCGAAAGGAAGTCCGACAGCTCGAGGGTCTGCTCCCCATTTGCAGTTACTGCAAGCGGATCCGAGACGAGCAGGACCATTGGACGTCGATCGAGAGCTATATCGAGGCACGTTCGCGGGCGGAGTTCACGCACGGCATCTGCCCTGACTGCTACAAGAAACACATCGAGCCGGTGCTGAATGCCCCCTAGGAAATTCCCAAATGGATGCCGAAGAAACAAGCAGATATCTGACGAAATCGGCGATTGCGTGCTCACTTTTTTATGTAAACCATTATTTTACAATTGATTATCACATCACAATACTTGTCCAGTAGCAAAATGTGATTGTATAGCAATGAGTTACGCGATTATTCCCGAGTCGGCCGGGACCCGCCCGTTAGATTCGTGACGATGCCTCTCCCCCCTATCGCTGGCCATGAGGCGCTGCGGACGCGCTTCGCAGACGCCATCCAGGCCGGCCGGCTCCCCCAGACGATGCTGTTTGAGGGCCCCAAGGGGGTCGGGAAGCAGCGGTTAGCCTTGTGGCTGGCTCAGGCGCTTCTCTGTGAGACGTCGCCAGGGCCGTGCGGGCAGTGCGCGTCATGTCGCCAGGTCGACAGCCTGAACCACCCGGACCTGCACTGGTTCGTCCCGGTGGAGCTGACCAAGAAGGGCGCTGACGCGGAAAAGCAGATCGACCTGGTCGAGGAAGCCATTGGCGAAACAATGGCCGAACGGCGTGAAGATCCGTTCTACTCGGCGCCGGGCGGGTTGGCGGCGCACAGCATGGCGTCAGCGCGGCTGATGCTCCGGCGGCTGTTGATGAAGCCGGTTCGGGGGTCGCGGGCGGTGTTCATCGTGGGGGATGCGGAGCGGTTGGCGGCCCAGAAGGGGCAGGAAGGGGCCGCAAACGCCGTCCTGAAGGCCCTCGAGGAGCCACCGCCGACGGCGTTCATCGTCCTGACGACGAGCGAACCGGACGCCCTGTTGCCAACGATTCTTTCCCGAACCGTACGAGTGAGGGTTGGCAGACTGCCAGACAGTGTTGTGACATCATTCGCACAGCAACACCTGGTGTCACGCCTTGGGGACGCCGCGAGCGTGGCCCGGCGGGTACAGTCCGCGGAAGGGGCCATTGGAAGTCTACTTGCTAGTAGGGAAAACGAGGGGGGCGGTGCCGCTGCCGCGGACCGACTCCTGCAAGCAGTACGGAGTGGAACTGCGGCGCGATATGGCGCTGCGTTGGCGCAGCCCCCGTTTCAGGCCCGTGGCGCATTCACGTCGATGCTCGATGCGCTTCTCGAACGGCTCCGGGACGAGGCCCGCGAGGGCGGCGACACCGGTAAGGTGATGGCCGCCATGACGCAGGTACTGGAGGCGCGGGAGCTGGCCCAGGGGAACGTGAATCCTCAGCTGCTGACGGCCGTCTTGACTGAGGAGCTGGCAGGTGGGGGGCGGTCGTGAAGCTCTCGCACCTCGATCAGGAAGGCCGGGCCCGCATGGTGGACGTGAGCGGGAAGCCCGCGACGGCCCGGAGCGCGGTCGCCGAAGGCAGCATCCGGATGTCGGAAGACGCATTCCGGCTGGTCCGGGATCAGGCGGTGGCGAAGGGTGACGTGCTGGGCGTGGCGCAGGTGGCGGGAACGATGGCGGCGAAGCGGACCGCCGAGCTGATCCCGTTGTGCCATCCGCTGGCGCTCGACCACATCGCGGTCGAGGCGACGCTCGACGAGGCCCTGCCCGGGGTGCAGGTCCGGGCCTCCGCTCGGATGGTGGGCCGGACCGGCGTGGAAATGGAAGTCCTGACGGCGGTGAGCGTCGCGCTCCTGACCGTCTATGACATGGTGAAGGCGGTGGACCGGCGGATGGAAATCGGTCCGGTGCACCTGGTGGAGAAGCACGGTGGGACCTCCGTCGACACTTGACGGATGCTTGAAGCGGGGATGGCAGGTTCTCCCCGAGACTGATCTTCACAAGAGAGGCTTAATGCGCACCACGACCCAGCGACTGATGCTCCGGGGGGCGGTGATCGTCGGATTCGCGTTGGCGGTGAGCGCTGTCGGCGGATGGGTCCGCCGCGCCACTGCGGACGACGCGACCCTTCCCGAAGCCACGGTTCCGGCCGCGGACGTGCGGGGCATGGAACAAACTCTGGATCAGGTCCAGGGCGAGCTGACGGTCGCCAAGCTCCAGCTGGAGCGGGCCACCGCCATCATCGGGTTTTCCAGCAGGTACGGAATCCCCGCGGACCTGGCCAGCAACATTTACGACATGTCAAGTTCGGAGGGCGTGGACCCGGTCCTCGCATTCCGACTGGTACGGGTGGAGTCCGGTTTCGATCCGCGGGCCAAGAGCTACGCGGGCGCGATCGGCCTGACGCAGGTGCTTCCGAGCACCGCGCGTCTCTACGAGCCCGGGTTGTCCGTCGAGCAGCTGTACGAGCCGGCGACCAACCTGCGTCTCGGCTTCCGGTATCTGCACGATCTGATGGCCCGGTACGGCACCCTCAATCACGCCCTGGTCGCCTACAACTCGGGCCCGGGCAAGCTCCTGGACATCCTGGCCACGGGGGTGGAGCCGAAGTCGGCGTACGCCCACGCCGTGGCGGGGGGATACAAAGCACCGAAGCACGGGAAGTAAGAACTGGCTGGTAGAAACACGAAGGGGGCTCTCACGAGCCCCCTTTTCTTTTTCTAGCGGAACTGCTTGGGAGGGATCCGGATGACCTGGCCGACCTTCAGTTTCGTGTGCACTTCAAGGTCGTTGTAGTCGAGCAGTGACGCGAGCGGCACGCCGTAGTGCCGGGCAATCGAGGTGACCGTCTCCCCCTTGGTCACGCGGTGCGAACCCTTCTGCAGGGGTGCCCGGGTACGGGACCGGTGCTCGGGCGGCACGCTCCACGCCGACGCCGGAACGACCCGGCCACTCATCGGGATGATGACCCGCTGGCCAATGTGGAGCGACGACAGCCTCATGTGCGGGTTGGCGGCGGTGATCATCGCCACCGTGACGTGATACCGCTGCGCGATTCCCGAGACCGTCTGGCCGCGGGTGACGTAATGGTCGACGAACGTGACCCGCTCGCTGGCCGGCAGAGAGTCGTACCGGAGCGCCACCGCCTGGCCCCGGCCGCGCGGCACCCGCACGGTCACTTCGCGTCCCGGCGGCGTGATTCCGCGGATAAACTGGGGATTGAGCTCGAGCACCGCGGCGACCGTGGTATCGGCCAGCCGCGCGATGACGTCGAGACCGGTCGCGTCGGGCACCGTGATTTCGTCGAACACCAGCGGAGGCATCGGCTGAATGCCGATGAACCCGTACCGGGTCGGCTGCTTGGCGATCAGGGACGCCGCGATGAGCTTCGGCACATAGTCGCGCGTTTCGCGCCGGAGGTACCCCTTCCGGCTCGCGATGTCGAAGAACGTCTGGTCGGTGAGCGAATCCACCTCGCCCGGCAGGCGCGCGACACTGCGCTCGATCTTCCCCGCTCCGGCGTCATAGGCCGCGGCCGCGAGATACACGCTGCCAAGCCGCTGCATCAGATCAGACAGGTAGTTGGCGGCAGCGTCCGTGGCCTTGAAGGGGTCGCGCCGTTCGTCCATCCACGGGTCCACCGTCAGACCGTAGTTGCGTGCCGTTCCGGCCATGAACTGCCACATCCCCACGGCCCGCGTCCGGCTGACCGCGGTGTTCGACAGGCCGCTCTCGATCACGGTCAGGTAGACCAGGTCCTCGGGCAGACCCTTGGCCCGCAGCCGCTCGCGGATCATCCCCTCGTAGCGGCCCAGACGGGAAAGCCAGATCTCGAAGCGATCCCGTGCGTCCGTCTGGAAGAAATCGAGGTACTGCAGGACCCTGGTGTTGCCGGAGAAGCTCGAGACGTCGATGTCGAAGGTCGCATCCCCACCCTTGGGCCCCGCGCTCGGCGCGGTGGGCTTGTCGGGACCGAACAGGCGCTCGGCTTCGTGCCGCACGTCTTCGCGGGGAATGCTCGAGGTCGCGACGGCCAGGCGGCGAGACGAGTCCGGGAGCCCCTGCTGCAGGGTATCGAGCACCCGCTGATCGGCCGCTTCGTCCCGGTCGACAGCCGCCTGAGCGGTGGCAACCGAGTCAGCGCCCGCGAGAGGCTTGCCCCTGGTGGTGTCGATCGCGGTCGCGGCCGTCGAAGTCACGCCGGCAGGTGCGGTGACCGGAGACGGCGTGGTGGCGACGGGCGTGGCCCGTCCCCCGCAGGCGGCCATCACGGCCGTCAGTGCGGAAGCCAGGAACCACCCGGAGGACCTGCCCACTCGCGTCACCGTCATCTCGTCGAAAAATGGTTGCCCAGAATACGGTTCGTCGCATTCAGTACTGCAAGCGCCGCGCCACGCGGCGGGTCCGTTTCCGTGAGGTAGGTCCCCACGAGCCGTGTCGCTTTTGACTCTTCACGTGCCGAGAGAGACACGATCACCACCGTCGCGTCGAACGCCCGGACCGCCTTCACACCCAGGAGCTCGAACTCGATCTCCGCTTGTACCGCGTCGTCGAGCGCGTTCACCGCGGCTTCCGCGGAGCACCGCAGCTCACCGGCCGGGGAGGTCACCCCATCCGCCTGCCCCGAGAATGCGGCCGCACCGGAGCGTCCCAGCTGGACCTTGGCCCGGCAGCGCCCGTTGGGGAGCCGCTGGAACGTGAAATCCTGGAACCGCAGCCGTTCCGTTGTCGCGGGCGGCGCGCCGCCGTTGGGGCCTTGATCGGTCATCAGTCGAACCGTACTTCGATCTGGTGCCGCGAACTGGCCGCCTGCGGGGCCTCCACCACATCCACCTCGAGGTGGGGCCGGTTCTGTTCGTCCCGCTCTGCCGATACCACCAGTATCAATCCCGACTCCAGCTCGACCTTCAGCTGGCGTAAGTCCGATCGTGCCGTCACGTCCCTGACTGTCTCTCCCCGAAGGCGGGCCACCGCCGCCGCCGCCCGCCGCAGCTCATGCAGGTCGACGGCGTTCATGCGAGCCGCTCCTCGAGAAGCCGGGTCAACTCCCGGTCCCTGATACGTTCCGCCTGGATGAACAGCGACGATTTGGATGTCGCTTCCAGGGGAAATGGCGCCAAAAACGACGCCGTCCGGAGCCGCTCGGAGGCAGCCCGGAAGGTCAGGACCAGCTGCCAAGCCTCTGTGTGGGCCCTACGCTCAGCCAGGGCATCCACGTGCCAAACCTCGTTACCATGGGCAATTACGCGCCAGGCCAAGGCTCACCTCCCGGGGGTGACCAGAAAGCAAGGCGCGCAATATTCGCATAACGTCAAGTCCTGTCAATAGTTGAGATGCTTATGGAAGCCATAACCTGACCTTTGGGCATGAAAAAGGGGCCCCGGCGAGGGGCCCCTGAGAGCTCCGACGGTCATCCGGGGTCAGTCCCCTCGAGTCACCAGTGCCCGGAATCGTCGGCCCAGGTCGGCGACGACGGCGCCCGACTGTCCGTTCCCGATGACCCGGCCGTCCAGTTTGGTGACGGCGACGATTTCGGCGGCGGTGCCGGTCAGGAAGACTTCGTCGGCCGAGTAGAGGTCGTAGCGGTTGAGGGGTTCCTCGACCACTTCGTAGTTCGCGTCGCGGGCCATCTCGATCATCGCGTCCCGGGTGACCCCTCTGAGGATCCCGGAGTACGGGGGCGGCGTCTTCACCACTCCGCGCCGGGCGCAGAACAGATTCATTCCGCTCGCCTCGGCGACGTAGCCGGAGCTGTCGAGCATGATGACTTCGTCCACGTTCGCGGCGATGCCTTCGATCTTCGCGAGGATGTGCGAGAGGTAGTTGAGCGACTTCACGCGCGGCGAGAGGTTCTCTTTGTGGCTGATGGGGGTCGCCGCGGTGATGCAGGTCAGGCCGCGCTCGTAGCGCTCTCTGGACCACAGGGCGATGGTGTCAACGATGCAGAAGACGGTGGGTTTTTCGCACTTCCGGGGGTCCATCCCCAGGTCCCCCGTGCCCCGCGTAATCACCAGCCGGATGTAGCTGTCTTTGATGCCGCTCTTGTGCTGGGCTTCCTCGACCATTTTCCGCATGTCGGCCGGGGACATGCCGGGCTCGAGCCAGATGGACTTGGCCGAGGCATAGAGCCGGTCGATGTGCTCGCCCAGCCGGAAAATTCGCCCGCCGTAGGCCCGGATTCCCTCGAAGACGCCGTCCCCATACAGGAGGCCGTGGTCGAAGACCGAGACGGATGCGTCGTCCCGGGTCTTGTATTCTCCGTTGATCCAGATGGTGGTTGGCATACGGGCACAAAGTTCGACAACGGGCGGGGGTTTCACAAGGCAGCAATCCGGTTCTTTGACAACACGGACGAAAGGTGAAGATTCGACTGCAAGCACCCACATGAACCGCACGCTGGCCGTCGGCCTGCTGTTCATCGTTCTCGAGGCCTGCCGGGAAACGGCCGCCCCGGTGCCGGCCTCGCCCTTGCTTCCCCCGGACACGTCCGTGGGGGCGACGTTGCGTCTGCTCACCATCCCCACCGCTGACGGGACCGGCCGGGTGGTTCATCCCGACTACATCCGTCTGCCCGCCTCCTGGACCGGTGGGACCCGGTATCTCGCGATCACGACGTATCCCCAGGCCGATGCGACCCGCGAGTGGCCTTCCTTATTCCAGCAGGACTCGGTCTCGACCCGCTGGCACCTGCCCGCGGGCGAGCCCAATCCGGTCCTCCAGCCACCGACCGCCATGACGTATACCGATCCGGACATCGTCTTCGAGCCGGACTCCAACCAGCTCTGGATGTACGTCCGCCTGGTCACGCCCATCTGGAACGTGCTCCAGATCATCCGGTCGTCGAACGGCGTGAATTGGACCGCGCCGGTGGATATCGATTCGGCGCCGAATCACGGGATGATCTCGCCGGCGGTGGTCCGGCGGGACCGCGGGGACTGGTACCTCTGGTCCGTGAATGGCGGATCCGGGGGGTGTGTTCAGGCGGCAGAATCGTTTCTACAGCGGCGGACGTCGACCGACGGCCTCCACTGGTCCAAGCCCGACACGGCGAAGATCGCCGGCCATCCGTGGCACCTCGATGTACAGTGGATTGCCAGCCGTCAGGAGTGGTGGGCCCTGTACGTGGAGGGCTGCATGCCGACGTCGGTGCGGCTCGCGACCAGTGCCGACGGACTGACGTGGTCGCCCTTCCCCTCACCAGTGATCACCACCGGAGTGATTCCACAGTTCAGGGACGTGGTGTACCGGTCGTCGCTCGCGGTGGAGGCAGACAGCGTCCGATTCTGGTTCTCGGGAGCGCGCTGGGATTCACTGCCGGATTCGGGGTGGGTGTGGCGGGCGGCGGCGTCCGTCGAGGGAACGAGCTCGCTCCTGCAGTGCCTGTCGCAACCGGCGCCGGTGGAACCGCGCGCGTTCGTCGCGCCGAGGTGGCGTGTCGTTCCCTACCCTGAGGCGCCCTGATCTAAGGAAGGAAGGAAGGAAGGTGCAGGCTGGGGATCGCTAAGCGGCGTCGAGGCGTCGACCAAACGCGCGTTTGCGCCGTCGAGGGTAGGCAACCGTTGCCTTGTCAGGGGTACTTCTTCCCATGACTCGTGGCTCCTGGGTGCTCTTCATCGCCGCTGCCGTGGTGCTTGCCGATTGCTCGCCAGACCTGCCCCCGGACATTCGACGGCCCAGCGTTGTCTTCCTTACAGGGCCCTTGGATACGGTGCCGGCACCCAGCGCGCCCGACACCGTGCGAAAAGGGGTCCCGTTCACCGTGACGTTCACCACCGTGTACAACTCTTCCATCTGCTGGCAGCCAGATGGTGATTCGATCACACCCAATCCCGTCCTGACAGAACTTGGGCTCACGAAGGTACGGCTGACGACCATCGTACCAATGGAGGCGTGGGTCCTCCCGCCCGGCTACGCCGGCCCTTGCGAGTTGCTGCAAGAAGGAGTTCGGTCCGTCCAGGTTACACTCGCCACTCCTGGCATCGACACTATTCGACTCGTGGGCAGGCCGTTCCCTCCCATCACAGCCAATCTCCTGGACACGGCGTCCTTCACCGTGTTCGTCCTTCCGTGAGGGAAGTCCCGGACTACTTGTAGCGTGGGATCCTCCTGATGCTCACGCTCATCGTTCTGCTGGTGGCGCAGCACCCCGCGAACCCAGCCCGCCCCCCCGCCGACAGCGGCCTTTCCTTCCAGGTTGGGAAGGCGGAGCTGACGCTGGCTGGGCCTTGGCGATTCAAAGTGGGGGACGATCCGACCTGGGGATCCCCGACCTATGACGACCAGGGTTGGGAAACCATCAGCCTCGCGGCGCCGCCGGGCGCGCACGATGGCGACGTCGGCCTGTCGGGATTCGTTCCCGGCTGGGGTACGCGCGGCCACCCCGGTTACTCGGGGTTCGCATGGTATCGGATACGGGTCCGGATTTCGGGCGGAGCCGATTCTCTGGCGATCGCGGGGCCTCCCTACGTCGAGGACGCGTACCAGCTCTTCGTGAATGGCCAGCTGCTGGGCGGGGTCGGCAATTTTCGCGACCCCGTCCCCTCCGCGTTCAGCACCACACCCCTGCTCCGGACGATGCCGCCAACATCAGTGGCGGTGATTGCACTGCGGGTCTGGATGGCGCCGGAAGACGCGCTGGCAGCGCCCGATGGCGGTGGCGTACACATTGCGCCCGCGCTCGGCACGGTCCCCGCCATGACCGCCCGGGTCCGGGTCGAGTGGATGGAACTGATCCGGGGATATTTCCTGGAGATGCTCCAGGCGGCTGTATTCGTCGCGCTGGCCTTCGGCGTCCTGGGACTCCGGCAGCTCGACGCGCGCCCAGCATACTCCTGGATCGCCGCCGGCCTCCTCGCCACCGCAGTGATGCGGGCGCTGCTTGCGGTGACAGCCTGGACGGCCTGGATCAGCCTGCGACAGTTCGACCTGCTCGAGAACGCTGGCGTCATTCCCGTCATGATCGGTGCGTGGTGCCTGGCGTGGTGGTCGGTCGCGGGCCGCCGGCCTCACTGGCTTTGGAAGCCGATCGTGGCTGCAACAGGCATGCAGATGGTCGGGCGGGTGCTTGCAAACGGGGCGATCCTGGGTGGTTCCGTACCCGCGACGCATATCCTCAACGCCACGATCGAGATCGCGCGCCTGGTGCTGGCGTTGGCGTACGTCGTGCCCATCACGTGGTTGGTGCGGGAACGGGGGTCGCAGTGGGCGCTCATCGCCCTGACCGCCCTGCTTGTCGGTACGGGACTCTTCGCCTCGGAACTCAGTACCGTCGGAATTCCGGGCATCTGGTTCCCCTACGGCACCGGGGTTTCCCGCACCCAATTCGCCTATGCCGCGGCGAACGTCACCATCGCACTGTGGTTGTGGTCGCGCCTACGGGAGCTGCACGGGCGGACGGGAGCCCCATCGGTGAGGCCCCAGCATACCGGGCTGACCTGAGCCTGGGACTCAGATCGCGTTCCAACCATTCGCCCATTGAACGCCACTCACTAGTAACTCCAATCGGACTGCGTTCGATGCGTGTGTGGCTCGCTTGGTCGCTCCTCATCCCGGCCGCGGTCGCGGCCCGCCAGACATCACCACCCATCGCTCCGAAGAACCTCTCCCGGGCTACCCCCTCCACCATCACGTCGGCGCCCGACCAGTTCGCGCAGCTTCGCGACGTACGGCTTCGCTACCGCGAGGCAGGGCTCGGCGAACCCGTTCTTCTTATCCATGGGCTTGGCGCAAGCCTTGAGGTTCTCGCCAGTCTCGGCGATTCACTCGCAGTTGACCACCACGTCATTGCCTTCGATGTGCGCGGCTTCGGGCAGAGCACCAAGTTCGCCCGCCCGCACGACTATGGGCGGGCCATGGCCGATGATGTCATTCACCTGCTCGACCACCTGCACATTCAGCGAGCACACGTGATCGGCCACTCCATGGGCGCCCTGATTGCCGCCAACCTGGCCGAGCGGTATCCCGGGCGCGTCGCGAGTGCCACGTTGATCGCCGGTCCGTTCTGGCCCGACTCTGTTACCGCATTCCATGCGATGGCGCCCTGGGAAGCGGAACTGCAAGCCGGGCGGGGGATGACCGCGTTGTTACGGTGGCTCTTCCCACGCCTCGATTCGGCTTCAGCAGTGACATTAGACCGGCAACTCATGGCCTCCAACGACCTTGCGTCCTTGGAAGCGGTGATCCCCTCACTCGGTTCGCTGGTGGTCGGTCTGAATCGCCCGGCGCGAATGCCGGTGCTCATTGCCGCGGCTGGCGACTCACTGAACGCGTATTCGCATGCTCTGGCAGCGCACTGGGCCTCGGCGCGTCTCCTCGAGTTCCCCACAGCCAGTCACGCAGGCATCCTGAACCAACCAGGATTGCTGACGGCGATCCGTCAGATCGCGCGCGCCAAGATGTAACCGTGAAGGAGGCTGGGCCCGAAAAAACGAAAGCCCTGAAGGAAGGAATGTGCCGGCTGGGGATCGAACCCAGGACCTACGGATTAAAAGTCCGCAAGTCTTCCAACCGAGTTTACCTGCCCGACAAGAACTTAGCTTTGCCGCTTGCCTGATTGTTTACCCTTTGTTTACCCATGACACCTGAGTTTCTTGACGGCTCGGCGAACCGCTTTGCGACCGCAGCCGCCAGATCATGTTCGTCGATGATGTTGTAGCGATCAAACATCGACCGTGTCTTCCAGCCACAGAGCTTCATGATCTCGCCTTCGGTGAGGGCCGGCTTTGCGCATCTCGCGTGCTGCCGTTCGCCGCAGATCGTGGAGCAACCGACCCTGAAGCCCGGCCCGCTTGCACGCCGACTTCCACGCCTTGTAGAAAGTCTTAATTGGGCGGCCGTGTTCGTGGAAGACGAGCGGCCCGCTCCGCTGCATCCACCGCTCACGCAGCAGCTCGCGCAACGCGGGGGCAAGACCAAATGGGAACACGCGGCCAACCTTGCCCTTCGTCTCGTCGCCGTAGAGCCGGATAGTCTCGGCCTCCCAACTTATGTGCTCCCACGTCAGACCGACAACTTCGTCCTTCCGCCAGCCGGTCAACCGTCCGAAGTTCGCAACGGGCCGGATGTATGCCGGTAGCTCGATCAGCAAAGCCGCAATGTCAGCTTCGGAGAAGAAGCCGCTGCGCGCGTTGCGAACGAGTCCCCGGTCAACCCCAGCCCCCCAAAGATCCGGCGCATCTCGTTGGGCTGAGGGCGACGGGAATCAGGGTCGAGGCGGGTCGAGTACCAGGCCCGCGCCAAGCCCCAAAGCTGGGTCAACTGCACAATCGGCCGGACGGGGTACCCCTTCTCCACGCACCACTCGCGAACGCGCTCTTCCGACCGAAAGAAGAGCATCACGCTTCACGTAAAGACAATGTCCTTCCACCACTTTACCGCCGGGACCGCGCAATGGAATCGCCAATCTGAGGTTGGAGGCGCCTGATCGGATACCTCCAACTCCAGAGGCTCGAGTGACGCTTCGCACCGCGAGTGCACCACTCCCGGACGTCGGAGTGCGGCGGGAATACCCAATGCGTCCCAGGCACAGTTGGCGTAGTAGGTGACGCCGCCCGAGGCCACCCGGTGCTGCGTGGGGACTCCGGAAAAGGGCGGCGCCATCCGGATGGACTCGCCGTCCCCCTCCAGGAGCAGAACCCGCTTCGATCTGAGATGCGGAAAGATCTCCAGCACGTCCTGCACCCCCACGCCCGCCCGTGACGCAACCTGGGTAGGCGATGGACTGGTCCCTAGCTCTGCGAAGTGCTGGTATATAGCAAGCTTGACATTGAGCTCCTGATCCATCCTTGCAGCCTCACCCGACGTTCTGCGTCGAGGCCGAAAGTGCTCCGTCGTCGGTCCCGACTCGTTCTTCCGCGTGCCCAAGCATTGCAACCGATGTTGCGACGCACCATCCGAGTTGAGCAGTGCCATTTTCGGATTGTGAACAGGGCCATGTGACCTGCGAATCCCGACCTGGGTATTACCGAGTAACCAGGAGAATTTCATGCGTTGCTTGCCGTTTGCCGGAGTACTCGCCGCCGCCCTCGTTCTCGGATGCAGCCGCACGCCCCCGCTCCCGACTGGAACGACTGGTCGAGACCAGTCGGGGCGTGACCACATCAGCACGCTAGTCAGCCTCTCATTCGGCGCCCCATCGGTGTCAGCGACCGATACCGTGCGCGCGGGGGACACATTCACCGTGTCGTTCCGGACCCTGACGAAAGGGTGCGATCAACCCGATGTGATCGGCGAACAGACATCGGCGTCAGGGGAGAACGTCACACTCACTCCGTATAACGTGGATATCACACGGCAGGACTCAAACTCCATGTGTCCGACATACATCACCACGAGCCTGCGCTCGATCGACATTTCGCTCGGCGCGCCGGGAGTCGACACGATCAAGGTGGTGGGATACCTCCGGCAATCGAACGACTCCACCACGCTCGGCTCGATTCAGAAAACCGTCCAAGTCACCCCTAAGTGACGGATAGCGTTATCGCGCTGCGATGATGGGAGGCGCGCGACTCCGCATAAGGCAACGTTTTCCGCGGGCGTGAACCACGCGACGGCCTCACAAGAGCTAGCGATGGTTGATTCAAGCACGGCGACGTGAGTCGTTGTTAGTCCGCCCACTGAGTCTTCTCGGACGGAGATCGAACGCTCATAAGTCGGCTTGAAGGGCTGTCGCCGGGTCTGTGCGAGAAGCCCGCCGCGCGGGAATCCAGCTCGCTGCCAATGCGACACCGCCCAGCAGCAGTACCGCCGCGGTGAGCGCAATGGGATCGGTGGGGCGGATGTCGTACAAGAGCGCTGCGAGAAACCTGGTCAACAGCAGGACTCCTACCAATCCCAACACGATGCCCATTGCGGCCACACGGAGCGACTGCCCCATCACGAGCGCCAGGAGCGTTGCGGGCTGCGCACCGAGCGCCCCGCGCAGGGCGAGTTCTCGAGTCCGCAAGCTCACCAGGTATGACGTGATGCCGTACAGGCCGACGGCCCCGATCGCGAGGGCGGCCATCGAGGCGACTTCCAGGAGCCAGAGTATGAAGGATGTCCGAGCGGTCGATTGGTTGATCACGCTCGTCATGGCTCGATCGTCGTAGACGGGAACGCCAGGCGCCAACGCGCTGACCATGCGCTGCACGGCCCCTTTGACGCGCTCCACCGGTCCGGCTGTCCGAACGACAAATGCCACGTTGCGCGGCGCCCACCGGGCAGTACTGGCACCGCTATCTGCCGCCGCGGGTCCGGGCGCAATCACGAACGGCAGGTACAAGGTTTCGTCAGGCGGAGCGTCGAGGCGTGTATCTCGGGTATCAACGGTCACGCCGACGACCGTGAAGCGTGGTCCGTTGGGGGCGAATTGCAGCTGCCGACCGACGGCGACCGAGTCCCCCCAGTAGCGCCGAGCGACAGAGCGGCCGATCACGACCTGCAAGGGTGCCTGCCTGGGGTCCGGCTCGTCAAACCCATGCCCGTCGAGGAACCGGATGCGGAGGGCCGCGAAATACCCTGGCGTGGCGAGGACGATCGGGTGAATCACCGGGATGACGCCGGGGCCGAGTGGGCGACCGGGAATAAAGACCGCCGTGTCTTCGTGCCCCTCCACCTCGAGAGGCAAGGTCGACGCAGCGCCCGCAGCCACGGCACCGGGAAGCGCTGCCAGCTCGGAGAGCCCCTGATTCACGAGCGTCACGGAACTGGAAGCCGTCGGGTACGACTGCATCGGCAGGTCGAGTCGGAAGGAGTACACGCCGATCGGCTCGAAGCCCAGGGGAACCGAGCGGAGCCGCTGGAAGCTTCGGACCATGAGTCCCGCGCCCGTGACGAGGACCAGCGCGAGCGCGATCTGGACCACCCCGAACGCTCGGAGCACATGGTGCTTTCGCGATGTCCCCGTGGTCGCCCGACCCGCTTGCCGCAGCGCGTCCCCCAGGCTCCCATCCGCCGACCGCAACGCCGGCACGGCGCTCGTCACGACCGCGGTGAAGAGGATTAACCCCGCGACCACCAAGAGCACTTGAGGGTGGAGACCGACTTCACCGAGCCGGGGAATCGCGAGGCCGTCGCCAAGCGACCCCAACACCCGGAGAGCGAGTCCTGCCAGGACCACCCCGGCAGCTCCACCAAGTCCGGCAATCAAAAGCCCCTCGGCCAAGAAATCCGCGACAATAGCGCCTCGCTCGGCCCCGAGGGCTCGCCGCACTTGCAGATCGTGGCGCCGGGCTTCTCCGCGTACCAGGAAGAGGTTCGTGACATTCGCGCAGGCAACAAGGAGGACGAATCCGGCCGAACCGAGCGCAATCCACAGGGCGCGTCCGACGTCACCTATGAGGGCGTCCCGAAGGGGGCGCACGACGGGAGCCATGTGCGTAGCGGAGGTCGCTTCGACCGTAAGACGACCAGGGAACGCCACCGGCACCTGGGGCAAGAGCGCCCTAAGATCAGACAATGCTGCCCCCGCGGTGACGCCCGGACGCAGGCGTGCGACGGCGGAGAATATGAACGCCGCGGTGGCCGTCTTCGTCGGGTCGATACCGATCGGCAGCCACACCGCCGTGCTCGCATCCGGGAACGCAAATTGTGCTGGCATCACGCCGATGATCAGATGCGGGACGCCATCGACAGGTGTTACTTGGCCGATCGCTGAGGGAGAGCCCCCGAAGCGTGTTCTCCACAGCCAGTCGCTGAGGAGGACGACCGGTGGGCTGTTGGGCAGATCCTCGGCGTCACGAAATGGGCGGCCGATCTGGGGAGGGACCCCCAACACGTCGAATAAGCCCGCGCTCGCGCGCGTACCCTCGACGCGCTCCGCCCGCTCGGACGTCGCACCGAGGGTCCCCAAGTTGACCGAGAGCGTGCGGTAGGCGCCAACGTTTGTGAAGACGTGGTTCGCTTGACGGTAATACAGGTACGTGGCATCAGATTGGGGAACCGTGAGTCCCCCGTGCACAACGAGCGTGTGTGTGAGGGCTACCAGCCGCTCGGCATGGGGGAAACCGAGTGGCCTGAGCAGGACACCGTCCACCAAGCTGAACACCGCCGTCGTGACCCCAACGCCGATCGCGATGGTGAGGATTGCGGCCAAGGCGACCGCCGGCGCACGACGAAGCCTGCGCGCTGCGCGAACGAGCAGCGGTCCCCAGGCGGCGCCCCGTACGGCAGGGAGGGCCATCAGTGAGCCTGCGCCATCAGTCGACGATGAACAGCGTTGCCCCGGTGGCGGTCCGCGATCGATGCGGCGCCACACGCGACGCGACCTGGTAGCTCATGCCAGACCCGAGCTGGTGCCGCGGGCCGTCCCGAAGCTCCGTTTCCAATGCCCCCGAGAGCACGAGAAGAACGTGCCCGCGATCGCACCAGTGATTCGCGACATACCCCGGCGTGTAGCGCACCATACGGACGCGAATGTTGCCCACCTCCAGTGTGC
This sequence comes from Gemmatimonadales bacterium, assembly GCA_035631315.1. Lineage (GTDB taxonomy): Bacteria > Gemmatimonadota > Gemmatimonadetes > Gemmatimonadales > GWC2-71-9 > 40CM-2-70-7. Next base: position 94,507 of record DASQIZ010000107.1, read on the forward strand.
GCGAAAAGGCCGCGCCGGATTCCCCCTCATGCGCAACCTCGGGAACGCTCGACCAATTAGTGGTCATGAACGGGACGGCGGTAATGTCCATTCGTCACGGCCTATCTACTTAAAGAAGACTGCACGGGTTGACCTCCCAAGTCGCACTAGAATCGCCCTAGATCACAGCATACGCAAATTCTCCGCGCGACGGACTCTCCCATTCAAAGGACGCGTCGCGGTGACACGTCACGCCCCAAAGACCTCGGGGACGCAGCGTGAGGAAATGCCTGTCAGCCCTTGACCCCGGTCGTCATATAGAGGCGGAGGTCGGTCGTCAGCATCAGTTGCGTGCCCCGCGACGCTGCGTCCTCAGCAGCACTCCAAACCCGCTCACACCCCTCCCGATAGGCGCGGTCCGACAGTGCGGCGAGTTGTGATGTGAAACTCCTCTCGAGGAGCCCCGTCCGTTGCGCCGTGGTGGCGTCTGTTTCCGCACGAATGTTTTGGACTGTCCGAGTCTCCAAGCGACCGAAGCCCGCGACCGCCAGCTCCTCACGAATCGCCGCGGAACTCGGACAGCGACTGCGATCGAGGGCATCGGCCTCCGGGAAGTACTCATAGATCCACCAGCGATCGCGGCCCTGAAGGGGATCCAGACCGACTGTCGCAATCCTCCCACCGGGTGTGAGCGCCCGATGGGCTTCCCCGAAGAACGCCGGGCGACTACTGAAATGATGCAGAGCGTAGATGGCCAAGACGCGGTCGAACGCCTTGGTGGCGAATGGCAGTCGCTCGGCACGCCCAAGTGTTAGTAGTGGCGACGAGGGTCGATGGACTTGTCGCATCATCGCGCGTGAGGGGTCCAGGCCGACAACGACGGCACCCTGGCCCGCGAGCGCCCGAAGCCAGTGACCGGTGCCGCAGCCCACCTCGAGGATTCGTGCCGCTCCGGTCGTCATGGCGAGGAGCGCAGCCGTGAGCCCATCGAAGGATTCGAGCTCGTATCGGCGCCCATAGCCTTCGGCGTACCGGTCGTAATCAACGGGACAAGGAGACAAGACACCTACTGACGGTTGACGGTGATCATGCCACGGAGGGTACGAATGATGAGTATCCGGTCGTCAGTGCCATTCATGGACACGATATGGGTCCATTCACACCCGACTTGCCTGGCGAACGCGGGATTATGGAGTACTCCGCGATGGAACCGGACGACCGTGGAAAGTGGATCTTGTCTGGCCTCGACGCGTTCGAGAGTGTGTCATCGAAGGTGACCCCAGGAGCTGGACATGGCGGCGCGGTCGGCGGTCGTACGGCGTGCGAATTCGGATGACGCGCGGGAGATCGTCGATATCTTGCGCGACGCGTTCAAGGAATATGAGCCACTCTACACGCAGAACGCGTTCGCGGCGACAACCCCTGGTCCGGATAGAGTACTCGCGCGACTTCGAGAGGGGGCGATCTGGGTGGCTGAGGTGAAGGGGCTCGTCGGTACCGCAGCCGCCATAAAAAACGGGAGAGCGCTAACCATCTGCAGCGTTGGTGTGCGCCCGGCGGCGCGTGGACAAGGAATCGGAGTAGACCTTCTAACCGCCGTCGAGGGATACGCGATCCGGCACCGTTGTCGCGAGCTTCTCCTTACGACTACCCCGTTCTTGCACCACGCCATTCGGTTATATGGGCGGTTCGGCTTTGTACAAGTCCAGGATGCTCCACGTGACCTGTTCGGAACGCCCCTCCTCGCCATGCGGAAGGACCTGGCAAGGCCCTGGATGGCGTGCGAGTTCTCAGAGATCTGTAGGTTGGTCGGCGGATAGCGCCGTGGCAGTAGTGCTTGAACAGGGGAGCCACTCGCCGACGATGTCCGCGAAACGACCTCGCGTCATTCTGGCAACCGCCTCTTCGCTGCTGGGGCGCCCCGAACGAACCCGATGTAGTCGGTCGGACGAGGTACGAACCCAGCCTCATGTTATCAAGAGCGCCACCTGGCCTCGATGAAAGGAGCCGTGCATCACCACGTGCAGCAGGACATCATCGATCCGCGACTGGAACGTGGCTCCCGCGCTGTTGGGGTACTGGATCTCTCGCGAGTCCTCGAGTGATTCAAGGGGCGCCAGCCGCCGCCGGAATTCTGCATGGTTCTCTTCAGCGAGGGCTGCGCATTGCCCAAGGGTCAGCGTCGGCCAGACTCTCACCTCGGCCACCGTACTCTTGATCCGTGACAGCCAAACATGCTCAGCGCCGAGGGTCTGGGAATAGAGCTCAAGGGCTTTGGGCGGCCGCCCGTCGGATTCCTGCCACGCGATGAGTGTCTGTTCGTCTGCCCAAACCAAATGTTGGAAGAGCCGCTGGATCTGTTCGAACACGCAGCACGCCTCCCACGGTCCTATCATCGCGGAAGATGTTGTGACCATGGCTACCACGACGTGGCCACGGTCGTTCGCACTGCGCGTCCCGAGGACGGCACGACGGGCGCATCCACCACAAGCCTCCAGCCCCGACGCACGAACTGAAAAGAGGGCCCAAGGGCTTGGCTGGATGACGTCCTACCAGCTTGATCACGTCGGTAATAGACTCCAGCTTGGCAACACGACATCAGGCGCAGGAAGCCGCGAACGGGATCCGTATAGTATCGAGGGAGACTACTGGCCCGCAGGGGAAGAAGCACCAGGATCTGACCCCCCGCCGTGAAGGGCGGAATCGAAACTGAGGGCCAAAAAGCGAGGCCCCACACCCACTCGGCATCCCGCGCCACCATCATACCAGCGACGAGGGTCTGTCCGTGAGCGCTCCATCGATACCCGAGGGCGCCGTCTCCTTCTTGATAGCCCGTTTGAAGATTGGCCTTCCACTCGAGGAGCCCCGTGATCTCGTGGGTGTAGGCGACCATCATCGAGGCCCCCGCGCGAGAGTCGACGTGCGCGACCGCAAATAGCGCGGTGCCACCCGTCCCCAGCTGGGCCCTAAGCATCGTGGTCCGGGCGCCGGAGAGCGCGGCGCCGATCAACAGCGTTCGCCAAAGCACAGCGAAGCATTTAACAATCAACTTCGTGCTGCAGTAGTGACACTTTGGGGGACGAGGTAGCACCACTATACCCGGTATTGCCGATACCCTACGACGTCATTCGCCCCTCCCGAGCAGCACTTGCGCCAACCGATTCACGCCGGCGCGAATCACTTCGGGGGTGAGTCCACCGTAGCTGAGCACCAGTCCGGGCTTCCCACCTGGTGGCAGGAAGTACCGCGAAAGAGCCCGGACGGCGATCCCGGCGGCCGCCGCTTGCTCAACTACCGGCTGTTCGCTCGTCCACGGTGGCGAGAGCCACCCGACCACCTGCATCCCGGACGTCGTACGCTGGAGATCGAGGACACCCCGCAGATTCTCCTCCACGGCTTGGGTCAGGGTCGACAGACGTTCCGCGTATAGCCCGCGCATCCGGCGGATGTGGCGTTCGAAATGCCCTTCCGTAATGAAGTCCGTCAGCGCTGCTTGCTCGAGGAAAGGGGGGTGCCGATCGATTGTGTCTCGGTGCGCGACAAACGTGCCGATGAGAGCTTGCGGAACAACGATGTACCCGAGCCGGAGTCCGGGGAACAGCACCTTGCTGAAGGTGCCGATGTAGATCACGCGCCCGTCCCCGTCCAGTCCCTGCAGCGCGGGCACGGGCCGACCCGCGTAGTGGAACTCCCCATCACAGTCGTCTTCGATCACCCAGGCCCGCGCGTCCCGCGCGGCTTTCAGCAGCGCGGCGCGTCGGCCAAGGCTCATGGTGACCCCAAGGGGATATTGGTGCGATGGCGTGACATAAATCAGCCGTGGTCGCGGGCGCCGTCGGCCTTCCAGCGTCAGGCCTTCCGCATCGATGGGTACGGGTACCAGATGGGCGCGTCGGTGCAACAGCGCCATTCGCGCGCCAAGATACCCCGGGTTCTCGATCCACGCGGCGTCCCCCTGCCCCAGCAACACCTCGACACAGAGGTACAGCCCTTGCTGGGATCCATTCACAATCAGGACTTGGTCAGGGGCGCAGTTGACGCCTCGCGACATTCGCAGGTACCGGGTCACCGCTTGTCGAAGGGGCCAGTACCCGCCAGGATCGCTGGACGCCATCAGCTCTCGGGGTCCGCGCCGGAGATGACGCGACAAGAGGCGCGCCCACACGTCCCGAGGGAACCATTCGACGATGCAGTCGTCGAAAGGCCGGGGCATGGCGGCAGGGGTCCGAACCGTTCCGATGGGGCAGTCGAGCGGTAGGACTCGCCGAGGCAGCGGAGCGGCAGGACGCGTCGCGTCACCAACCGGTGCGTCCCGCTTCACCCCTCGGGGCAGGTTCGTCGGAAGGTCCCGTGCCACCACCGTCCCCGCACCGACACGGCACTGCAGAAATCCCTCCACCGCCAACTGACTGAACGCGGCGAGAATCGTATTCCGAGAAACCGCGAGGTCTTTGGCGAGGGTTCGAGTCGCCGGCATCCGCGAGCCGGGTAAGAGGTGCCTCGCAAGAATTGCGTCTCGAATGCGGTCGTAGACCTGCCGATGCAGGGGAATCGCGTCGTTGGGGTCGAGACGTATTCCGATCACTTGGCCAGCAGCACGGCGGGTCATGCGTGCCCCCTCCACAATGGACTCATCAGGACTCTCCCCAACGGCGATCTGATGGTACCACTTCGTACTGGCCGGAGACAAGCATCCGAGGAAATTGGACCCGTCGAATGACCGAAAGTGGTGCTTGAGTCGGGGCCAGCGAGTGAACGAGTGTTCGACCAGTCGCATGGGTTCGAACACGTGCGACGGGGGGGGGGAATGGTGCAGGTCCGGGGAATCACCGTGCGAAGACCAATGGCCTACCGTGCTTCATATGCAGCCGACCCATCGCCGGAATGGTCCGGCAGAACCTCCCTCGCCAGAGAATGGATCGATCGGGGCCCACCCCATGGGAAGTCTGTGTACGAGCTAACGAACGACCCCACCATCGCCGCCCTCGACGCCGTTACGTCCGCGGCGTCCGTCCGGAACGTGATTCGGGGCGCACTGCACCGCGTCCTCGCGTCGTTGGCCGCTACTCGCGGCCCGATGGCCTGGGAGTCCCTGCCCCTCGAGTCCCTCGCCGCTGTCGCCATCCCGCCAGCGATTCAGTCCTGTTGGGTATTTGTGATCCGGCCCGGAGAGGCGACTGGGGCCGAGCGCCACCCCAATAGCCACCAGCGTTCATTGTCACTCTGTGGATCGGGGCGCTTTGAACTCCATGACGGTATGGGATGGCGGGCCTTCCCCCTCGAGTCGCACGAGGTGGGCCTGCTCACTGGTCGGTGGGTGACCATTCCCCCGAGCACCTGGCATCGACTCTACGCGGGTGAAAGCCCATGGGGCATGCTGTCCTTTCACACCGTCCACGCCGAGCAGCTACTGGAGGAGCGACCGATCACCGAAGGGACCCTCGCCGGCCCGACGAGCTCGCGGCCGTACCTTGGGGGAGACTGACGATGGTGTTGAGCCCAGTCACCCTAAACGGCAACCTGGTGACCCTCGAGCCCCTCACCCTCGGGCACACGGACTCCCTCGCGGCCGTTGGGCTTCATCCCTCTCTCTGGACCCTTCAGCCGCGGCCGATCACGTCGATCGCCGACATGCGGGCATATGTCGAGCTCGCCCTTAATGAACAGGCCAGGGGCGCGAGTCTGCCATTCGCCGTGGTGCACCGGGCGACGAAGGTAGTCATCGGGTCCACCCGCTTCTTCGACATCGCCCTCCCGCATGGCCGGCTCGAAATCGGCGCGACGTGGTACCCGCCGTCCGTGCAGCGCACGGGCGTGAACGTCGAATCGAAGCTGCTGCTCCTGACGCACGCGTTCGAGGAACTAGGGATCCAGAAGGTCGTGCTCAAGACCGAGACCCTAAATCAGAAGTCCCGCACGGCGATCCTCGCGCTGGGAGCGCAGGAAGAGGGGACATTCGCGCGCCAGTTCCTCGCGGACGACGGGCGGAAACGGGACATGGTCTACTTTGCGATTTTCGACGACATGTGGCCGAGCGTGAAGGCGCGACTGAGGGAGCGCCTACGACGTGGACGCCAAGCGTGACACGACACGTGAGCACGCTTCCGGTGAACGGCATCACCGTCGCCTATGAAGCCACGAGCCGCGCTCCGGACGTGCTGCTGCTCATCCACGGGCATCCATTCAATCGGTCGATGTGGGCTCCGCAGCTGGCCGCTGTCGAAGGCGCGGGCTGGCAGGCAATTGTGCCCGATCTCCGGGGGTACGGCGAAACAACGGTTGTCCCTGGCGTCTCAACGCTCGAGGTGCTGGCGGAGGACCTCGGCGGCTTGCTGGACGCGTTGGGCATCGGAGCCGTCGCCGTCGGAGGACTGTCCATGGGGGGACAAATTGCAATGGAGTTCTGCAGACGCTACCCCCAGCGGGTGCGTGGCCTATTGCTGGCCGCAACGTTCCCGCAGGCGGAGACTGTGGAGGGACGTAGGCGTCGCCAGGACATGGCCGAGCGCCTCCTTCGAGAGGGCATGGGTAACTACGCCCGAGAGGTCCTCCCGAAGATGCTGGGCGCACGGAGCATCGCGATCTTGCCGGACGTCGCCTCAAAGGTGTTGGCGATGATGGTCAGTACGAGCCCCATCGGTGCGGCCGCCGCGCTGCGGGGACGCGCCGAACGCCCCCCGTACGAGCCTGTCCTCGCCACCACGACCTGTCCCGCCCTCGTTGTGGTAGGAAGCGAGGATGCCTTTACTAGTCGCGATGACGTCGATTGCATGATGTCGCTGCTTCGAAACGCGGACCTGTCGTGGCTTCCGGACGTCGGTCACATGCCGAACCTGGAAGCGCCTAAGGCCTTCAATACGAGCCTGACGAAGTTCTTGCGCCGCATTGTTTTCCATGAAGCCGCGATGACCGGCGCCCGAGCGAGTAATCGTGACAAATCGTGAACCGCGAGCGTTCCTCGAATCCAGGTGCCGCCTGGCTGGACGCATCGCAGGGCTGGGGCCTGACTCGCCTCAGTGTCGTCATTGCTTACACGGAGGCACAACACTATGGGCAAGCTCGTTTTCAGCATGATGCAATCGCTCGATGGCTACGTCGCGGGGATCGACGGTGGAGTGCCGCAAGTGATGCGACCGGGGGACCAGCTCAGTCGCCATATGAACGACCAAGTCCGCCGGTGGGCCGGGCACATCTGCGGCCGGCGCATGTACGAAGTGATGAGCTACTGGGATGAGGACCAACCCGACTGGGGGGCCGAAGAGCGCGACTTCGCGGCAGTATGGCGCTCGAAGCCGAAATGGGTTGTGTCGCGTACGCTCAAGTCGGTCGGTCCGAACGCCACACTGGTCCGAGAGGACGCCGGCGTCTTCGTGCGCGCGCTTAAGGCGAAGTTCGACGGTGAGATCACTATTTCTGGACCTGCACTGGCCGGCAGCGCCACTGCACTCGGGTTGATTGACGAATACCACCTCTACTTCCGTCCGTTCGTCTTCGGCGGTGGCAAACCATACTTCGCCGGTCCTCGGCCCCCACTGTTCCTCGTTAGCGCGGACACCATCGGAGGCGACGCCGTGAGGGTCATATATGCGGCATGAAGTTGCAATCGAGGAGCAATGCAACATGGAGCCATCAACCTATCCACAGCTCACCAGGATTGATCTCGGCCACGAAGCTGACGCCGTGATGCAGGACTACAAGAACTGGGTGATTACGGGGGTCAACGATCATTGCGTGCGACTGGCGGTGATGGTCGGGGAGTATCTCTGGCACCTTCACCCCCACTCGGATGAGTGCTTCCTGGTCCTACGCGGGCAGCTCGACATAGACATCGATGCTGGCACTGTGCATCTCGGTCCGGGAGACCTGTTCACCATTCCGGCGGGCGTGCGCCATCGGACCCGTGCGCACAAGCGGTGCGTGAATGTGTGCTTCGAGCACGCCACCGCGTACGCCGACGCAGTCTTCGACGGCGAGGGCGGAACAGGACGGTGACGTAAGCCCCGCCAAGGGCAGCATGACTCGTCTTGTGCCTAATGGGACACTCCCAAGGACATCGTTCCACGGAGCAGCAGGTCACGGCTAAATGGAAGGGGCCGCTCAACACTGTGGGCAGATCTCAGACCATCGCTGCGAAGTATGATCTCATCGCTTCTCTGAGGCCATTGGTCGACGGCACCTCGTCCTGGAGACCAAACGAGGTGTTGCTTTGGCAACCCTGGTGCACGAACCACTGAGCGCTCCAATGATCAGCGACCGTCTACGGAAGATGCTAGCCTTTGCGGCCATTTACATCATCTGGGGCTCCACATTTCTCGCGATTCGGATCAGCGTCTTCGAGATTCCGCCCCTTCTGTGCGCGGGGATTCGCTTCACCCTCGCCGGTCTACTCCTATACGTCTGGTCAGCAATCCATGGTGCGCCGACCCCGACCGCACGCGAATGGAGCAGCTGCGCCCTTCTCGGATTCGCGATCTTCCTCTGTTCTTATGGTCTCCTGTTCTGGGCAGAGCAGCGAGTACCCTCCAGTCAGGCGGCAGTGCTAGTTACCACCATCCCAGTTTTCACAGCCATCGCCGAGGCGAGCCTCCTAAGGACTAGCGTCTTTTCGGTCCGCCTAACCGCCGGCTTGCTGGTTGGCGTAGCGGGAGTCCTTGTGCTCATCAACCAATCACTCAATTTCGGAGAGGGGTTCATCGACCGTGCCGGAGCGTTCGCCATCATCGTCGGGGCGGCGGTCTGGTCGGTGGCGACCGTGCTGATGCGGAAGCTTCCTCTTCCTTCGTCCAAGGCGATGAGCTCAGGTGTGCAGATGCTTCTCGGGGGGATCATGCTCGTCTTGGCGGCGCTGGGATTGAGGGAAACCGCGACCTTTCATCCAACCTCCGTTCGACCAGTTGCGTGGCTCGCCCTCGCGTATTTGATCATCATGGGTTCCGTCGTCGCCTTCACGGCCTATGTCTGGTTGAATCACCGGATCTCGCCGACCCGAGTCGGCACGTACGCTTACGTGAACCCGGTCGTTGCGGTCTTGCTAGGCCATACCCTCGGTCACGAACCGTTGGGCGCGCGAACCGCCGTGGGCACGATCCTCGTGCTCCTCAGCGTGGCTGCCGTCCTTACTCAGCGATCGCCCGTTGCGAATTCCTAGCGTGAAGATCACCGTGGAGACGATTGACACTCGTCGAACTGCCGGCCTATGGCACGAGTTGAAGGGCGCTCATGGATGCGGCTCAAGGAGTGATCACCCTCCGCACCGCTCAGGCGCGATTGGCTTGGGGTTCCGCACGCCGGATCCGGGCGGTGCGGACGGCCTGACGCAGGACCTCTTCGAGGTGGGCCCGGTGTTCGGTGTTGATGAGACGGCCCGTATCATCAAATGCCATCGATACGCGGCCGAGCGAGAGATTGGCGGTGACGACTTCAGCCCCGATCGCACCGAGCACCGCGCGCGCCTCGGCGTGAGCTCGCGCCGCTCCTGAGGGGCCCTGGCTTGCCCCGATGACCGCCACCGGCTTGCCACGCAGGACGTTTTCCGCATAGGGGCGGGAGGCCCAGTCCAGGGCGTTCTTCAACTGACCCGGGAGTGAAGCATTGTATTGCGGGGTTGCGATGATCATCGCGTTGGCCTGGTCGAACACGTGGCGCATCGCGACGACAGCCGGGGCTGGAGCTTGCTCGTCGTCTTCATTGAATGGTGGCACGCTCCCGAGGCCATCCCAGATATCGAGGGAGACGCCCCGTGGTACGAGGTATCTGGCCGCCCGCAGGAGCTTCCGGTTGTAAGAATCCCGCCTAAGGCTTCCAACGACGCCAACAAGCAGGAGCGTATCACCTTCGAATCCGGTGTCCATGGTGCCGTCCTTAGTAGATAGGTGATATAATCACGTATATAGGTGACATCATCACTCATATGGGTGACTTAGTCAATGGTCGGAGTTAGATTGAGCGGATGATCACGACCGGAGACCGGGCCGCCGTTGGCCCAGGGATTCCCCCCGTATTGGGAAGGCTGCGGGTGGCCCTGGACGAGGTCTACGCGGCTGCGAGTCAACAGGTGGGGTTGACCGTGCCGCAAGCCGAGTTGCTCTGCGCCGCCCTCCGCCCAACCGCGATCGGTGATCTCGCGCACCTTTTGCGTTGCGACCGGTCCAACGTCAGTCGCTTGGTCGACCGCGCGGCCCGGCGGGGCCTACTTGAGCGCGGGGTGGAGGAATCCGATGGACGCATGAGTGTTGTCGAGCTCACCGTCCGAGGCCGCCGTCTAGCTGAGCGCTTTCTCAAGGAGCTAGAGTCGAAGACGCAGCCGTTGCTGGTCCGTTGGTCCCTGGAACAGCAGAAGGCCGCCGCCCAGATGCTCGCAGAACTCGCAAGCGTGCTCGAAGCGCCCCTCCCGCCGACCTCTCGGACCGCGCTCGAAGAGCGGCGCCGTCGCTAAGCCCACCCACGAACTCACTCGGGAACAATGAGCGTTTCATGTACCACGTTGAGCAGGAGATCAACTGGCGAGCGCACGCGCGAGGATTTCGCTGAGTTGGCGTATGCCACACGCCGGATGTGGACATAGGGTGAAACTGACGCCCCAGAACGCAGCAGCGAGGTCGATCGCGTTCTCACCAAGCAGCCGCACTCGAAAGCGAACCAACTGGCGTAGGCAAGTGTTGTCCGAGAAAGGAGGAGTCATGAAAAACGCCAACGGCTTTCGCGTACTATTTGTCGCAGGCTTTGGGCCGATCGTACCCGACCGAGCCATGAGTCAGGATCTGTACGGAAAGGCGATGCACATTGCCTTTAGACAAGAGGGTGACGGGTACCTCCATACCGAGGCGCTGGAGGGAACAAAGAGTTTCGCGCTGTGGCCCCTGTCCCAAGCAGCCCTGTCCTGCTTTGGAGAAGAGTCTTGGCCGACCGACGTTACCGTCCCACAGGCCTGGTTGGAGTTCGACGTGGACGATGTCGAGCGGGCAACCGTGGCTCTCGAGGCACGCGGTTATCGGATGCTCATCAAGAACAAGAAAGAGCCATGGGGTCAAGTCGTCTCGCGGTTCCTCTCCCCAGAGGGTCTATTGCTGGGCCTGACGTTCACTCCATTGTTTCGGAAAAAGACCTGACCGGAGCAGTCCCCTCGAGACGGATCACCTAATGACCGACGTCCGGACCGTATCACGTCACGACGCCGACGCGTGGCTCAAACTGCGGCGAGAGCTGTGGCCAGACGAGTCGGCTCGAGACCATGAACTCGCGGTGAGGGAGTACTTCACGGGCCCCCGCGGCGTACCGAGGGAGGTACTCGTGGCCGTGGACCTAGATGGGAACGTCGTGGGGTTTGCCGAGCTCTCTATTCGCAATGTCGTAGACAACTGCACTACCGACCGGGTCGCCTACCTCGAGGGATGGTGCGTCGCTCCCACATCAAGAAGAAGGGGGATCGGGCGAGTCCTGATCGAGGAAGCCGAACGGTGGGCTGTGAGGCAGGGATGCACGGAGTTCGGCTCGGACACGAATCTCGACAACCCGGCCGCAGCCGCAGCGCATCGGGCGCTGGGGTTCATCGAATCCGGGCAGGTGCGGAACTTCCGAAAAGACATCGGATGATCGTTTCGCGCCTGGTCGTCTCCGGTCCCCATATTTCTCCCCATTTTCAGCCGCGCATGTTGCCGTAGTTCGGGATGCTGGCCCGCGCAGGATGGGCCTCTAATGTGGGGAATCGCTGGCGCCGCTCAACAAATGGCGACTGAGCGTCGTTTCAGGTGAAGATGGTTGGACCTCGATCGTACGCCGCGTCCGCTCAAGGCGCACTTCTTGGGCGGTTCCACGGCATGCCGATAGCTCTGCAGACGTGTATCCCCCGAAAACCACAGCGCCCACTAGTCTCGTGACGTCGACGCGGCCCGTCCGAGCATCCGAAAGGCCCAGAAACTCAGCGCGGCATTCGCAAGCACGATCAGGGTCAGTCCAATCGCAATCAAGGACTCCAGGTTGGTTCCGCTGCACTTAGCGACGAACCGAGCGATCGCCCCGATGGCAAGGAAGGCAAGAAAGTGACCCAAGGCGAACAATCCGAAGAGCGTCCCCGTTAGACGTAGATACAGCCTCATGACTTGATCCCTTCGTTCGTTTCATCATCCTGCATCCCGCGTCGAAGCGGTCAAGGGAGACACGGCGGGGTGCACGCATCCCGCGCCGAAGGCCGATTCCGACACGCCGAGTCGCGTCCTACCAACGTTTCTGTCCCGCTTCATCTTCTTGATACCCATTTCATTCCCCTCATGCTGCCTTTGGTTGTTCTTCTCGCCATCCATTCGCAACCCCCAACGGGGGGCCAATCTCGTACGCGGGACACTCAGCCCTGGCACAGCTCCTCATCTGCGAAAGGAACATCGCTATGTCGAAGGTGATCGCGCTCATGTCCATGTCGCTCGACGGGTATGTCGCCAACCTCAACGACGGCGTGGCTGAAGTGTTCAATTGGTACTTCACATCTGGGAACGTCGAATTCCAAAGCGGTGGGTCGGACCCAATGACGTTCAAGGTATCCATGCAGAGCGCAGGGCACCTTCGGGGCCTCGCGTCCGAGGTCGGTGCCGTACTCACCGGACGACGGACATTCGAGGTGGCCCACGGCTGGGGCGGCAACAACCCGTGGGGTCCGGCATTTGTTCTGACCCACCAGATCCCCGCTGGATGGCCGCGCCCCAACTCGACGGTCCACTTCGTGACCGACGGCCTCGAAAGGGCCGTTAAGCAAGCCAAAGCTGCGGCGAGTGGGAAATCTGTCGGTGTGCACGGAGCCGACACGATCCAGCAGCTGTTGAACGCCGGTCTCCTCGACGAAATCCACGTCGACATCGCGGCGGTTCTTCTTGGCTCCGGCGTTCGGCTCTTTGACCACCTCAACGCCACTCCGGCCGTCCTCGGCAACCCAACGGTGATCGCGGGCGTCGGCGTCACCCACCTGCGCTACCCGCTCCGAAAGTCATGAGTATCGCCGAGGCGTAGATTTTCACGTCGCTCAAGACCGCCACGAGCACCGCCCTTGAGGGGACTATTGAAATGAAGGCAGCCGTATTACACGCGCAGGGACAGCTCCCCCGATTTGAAGATTTTCCTGATCCACACCCGGGTGAGAACGAAGTGCTCATCACGGTAAGGGCCGCCGCCCTGAAGAACGTTGACAAGGCAATGGCGAGCGGCACCCACTACGACGCTCATCACGAGCTGATGCCGTCCATTTGTGGCGTGGATGGCGTCGGCATTCTCGACGACGGTTCTCGGGTCTTTTGCGGAGGTGCCCGGCCGCCTTACGGTATGATGGCTGAGCGAACAGTCGTATCCAGGCGTAGGTGCCTGCCCGTTCCTGATGCCCTCGACGACAACACCGCAGCAGCTTTGCCGAATCCAGCACTATCGTCGTGGCTCCCCCTCGTTTGGCGAGCAAGGCTCGAGCGCGGTGAGACGGTCTTGATCCTCGGTGCGACTGGGGTTGCTGGAAAGCTTGCCATTGAGATCGCAAAGCATCTGGGTGCGGGACGGGTCGTTGCGGCGGGCCGGAACAGACAAATCCTCGAAACGCTGCCTAGCCTGGGAGCGGACGCGACCATTGACCTCGGTCAGCCCGATCAGCAGCTGATTCAGATTTTTCAGGATCAAGTCCGCCAGAAGCACTTCGACATTGTTCTCGACTATGTGTGGGGTCATCCGACGGAGGTTCTCCTTCGGGCCCTGACCGGCCGCGATGTGATGGCCGAGGGCACCAGGCTCCGCCTAATCGAAATTGGGGAAATGGCTGGCCCAGCTATCCTTATGCCCGCTGCTGCGCTCCGTAGCTCTGGAGTTGAGATCTACGGGAGCGGCGGTGGCAGCAGCATTCCCCACACCGCAATTTTTGAGACCTTCCCGCAGCTTTGGGCGTTGGCGGCAAGCGGTAAGCTCCGCGTTGACACCGAAGGAGTACCGCTGGAGGACGTCGAACGGGCTTGGCAACGGACCGACTTGGCGGGTCGAAGGCTCGTCATTAACCCATAGGCGTTTGACGCGGCCCTCCGTCCAGGCGCGTGTTTTCTGGATTCCGAGATTGAGGTTCCCATGTTTCTCCCCATTTTCAGCCGCGCATCTTGCAGTTATTTGGTGTGTGGACCCGCGCAGGATGCGCGCGTTTTCGACGAAAACTGCTGCAGGATGCGCGAAAACGGGGGGTACCACGCAGGGTTCGGGACCAGGCGAGTTAACCGCAGGGTTGCCTCGCCTGGTGCCGGACCAGGCTCGGTGAGATGTTGGTGACTGACTACGCCAGTAGCGGCCACTTTGCCGTTGCTTTGACGGTCCATTCGCGCCGATGCATCACCATCCTGCTTCCGGCGTGCTCATAAAGACCACAAGAAAGGCAGCCCCGCATAGCGGGGCCGAGTTTGGAGACCGGTGCGACCTTAGTCCAAACGTGCCGTTGATAGGAACTAGAGTGCGCCCGGATGGGATCGAACCATCGACCTAGCGGTTAAAAGCCGCTTGCTCTACCAACTGAGCTACGGGCGCGGCCTGACAAACTTAAGCAGTTTACGAGAGCAGCGGACTCGAGGTGGCACGAGCCCGCTGCTCTTGTTTACCCATTTGTTTACCCGTCCGTACGACACCATACGACACACAGAGGCCCGCAAGTGCCTATAACCACTCACTCGCGGACCTCTGAGCACAGGCGGTAGCGGATTAAAAGTCCGTTGCTCTACCAACTGAGCTACCGGCACGTGCGCACCAAAATAACATGAGCCCCCGGGCCATGCCGAACGGTCATGGGACTCCCCCGCACCCGGTATTGGAACCCCGCATCCCCTCCCCGCTACACTGTGCCCCGGATCGGCGCGGCACCCCGCCGCGCCCAGGTACCCCTCAGGGAGGAACCGTGTACGCAGGCTTGATTGCAATCCTCATGCTTTTCCAGCCGGCCGCGAAGACCGCCGGTTGCGTCGTCGTCGTGAACGACGCCAACCAGTTCTATACCGCCTCTGCGGCACAGGTTGCCGACCTGTTCCTCGCGAAGCGCACGACGTGGCAGAACGGTACCGCGGTGACCGCGGTCGATCAGATGCCCGAAGCACAGGTGCGCGAGGAGTTCTCGGTCGCCGTCCTGGGCCGTCCGCTCCAGGCCGTGCAGGCCTACTGGCGCGCCAAGGTGTACCGCGACGAAGCCACGCCTCCGGCCGAACTCGCCAACGACCAGGCTGTGATCGACTACGTCAAGACGCACCCGGCCGCGATCGGGTACGTCACGCCTGACGCCGACCTTCCGGCCGGTGTGCATGCGGTGGTGGTGACGCGGTAAGGAAGCACTATGCTCTGGCCCGGCGCGCGCGAGCCCTTCGGGGGGAACGCGTCGCGCCGGTTCCCGGCGTCCGAGCAGCCCGCCGGAACGCCTCCAACACGGCGCGCAACGCCAGACTCGGCTCCCCCCGCCGTCGCAACAAGTTCAAGCCCCACGGCAGGTCGAAGCCGACCAGGGGGACCGCGACCGTCCCGCCCGGCGGCCGCCGCCGGTGTGACTTGAACCCCAGTCCCCAACCCTTCCCCCGCGCCACCAGGGCCCAGATGGCCTGAAGGC
Organism: Gemmatimonadales bacterium; assembly: GCA_035631315.1. Classification (GTDB taxonomy): domain Bacteria; phylum Gemmatimonadota; class Gemmatimonadetes; order Gemmatimonadales; family GWC2-71-9; genus 40CM-2-70-7. Next base: position 110,075 of record DASQIZ010000107.1, read on the forward strand.
CGTCGTGGGTGCCATCCACTCGCGGGATCAGCCCCGCGTCGTGCAGCGCGTCAAACACCAGGTCGTAGAATGCGGGGTGGAAGGCCCGGTCGGGGAACAGAAACGGAATGTCGGCCAAGTCGGCCGGCTTCACGCGCCGCCGCGCGAGCGGATGATCGGCCGGCAGGAGGGCCATCTGCAGTCGATCCTCGAACATGTGCTCCACGATCAAGCCCGGATACGTGGCTCCGGGATGGGCGTGCGCCAGGCCGAGGTCAATATCTCCACGAATGATGGCAGGAGCCTGCTGGGGTGTCGGGATCTCTTCGATCACGACGTGCACGTGCGGGTGCCGTTGCGCCAGATCGGTCAGGACGCGGGCGAGCATCTCACCGGTCGTCACGGTGGCCACCGCCCCGATGACACAGCGTCCCTCCATTCCTCTCCGCGCACGCGTCGTGTCGAGGACGATCTGCTCGAGGCCCGCGAGAATCCCAGGGCATTCTCCGGCCAGCGAATTCCCCGCCGCCGTGAGGTGGACGCCTCGCGCGGTCCGCTCGAGCAGGGGAAGCCCGATCGCGTGCTCGAGCTCTTTGAGCTGCCGCGAGAGCGCGGGTTGCGTCACGCCCAGCCGCTCGGCCGCGCGGCCGATGGTCTGCGCGGCCGCAACCTCGAGCAGCGCCCGGAGGTGGCGGATTTCGAGGAGCGCCGGGACGGAGCCAAGCGGGGCGTGTCGCACTTTGCGCACGGGCGGTGGCGGCGGGAGCTGGGGGTCACGCCGCAGGCAGGCGTGCGGATGATCGCGGACGGCATCGAGGATCCGCTCGAGGACCCTCCGCAGCACCGGTCTCTGATCGTCACGACGCCAGATCGCGGCCGCCCGAACTTTGGGAGCGGCGTCCGCCAACGCGACCACGGCGGTGCCCTGAGGCGGTGAGACCGAGCGGGCCCTGCCGATGAGCGACCATCCACGGCCGGCGGACACGGCCAGGTGACCGTCGCGCAGGCCGACGTCGACCACCAACAGGGGCGACCGCAAGCCACCCTGCCGCAGCACTGCCATGACTTCATCGAGGACGCCGGGCGCCAGGGCGCGCTGCGGGATGATGAGGGGGTAGTCACCCAGATCCGCCAGCTTCAACCGCCGCTTCCCCGCCAGTGGATGCCCGTGATGCACGATGATGTGATCGAGGTACTCATCCCACAGCGGCTCCGTGATCAGCTCCGGATCATCCTCCGCCGCCATCGCCAGTGCGATGTCGATCGCGCCCGAACGGACCTGCTCCACCGTGTCCGGTGGATCGAAGTCCTCCACGGTCAGCGTGATTTCCGGGTCCTCCTGGCGCAGCCGCTCCTCCACCGTCGCGGGGATCCCCGCCGCGATGATGGTCAGCATCGCCCCGATGGAGACGCGCCCCCGCCGGCCTTCCCTCGTCGCCTCGGCCCGGTCGATCGCGAAGCCGAGGGTGACCAGGAGGTTGGCGGCACCGCGCGCGAAGGCCTGACCCGCCGCCGTCGGGGTCACGCCTTTGGAATGACGCTCGAGCAGAGGGACACCGAGCTCGCGCTCGAGCTCGTGGACCTGGCGGGAGAGGGCGGGCTGGGCGAGGTGGGCGCGCGCCGCGGCGCGGGAGAGGCTTCGCGTCTCTGCGACGGCGATGAAGTTCCTGAAATCCCGAAGGAGCATCGGACTCCTAGGCCATGCGCCGGCGGTATCGAACCCCTAGCGGATCGGTATTTCCTGCTGACCGACCCGTTCCTCTATCATGACCGTCGACGATTTCACGCCCCTCCGGGCGAGGAGTGACCTTACGTTGACCGAAACCTTACCGCTAGAGGCCTGCGAGCCGGGGCGCCATTTGAGCGCTCTGCGCGAAGTGGCCCATACCGCCAGCCGGGCGGCCTCTGGAGCACTCTCCCGGTCCCTGCGCCGTCGCGTGACGGTCACGGTTCCGGAGTTCGCCGTCTCCCTGCTGGAACAGGTTCCCGCGGTGCTCGGCCATGCTGGGCGTCCGTTGGTGGCCGTCACCGCCCAGCTGCTGGGCGACATCTCGGGTCCCCTGGCGTGGATCATGTCCGCCCCCGAGGCGCAGCGGTTGGCGGGCGCCCTGATGATGCGTGATGCGGTATCGGTTTCGCTGGACGACGACGCGATTCACGCGGTGCTGACGCGGAGCGCGCACACGCTCGCGGCCGCGTATGCCGACGTCCTGGGTGCGCTCACGCATGGCGTGGTCTTTCTCTCGGTGCCCGAGCTGGTCGTCGGCCCGCTCGATCGACTGCTCGCCCGTCCCCAGGTCACATCCGATCCCCGCCACCCGAATCAGCTGAGTGTCTGCGTCGGGTCCCGGCTGACGTTCGACGACCAGGCGACCACGGTGATGGGACACCTCGTGTTCATGCCTCATCATCCCGCCTTCGGTCGCATTCTTCGCGCCCTGGCGGACTGATGACCCGTCGTTTTCCATTGCCTCCCGCGCGGGCGGGCATTCCTGCTTGCGTATGGTTTGCCATCGGCGGTTTCGTTCCCGCCCTGGCTTCGACGTCCCGGGTCCCTGCGTCGTCTCCGGCGGTCCAGCTCAGCACGTGGGCCCTCGCGATCGCGATCGCGACGTACACGATTACCCGTTGGCTGACGGGCCGGCTCGCCTGCCCGACCGACCCTCGAGTCCGCGATCTCTTCGAAGGCGTCCCGATCGGCTTGTATCGCAGCACGCCGGACGGCGAAATCCTCGACGCCAACCGCAACCTGGTGGAGCTCCTCGGCTACCCGAACCGCGGCACGCTCCTCGCCACGGCGGCGGCGCGCTTGTACGTGGACCCCTCGGATCGGGAGCGCTGGAAAGCGGTCGTTCGGGAAAACGGTGAGGTGCGCGCGTTCGAAGCACGGATGCGCCGGCACACCGGTGGCGTGATCTGGGCGCGGCAGAGTGTCCGGGCGGTGGTGGGCACCGATGGCCGGATCGAATACGAGGGCGCGATCGAAGACATCACCGAGCGCACCCGGGCCGAGCGGGCCCTGCGCATCAGCGAAGAGCGGTATGGCGCGGCCTTCGAGCAGGCCGCCATCGGCCTGGCCGAGGTGTCTCCCGCGGGGCGGTTCCTCCGGGTGAACCGGTATCTCTGTGAACGGCTCGGCTACACGGAAGCGGAGCTGCTGCAGAAGACCGTCATCGATGTGACGCACCCCGAAGACGTGTCGGCGACGCAGGACTACCTCGCCACGGCCCCGGAAACCGCGGGGCCGTACCGGCGTGAGAAGCGCTATATGAAGAAGGACGGCACGCCCCTCTGGTCCCAGCTCACCACCTCCCTGGTGCGGACTCCCGACGGCGGCTCGGCGTTCTTCATCACCGTGATCGAAGACCTGTCGGAGCGGAAGCGGCTCGAATCCCAGCTCCTCCACGCGCAGAAGCTCGAAGCGGTCGGGCAGCTCGCCGGCGGCGTGGCGCACGACTTCTCGAATCTGATCGGCGCCATTCAAGGCTATGCGCAGCTCGTGGAGCGCACCCTCGCGCCCGAGGATCCCCGGCGCGCCGACATCGGCGAGATCCGGAAAGCCGGGCAGCGCGCCTCGGGCCTCATTCATCAACTGCTGACCTTCGCGCGCCGGCAAGAGACGCAGCCGCAGCTGGTCGAAGTCAATGGCCTGCTCACCAATCTCGGCCGGCTGGTCGGACGGGTCCTCGGCTCCGACATCAAAGTTTCCTGGGGCCTGCCTGACGACCTGCCCGCCATCAAGGTCGATCCCGGCCAATTCGAACAGGTGATTCTGAACCTCGCGATCAATGCGCGGGACGCGATGCCCGATGGCGGCACGCTCGGCATCGAGACGTCCCTGGTCCACGTGGACCAGGCTCAAGTGAGCCGCCTGCGCGGCTCCCGGCCCGGTCCGCATGTCATGGTCACGGTATCGGACACCGGCACCGGGATGCCTCGCGAGGTGCTGGACCGGATCTTCGAGCCCTTCTTTACGACCAAGGGCCCCGATCGCGGCACCGGGCTCGGATTGTCCATCTGCTACGGCATCGTGAAGCAGGCGGGCGGGAACATCTGGGTCTACAGTGAGCTCGGGCACGGGACGACATTCCGCCTTTACTTCCCGGCCGTATTCGACGGCGCCGGCGCGCTCTCAGTCCCCGAGTCCGATCCGGAGCTCCCGGGGGGCACCGAGCGCCTCCTCCTGGTCGAGGACGATCCCCAGATGCGGGCGCTCGCCGTCCGGGTCCTCACCGACTGCGGCTACGACATCACCGCCGCTCCCGACGCCGAAGCCGCGATGGCCGAGGTTGCGTCGGGCACGGCCGATCCGGCCCTGCTGGTCACGGACCTCATTCTTCCGGGAATGACCGGATTGCAGCTGGCGCAGGCGCTCCGCGCCGAGTCGCCCGGGCTCAAGGTGCTCTGCATGACGGGCCAGGCGGACCGGGTCTCATCGTCGAGCCGTCGGCAGCAGGGGTTTGCGTTGATCGAGAAGCCCTTCACGGCACAGACACTGGCGAGGGCCGTCCGGGATTGTCTCGACAAGGGGCCGGCGACACCCTGATCGCTTAGATTCGAGCCATGACACTCGCCCGTGCTGTGGCGCTGGCGTGCGCGGTTCTCATCGCGCTGCCGCTAACGCGAGTTCAGGCGCAGAGCGACAGCATGGACGCCCAGGAGCCTGTCCACGGGAAGGCGTTCTTCCCCGGCAATGGGGCCGGATGGACGGTCGGATACCCCTCCGTCGACGTGGATGTCGGCCGTTACACGGCTGTGCACGATTTCTTCACGCCCCTCAATTATCTGTTCCTCCGGGTTCACACCTCGATGAACACGGGGATTCCGCATTTCGCGCTCTCGGCAGACATGAACTGGCTCCCGAGTGTCAGCGCCAATCCCTCGGTGTCGTTCCTCGGCCAGATCGATCCCCTGAGTCGGGAGAGCAACTTCTACCTGAGCGGCGGAGCCGGTCTGATTACTGCCCATAACGGCAATGCGTTCGCGGGGTGGGTGCAGGTGGTCGTCGCGTACCGAACCCGCATCCACGAGCTGGCGCCGTTCGTCCAGGTGGGGCACGCCCTCACGACGAGCCAACGCGTCGAATTCCTCGTCGGCGTCGCCCATCCCCTCGCGCCGTACCTCTTTCACGTCCCGTGAGCGACGCTCCCCTCGTCTCCCACATTTCCGACACCGCCCGTTGGGTGGCGATGTACCGCGCGTTCGAGTCGGAACGGCCCGACGCCATTTTCCACGACCCGTACGCCCGCAGGCTGGCGGGCCCGGTCGGCGAACGGATCGCGGCCGCGATGGGGGGCACCCGCTGGGCGTGGCCGATGGTCGTGCGGACCGCGGTGATGGACGAGATCATCATGCGGACGGTCGGGGAAGGAACCGATGCGGTCCTCAATCTGGCCGCGGGTCTCGATACGCGGCCCTGGCGGCTCGAGGTTCCCTCGTCACTCATCTGGTGGGATGTCGACTATCCGGCGACGCATGAGTACAAACGTGAAGCCATGCAGGGCGAGACCCCCAGGTGCCGCGTGGAGTGGGCCGCCGCGGACCTGTCGGACCGTGCGGCGCGAAGGACGATCTTTGCGCGCGTGGGCGAGTCGGCGGAACGGGTCCTGGTGGTCTCCGAGGGCCTGCTCATCTATCTTGCGCCGGAGGCGGTCCGGGACCTCGGCAACGATCTTCATGAGCCGCCCTCCTTCCGAAACTGGCTCATCGATCTCGCCTCGCCCAAGCTCCTCCAATGGATTCAGCGGAGGAACATGGGCAAGGCGACCGCCGCGGGCGGCGCCCCGATGAAGTTCGGCCCCGCTGAAGGCACGGCATACTTCGAGCCCTCGGGTTGGCGGGAAGTCGAGTGGCGTTCTACCGGAGAAGAGGCGCGGCGCCTGAACCGCGAGATGTCGCTGGCCTGGCTCTGGCGCGTCATGGGCGTGTTTTCGTCGGCCAAGATGCGTGAGCAGTGGCGCCGCTATGCGGGATATGCCCTGCTCGCGCGGGTGTGAAGTTCGTCTCCGTTTGCGACCTCGCCGTATCGCCGTACATTCTCCGCTCCCCATCTCACACAACCTGAGGTCCCCAATGCGTTCAGCTCGTGCTTCCGCCCTGCTTTTGGCCGCGCTCGTGGCGTCCTGTGACCGCACGCCACCTCCCCCTGCCGCGCAGACCTCGGCGAACTCGCTCCGGATCGTAGCCAACGACTACTCGTACGTGAGCCCCGACACGGTCGCGGCGGGCCTGACCAACATCGTGATGGTGAATCACGGGAAGGAGCCCCATCAGGCGTCGATCTTCCGGCTCGATTCCGGGAAAACCATGAATGACGTGCAGGCCGTGATGAAGACCATGACCACGATCCCCGCCTGGATGACGTTCACCGGGAGCCCCAATGGCGCCGACCCCGGGGACTCGAGCAACACCACGGCAACCTTGGCGGCGGGGAACTACCTGATCGTCTGCTTCTATTCGAGCCCCGACGGGAAGGCGCACCTGGACAAGGGAATGGCCAAGCCGTTCGTCGTGAAGGGCGCGGGAGCCGCGATGGCGATGCCCACGGGTGACATCACCGTGACCACCAAGGACTACGCCTTCGAAGTCTCCGCCGCCATCACGGCCGGGACGCACACCATTCGCATGGCGAATGCCGGTCCGCAGCTGCACGAGATCACCGTGGTCAAGATGGCGCCGGGAAAGACCATGAAGGACGCGCAGACGTGGATGGCCGCCGGGATGAAGGGCATGCCCCCGTTCTCCTCCTTCGGCGGCATCGCGGGACTCACCGTGGGCCAGAGCGCCAACTTCACGGCAACCTTCACGCCTGGCGAGTATGCATTCCTGTGCTTCGTGCCGGATTCGAAGGACGGGAAGCCACACCTCGCGCACGGCATGGTGATGCCGTTCAAGGTGAGCTGAGCTAGAAGAGAGCGAGCTGGCACACCGGCGAAAAACTCTGCCGGTGATGTCTGGTAGGACCAAGCCTCGCGACTGCAGCAAGGTGATCTGCCGTAGCGTAGCCCTTGTTCGTGTCCCACGCATACCCCGGATGGCGCGCCGCAAGGCGCGCCATCAGCACATCGCGGACCGTCTTGGCAACGATCGAGGCGGCCGCGATGGAGGAGCACTTCGCATCGCCGTCCACGATGGCCTGGTGCGGCCGGCCGAGCTCGGGACAGGGCATGCCGTCGATGAGGATGTCGGTGGGGTCCAGCCCGAGACGGGACAGCGCGCGGACGGCCCGGCGCATGGCGATGATGGTGGCACGACGGATGTTCCAGCGATCGATCTCGTGGACGCTCGCCGCGCCCACGCCGACCGCGCGCGCCCGGGAGCGGATCTCGATCGCCAGGCGGTCGCGCGCCTTGGCGGTGAGGACCTTGGAGTCGTTGAGCCCACGGATGGGCTTCTGGTCGGGATAAAAGACGACGGCCGCGGCCACCACTGGACCTGCCAGGGGGCCACGGCCGACTTCGTCGATGCCGGCGACAACCATCCGCCCCTCACGCCAGAGCGCGCGTTCGCGCTCGAGCGAGGGGCGGCGGCCGCTCACGCCTGGGTCTGCTCCGCGGCGGCGGCTCCCGTCGACCCCGCCGTGCCGGTCGTCTCGCCGCGCTTCTCGCGGATCCGGGCGGCCTTCCCGGCCAGCCGGCGCAGGAAGTACAGCTTGGCGCGCCGCACCCGGCCCTGACGCACCATCTCGATGGCCGAGATGGACGGCGAGTGAAGCGGGAAGATGCGCTCGACGCCGACACCCGCCGAGATCTTCCGGACGGTGAACGTCTCGTTGATCCCGCCGCCGCGCCGGGCGATGCACACGCCCTCGAACGCCTGCAGACGCTCCTTCTCCCCTTCACGCACGCGCACCATCACCCGGACCGTATCGCCGGGGTCGAAGGCCGGAATGTCCGCCTTGAGGCCTTCGCGCTCGATCGCTCGCAGTCTTTCCATAACTACTCCCTGTTTCTGTAAGGCAACCTACGTGCCTTGATGTTTATCCCACAAGTCGGGCCGTCGCGCGCGTGTCAGCCGCTCGGCTTCCGCGGCACGCCAGGCCGCGATTTTCGCATGGTCGCCGCCGGTCAGGACCGGCGGCACCGCCATTCCCCGGTACTCGGGAGGCCTCGTGTACGACGGCGGTGCCAACAAGCCGTCGTAGTGCGAATCCCCCGCCGCCGATTCGTGATCGCCCAGAGCGCCCGGCAGCAGCCGGACCACCGCATCCACCAGGCAGAGCGCCGCCGGCTCACCCCCGGTCAGCACCGCATCGCCGACCGATACTTCCTCGGTGGCCAGACCGTCCGCCACCCGCTGATCGACATCCTTGTAGTGCCCGCAGAGCACCGTCAGCTCGCTCGCCAGGGACCACCGCACCGCGTCGTCGTGCGTCAGTGACTTGCCCCGGGCCGACATCAGCACTACCGGACTGCCGGCCGCCGGCTTGATCGCGTCGAGCGCCTCGAAAAACGGCTCGGGCTTCAGGACCATCCCCGCGCCGCCTCCGTACGGCGTGTCGTCCACCGTGCGGTGCTTGTCGTGCGTGTAGTCCCGCAGCTGCACCACCCGGTAGCGCACCAACCCCGTGCCGGCCGCCCGGCCCAGAATGCTCGCGGCCAGGGGACCTGAGAACATCTCCGGGAAGAGAGTGACGAGATTGACCGTCAGCATCCCTTTATCCCTCGTCCTCCACCGCCAGGTACTGATCGCGCCACTCTTCTACCGCGGCGCGGCTGCTCACGCCTTCAAAGCCCACCAGCCATTCGCGGTGATAGGCCCGGCGCCGGCCGAGAATCAGAGGGCCGGCCAGAACCTGCCGCGTTTCATCCACCACGTACATGCGCGCCTTCGGGACCAGCAGGCTTCCGGGATCCGCCACCAGCGGGAAGATCGCGACCTCCCCTTTCTGGCCGTGCGGCTTCCGGAGGCGCGCGATTACGCGGGGCGTTGGCCGAACACTCCCGCTTTCTTCAGCAGGGAGCGCACCGTATCGGTCGGCGTCGCGCCCTTCCCGAGCCAATAGTTGGCCCGTTCCGCGTCCACCTGGAGCGTGGCCGGCTTCGTTTTCGGGTTGTAATGCCCCAAGGTCGCCACGAACCGGCCGTCGCGCGGAGACTCCTGATCCGCCACCACGATCCGGAAATGCGCCTGACCCTTCCGTCCCATCCGCCGCAATCTGATTCGAGTCGCCATTCCTTACATCCTCTTGATGAGCTTTCGCATCTGCTGGAACTGTTCCAGCAGACGGTTGACCTCCTGCACCGACGTGCCCGATCCCTTCGCGATCCGTATCCTTCGCGATCCGTTCAAAATCGACGGATCGGCCCGCTCGGCCGGGGTCATCGACAGCACGATCGCTTCCACATGCTTCAACCGCTTGTCGTCGGCGGGGACCTGCTTCAGGGCCTTCGCGTTCACGCCGGGCAACAGCCCCAGCACCTGCTTCATCGGTCCCATCGCCTGCATCTGTTTCAGCGCCACGAGAAAATCCGCGAGGTCCATCCCCCGCTTGGAGCGCGCTTTCTGCTCGAGCTTCTGCGCGGCCTTCAGGTCGATCGCGGCGGCGGCCTTTTCCACCAGCCCCACCACATCGCCCTGACCCAGGATCCGTCCCGCCATACGCACCGGATCGAACGGCTCGAGCGCCTCGACTTTTTCGCCGACCCCGACATAGACGATCGGCACGCCCGTCACGCCGTGAATCGAGAGCGCGGCACCACCGCGGGCGTCGCCGTCCATCTTGGTGAGGATGGCGCCGGTGAGCCCCACACCCTCGTGGAATCCCCTGGCGATCTTCACGGCGTCCTGACCGGTCATGCCGTCGGCCACCAGCAGGACGTCCTTCGGCTTCACCGTATCCTTCAGCGCCTTGAGCTCACCCATCAGCTCGGCGTCGATCTGCAACCGGCCCGCGGTGTCGACGATGACTGTCCGGCACCGCGCCTTTTCGGCCTCGCGCAACGCGGTCGTTACGAGTTGAGGGACTCTTCCCGCTTCCCCCTTCCCGCTTCCCCCAAACACGGGGATCCCGATCTGCTTCCCAAGCTGCGCGAGCTGCTCCGCCGCGGCCGGGCGATGGAGATCCGCCGCCACCAGCCCCGGCGCCTTCTGCTCCAGCTTCAGCCGGCGGGCCAACTTCGCCGCCGTCGTCGTTTTTCCTGAGCCCTGCAACCCGACGAGCAGGATCACCGTCGGGCCTACGGAGGCGAAGGTGAGGTCCCGACGGGTGCCGCCGAGCATGCCGGCGATCTCGTCGTGCACCAGCTTCACCACCTGCTGGCCCGGCCGGACCGTGTCGATCTTGAGCGCCCCGACCGCGCGCTCCTTCACCCGATCAACGAAGTCCCGCGTCACCTCGAAGCTCACATCCGCTTCGAGGAGGTGCCGCCGGATCTCCCGCAGCGCCTCGGTGACGTCGCCCTCGGACAGCACCCCCCGGCCGGTCAACCGCTTCAGCACGCCGGAGAGCTGTTCCGAAAGGGCCGTAAACATAAGCCTTACAAAATACTTAGCGAGTTGCTCGAAACCAAGTGGGGGGTTAAGAATCGACCATGCCGGAACCCCTGTTGTGGCAAGGGCTGGTGTTGATCGGTGTCGGCACGCTGGCCGGCGGGATCACCTCGAGCGTGAACGTCTGGCTCCTCTTTCACCCGAAAGCGCCGCGCCGCCTGGGCCCGTTCACCCTGCAGGGGGCCATCCCGAAGTACCAGGCGCGCATCGCCCAATCCGTCGAGCGGTGGGTGACCGAAGGGCTGGCGTCTCAGACGCTGGAGGCAGGGGCCCGCCACTTCATTGCGTCCCAACGAGATGCCCTCCTGCACGACGAGCGGCCGCTCCTCGAGCGGCTGCCCCGCGGCCTCCTCGCCGCGGTCGAACAGGGGATCACGGACTATCTGCCCGTGGCGGTCGAGCAGTTCGGCTCCACGCTCGAAGACCCCGAGCCCAGAGCCCGCATCACGGAGGCTCTGACCGGCGTTCTCGACCAGGCCGTGGCGAACCTCAAGGCCCATGAGCGCCTCGTGGCCAAACTCGTCGTCACGCCCGACCGCGTGGACCGGATGGTCGCCGAGCTGTCCCTTGTGTTCGAGTCGCCCGCGTTCAAGGCGCGTCTGGCGCAAATGGTGAACGACGCGGTGATCCGCTTTCTCCGGACGCCGATCGCTGAGCGCTTGTGGACGCTCGGCCCGGACCGTCTCGATGGACTGGAACACGCCGCATCCGACTACGTCGTCGCCGCCCTGAAAGCTCCCGAAACCGCGGACTGGGCTTCGGCGCGCGCGCGCGATGCGGTGGAGGCGCTCCGCGACTACCCGATCGGGCTGCCGCGGTCGCTCAAGCGAAGTGTGGCGCTGGGATTCGGACTGGGAGCGCTGTTCGGCGCCCTGGGGTGGGGAGTGATGCTACTGCTGAGCTGAGATGTGCGCCGCCGGAAGCTGTTTCCATCCTGTCCACCCCGCCGGTGCATCGATCACCGCCGTCGCAGGCTTGCCGTCGAGTGACACCTTGTCCACGCGCCACGTACGGCCCGGATCGACTCGCCGCGCCCATCCCCTCGTGAGCGAAGCCGCGAAGGCATTGGCCGCCTGCTGATCCCGCCAGACGACATACCAGACCAGCGCATTCCCGTGCGCGCCGAATACGGCGTACCGGTCCCCCGCCCACCCGCTCGCCAGCTGCGCGGCCAGGTCCGCGGACCCCAACGCCTGCTGGAGAACGAGGCGGGTTTCGAACTCGCCCAGGTCATCGGTCAGGTCGGGGCGCTCGGCCCCCTGATCGAACACAATCCGGACCGGGAGGTCGTGCGCCGCGAACCGGTCGGGATGGAGGATCTGCGACGTCGACACCGGCATCAGCTTCCCGTACGGCTGCTCACCGGGATGCTGGGCCATGAACCATTTCACGAAGTCGCCGCCGGCGAGGTACGGAAAGATGAGGGTCTGCTTCACCCACAGGGGCGCGTTGGAGAAGTTCGGAAACTGCTCCTGCTGCATCTGAATCGCCCCGCCCATGTCCCAGAGAGACGGCAGGTTCTCGATCTTCTGCTCCGGCATCAGTACGCGGATCTGCCCGAGCGTCGCCTGACCTTCGAAGATCGCCTGCGCGGCGTTGCGACGGTCGTTCTGGTAGCGCTGGTGGATGACGGAATCGATGGGAGAGTATTGGTCCTGTAGTGCGTGCACCAGCTCGTGCGAAATCACCGTCGTCCTGAGCGTCGCGGTGTCGGCATCCGTCGGAATGAACAGCGCCCCCGAGTCGGGATCGTAGTACCCTGCCACTTGTTCGGTCAGCACGTTTACCAGCAGGCGATGCAAGTCCATGCTGTCGGGAATCAGGCCGAGGTGCTTGTAGGCTGCTTCGTAGCTCGCGAATTCGGCGGGCGGGAGGTCCTCGTCCAGCTTGTGGAGCACGTAGGTCCGGATCTGGTCCCGGGTCCGGATCTCCACCCCCGGCTCCCGCTTGAACTTGAGGCCCACAGCGGCCTCCACGGCAGGCATCGTCTGACGTACCAGATCGCGCACGGCCGTCTGCGTCTGCACAGCTTGGGCCCGTTGCCGGCACGCCACGAGGGCAACGAGTGCCGCGGCTACGGGAGCGACGCGCATCATCCTGCCCACTCGATGTCTTTCCCCACGGAGGCGCTCACCACCCGGGCGATCTCGCGCCCGGTCACCACCAACCCTTGCGACTCGAGCTCCGCCCGCAACAGCCGGTCCAGCTCGCCACGGCGGTCCCCGAGAGTCTGAGAGGCCCGCGGGGCCGGCGCCGCCGGGGACGATGCCCGGTCGCCCGACAGCATGCGGTCCAGCTCGGCCCCGATCCGCTCGAGCATCGGCACGATTTCGGCGGCGAGGTCGGCGGCCGGCTCTCCGGCAGGATCCTCCGCACTGCCGCGACGGATCGCCTTCTCCACCTGCCGGCGTTCACGGATCAACCGTTCGAGCTCCGGAGAAACTTTGGCCGTCGCCTGGGCGTGCGCGCACGCTTCATCCAGGACATCGATGGCCTTGTCGGGCCGGGCCCGTTCGAGCACGAACTGGTCGGTCAGGACGATCGCGGCCTGGAGGGCGTCGTCCGTAATGGCCACCGCGTGGTGACGCTCGAGGCGGGGGCGGCGCGCCTGGAGCACTTCCCGCGTCTGGGCCGCGTCCAGCTCTTCGATCGCCACCGGGTGAAAGCGCCGCTCGAGCGCGGGGTCACTCTTGATCCAGCGATCGTACTCGGGGGTCGTGGTCGCGCCGATGATCCGGATGTCGCCGCGCACCAGCGCGGGTTTGAGCATGTTGCCCGCGTCCATCGCGGCGCCGACGGCCGTCCCCTGCCCCACGAGGTTGTGGAGCTCGTCGACGAAGAGAATGGAATCGGGGTTGGCCGCGAGCGACTCCACCACACGGCGCAGACGGCCTTCGTATTGCCCACGGAAGCTGGTGTCGGCGAGCAGGGCGACGTGGTCGAGCGCGAGGACTTGTGCGTCCTTCAGGGCCGGGGGCACATCGCCGGCCGCGATGCGCTGGGCGAGTCCTTCGACGACGGCGGTCTTGCCGACCCCGGCGCGGCCCACGAGCGCCGGGTTGTTCTTGCCCTGGCGCAGGAGAATATCGATCACGCGGGCGATCTCGCCGTCCCGGCAGCGCACGGGCTCCAGCTCGCCACGGCGCGCCTGCCGCGTGAGGTCGAGCGCGACCCGTGCCATCACGTCGCCCTCGCCGAAGAGACTGAAGGGACTGCTCATCGGTTCACGCGCCGTGCAGGAACAGGACGTACCAGGACAAGATCGAATCCCGGAACAGGAAGGTCACCGCGCCACCCACAGCCAGAAATACCCCGAACGGCACCAGTCGCTTCCGGCCCATGAGCTGCAGGGGCAGGAAAATGACCGACCCGGCCAGGGCGCCGAGAAACACCGTGAGGAGTATCCCGCGCCATCCGACGAACGCGCCGATCATCGCCAGCATCTTCACGTCGCCCCACCCCATCGCCTCCTGCTTCAAGACGTAACTGCCCACCGTGCGGACCACCCAGAGGAGCGCCCATCCCGCGGCCGCGCCGATCAGGGCATCGAGGAGCCCGGTGGCACCACCGAACAGCGCCAGGCCGAGCCCCACCACCAATCCTCCATACGAGAGTTCGTCGGGAATGATGTAGTGGCGGGCGTCGATGATCGCGATGCCGAGCAGGATGGTTCCCAGGATGCAACCATCGATCATGCGCGGGGTGGGTCCGTATAGCAGCGCACAGGCGAGCCAGAGCAGGCCGACGGCGAGCTCGATGATGATGTACTGGGGCGAGATCGGGTTACCGCACCACCGGCACCTCCCCCGGAGCACGAGCCAGGAGATGACCGGGATGTTGTCGTACCAGGCGATTTCCTTGTGACATTTCGGGCATGAGGAGGGTGGGCGGATCAGCGAGCGGGCCTTCGGGTCCTCATTCGGGAGCCTGACGATGCAGACGTTCAGGAAGCTCCCGAACACCAGCCCGAACAGGGTCGCGACGACCAGGAAGAAGACTTCAACGCCCACGCAGTACCTCGTAGAGGAGAATCCCCGCCGCCACACCGACATTGAGGGACTCAGCGCCGCCCGCCATCGGAATCGCCACCCGCTGTGCCGCCACGGCGTTCAGTGCCGGTCTGATGCCGGCGCCTTCGTTCCCGACGATGACGCCCACCGGCCCCGCGCCACGTTTGATCCGTCCGATCGGCATCCCATCGGCCGCGGTGGCCCACAGCGTCACATCCTTGGCCTTGGCCCAGGTGATGAACGCCGCATCATCGAGGGACACGACCGGGTGCCGGAAGTTCGCCCCCATCGCCGCGCGGAGGGTCTTGGGTCCCAGGATGTCCGCCGTTCCCCGCAGGGCGATGGTGCCCGTCGCCCCAAGTCCATGCGCGGTCCGGAGGAGCGTGCCGACGTTGCCGGGGTCCTGCACGCCGTCGATCACCTGCACGGCGCCGGTGGCGTCGAGCTTCAGGTCGTCGACGGTCCAGCGGCGCGGCTCGATCACCGCGACGATGCCCTGCGGCGTGTCGGTGTCGGCGAGGGGCGCGAAGACCCGGGCCGAGACCGCTTCGATGGGCACGGCGTGCTTCTCGAGGTCTTCGCGCAGCGATGCGCCGCGCGCGGTCCGCTCGAGATCGGCGGCGATCACGGCGCCCTTGATGGGTACGCCCGCCGCGAGCGCCTCCTCGAGCAGGCGTACGCCCTCCACCAATGCCAGCCCGCGACGCCCCCGCGCCTTGCGCCGTTGGAGATCGCGGATGAGGGACTGCAGATTAGTGGCTATGGGTCTCCCTGTGCTTCATAACATCGCCGCCCGAGTCCCTTTCGCCAAGCGCGGACGGCCCGGGCCATGAGAATCGCCCTCACGGTCGCCGGTTCTGATTCGGGAGGCGGGGCCGGGATTCAGGCGGACCTCAAGACCTTCCATCAGTTCGGGGTGTTCGGGACGAGCGTCATCGCCGCCGTTACGGCTCAGAACACGAGGGGGGTGGTCGCCTGGGAACCGGTGAGCCAGGCCCTGATCGCCCGGCAGCTCGACGCACTCATCGCCGACCTCCCGCCCGATGGGCTGAAGAGCGGCATGCTCGGGTCCCGTGCCGGCGTCGAGACGGTCGCCGCGGCGCTCCAACGCGTGCCCACCAAACCCTACGTGCTGGACCCCGTGTTGGTCGCGACCTCGGGTCACGCGCTCGCGGACGCCTCGGCGTCATCCGCGATCGCCGAGCAGCTGGTGCCGCTCGCGACACTGGTCACGCCGAACCTCGACGAAGCCGAGCGCCTGACGGGACTCGAAGTGCGAAACGCCGAGCAGATGGAGCTGGCCGGGCGAGCCCTGCTGAAGCGCGGTGCCGCGGCCGCGCTCATCAAGGGTGGCCACCTCGCCGGCGACGCCGTGATCGATGTGCTGGTGAGGCCGGAGGGCATTCGGCGCTTTCTCCACCCGCGGCTCGCCTCGACTTCGACGCACGGGACCGGATGCACGCTCTCAGCCGCCATCACCGCCGGACTCGCGTTGGGCCGGAATCTCGAGCGCGCAGTCGAGGACGGCGTTGACTTCGTGCAACGCGCCATCGCCGCCGCACCGGAGTTTGGGAGCGGCAAAGGGCCACTCAATCACTTCGTGCCGGTGCGGAGGGGCCCGCCTTCAGATTTGTTAGACGGGTAGGTGCTTCAAGACCTTGACGATCACGTCGCCAAGCTTCGCGCCCATCTTCAGACCGACATCGAGCACTTCCTGGTGCGAGAGGTTCGCGCCCGACAATCCCGCCGCCGGATTCGTGACGATCGAGAATCCCAGACACTTCATCCCTCGTGCCCGTGCGACGATCACCTCGGGCACCGTGGACATCCCCACCGCGTCGGCACCCAAATCCCTGAGCATTCGCACTTCGGCCGGCGTCTCGTACGACGGTCCGAGCAGTGCGGCGTAGACACCCTCCTCGAGGGGAACCTGGAGCTTCGCCGCGGCCTCCTTCGCCAGTTTCCGAAAACCGGCGTCGTACGCCTCGGTCATGTCCGGGAAGCGCTCCTCGCCCTCGATCAGCGGGCCGATCAGGGGGTTCCGGAACATCAGGTTGATGTGATCGGAGAGGAGCATCAGTGTGCCGGCGCCGAAGCCGGGCCTGATGCCGCCCGACGCGTTGGTGACGACCAGGATGTCGATGCCGAGTCGAGCGAACACCCGCACGGGCAGGCCGGCGGTGATGGCGTCGTGGCCCTCATAAAGATGAAAGCGGCCCGCCTGCACCAGCACCGAGACCCCGCCGAGGTTGCCGGCCACCAGTTCCCCCTTGTGACCGGCCACGCCGGGCTCAGGAAATCCTGGAATGTCGGCATAGGAGATTCGCACAGCCCCTTCCACCCGGTCGGCCAGAAAGCCCAGCCCCGAGCCGAGGACGATGGCGACCTTCGGTTTGCGGGGCGCGATCCGGCGGGCGACGGCATCGGCCGCCGCCTGGGGTGAAGGCCCGCTCAAAGGAGCATGCCCGCGAGCGTGGCCGACAGGAAGTTGGCGAGCGTACCCGCCAGCATCGCTCGGAACCCGAGCTTGGCCAGATCGTGCTTCCGGTCCGGTGCCAGGGCCCCAATGCCGCCGATTTGGATTCCGACCGACGACAGGTTCGCAAACCCGCACAACGCGAAGGTGGCGATGGTGAAGGAGACCGGATCCAACGCGGCCCGCATCGGACCGAGTTGGGAATAGGCGACGAACTCGTTCAGCACCATGCGGGTGCCCAGGAGCGAGCCGATTGTGCCCGAATCGTGCCACGGGACTCCCATGACCCACGCGATCGGGCGGAAAATCCAGCCGAGAACGGTCTGCAGGTCGGCCGGAAACCACGGGAGCCAGCCATGGACAGCGCCCATGATCCCGTTGGTCAGGGCTATCAAGGCGATGAAGGAGATCAGCATCGCCAACACGTTCAGCATCAAGTGGAGCCCCTCGCCGGTCCCCCGTGAGGCGGCATCGACCAGGTTCACATCCGTGCGCGGGATGTCGACCTTCACCCCGCCCTGCGTCTCGGGCACCTGCGTTTCGGGCTCGAAAATCTTGGCCATCATGATCGTCCCGGGCGCCGTCATGATGACCGCCGTGAGGAGATGCCGGGCCTCAATCCCGAACGCGATGTACGCCGCCATGATCGACCCGGAGACGTGGGCCATGCCGGAGGTCATCACCGTCATCAGCTCCGACTGCGTCATCTTGGGCAGAAATGGCCTGATGGTCAGCGGCGCCTCGGTCTGCCCCATGAAGATCGATGCCGCGACGTTCAGGCTCTCTGCCCCGCTCGCTCCCATGATCCTGTTCATGGCGACCGCGAACGCCTTCACCACCACTTGCATGATGCCGAGGTAATACATGATCGCGAATAGCGCTGAGACGAAGATGATCGTCGGCAGGATCTGAAACGCGAAAATCACACCGAGGCTCGAGTGCTGCTTGCCGATTTCGCCGAACACGAATTCGGAACCGGCGTAGGAGAAATTCAGGAGCTTGGTCGCCATCTGCCCCAACCACGCGAACGCCTCCCGGCCCCAGGAGACCCGAAGGACGAATACGGCAAACGCGAACTGCAGTCCGAGTCCCCACCCCACCACGCGCAAGCTGATCGCGCGCCGATTCCGCGAGAGGGCGAAGCCGATCCCGAGAATCACCGCCATCCCGATGAGACCGGTAAGCCGCTGTGGGATGGTCCGGGGCGTCGCCTGCACCGTGTCCGCGGGCGCGGCTGCGGCCGTCGCCTGGGGTGCGGCGACCTGCGCCTTCATGGCACCCCAGACGAACTGCGGCCCTTTGAACACCGCGAGTGAAACGAGAAACGTCACCGCGAACGACATCAGGACGCGTCGCCAGGTCAAAGAGCCTCCAGGTCGCTTTGGATGCGCGCCACCAGGGCGACGCGCTCGGAGTCGGGGAGAAAGGCGCTCTCACAGCCATTCAGCACCACCCGCGCCAGATCGGCCTTCGTGAAGCCCAGCGCGGTGTGGGCCAGATGATACTCGTCGGTCAGCGTGATGCCATCCATCAGCCGGCCATCGGTGTTCAACGTGACCCGGACACGCTGCGCCAGATACGTCCGCGCCGGGTGCGCCGCCAGCGTCTCGACCGTATGGGTGTGCAGGTTCGACGTCACGCACATCTCGAGCGGAATCTGTTTTTCGACCACTTCGGCGAGCAGTTCCGCATCCTCGCCCACGCGGGTGCCATGCCCGATGCGGGTCGCACCGCACACGTGGATCGCCTCGCGTACGGAGTCCGCCCCGGCGCCCTCCCCCGCGTGACAGGTGCAGAACATCCCATGCCCCGCCGCGTACTCGAACGCGGCCCGGTGCTCCCGCGCCGGATGGTCCCGTTCGGCACCCGCGAGATCGTAGGCCACCACGCCGGCACTTCGGTACTCCACTGCCGCCTTCGCCAGCTCGAGTGACTCCGCCGGGGCCCGGGTACGAATCCCGCAGACGATCACGCCGACCTTGGTGCCCGTCTCGGCCATTCCGCGTTGGAAGCCCCGCAGCGGCGCCTCGATCGCTTCCGTCATCGTCAGCGCGGGCCGGTGCAGCAGCGGCGAGTACCGCACTTCGACATACCGCACGTTCTCGGCGGCGACGTCCGCCACGAACTCGTACGCGATGCGCTCGAGGGCCTCAGGCGTCTGCATCACGGAGAGCGTGGTGCCGTAGGAGACGAGGTACTCCTCGAGATTCCGGGCGCCTTTGACCGAGAGTTTGGCAGCGAGGGCGCCGGGCGTATCGGCGGGGAGCTTGACGCCCTGCTTGCGCGCCAACTCGAGCATGGTCTCGGGACGCAAGCAGCCGTCGAGATGCACGTGGAGCTCGACCTTGGGCCAGCGGTGTAGCATGTCCTTCGACAACATCGCGCCACCGGGACGGGCGGACGCTACCACGCGATACACCGCCCCCGCCTCGCCCACGGCATCCTCAGCCGCGACTTGAATGCCACGCGCGTCCGTGACATACGCCTCGCCGGCCGCAAGCTGGTCGGCGAGCCGCAGGTCGAGCGCCGCCACGGCATCGCGGACCCGGGCGCCCCGCGGCACGGTGACGGGCCGTTCGTTCACGAACGCCCGCAGCGTCGGCGGGGCCGTCTCGGCCATCAATGCTCCTGGTGGAATCGGGCGTCCGCGGGAGCATCCACGGGCTGCGGCAGGACCTTCAGGTAGGAGATGAGCGCGTCCAGGTCCGTGAGCCCGACCGGCGTCGCGGGCACACCCTTGAGCATGGCGAACCCGGAGCCACCTGCGGCCATGAAGTCGCTCACGATCAGGGTGTAGGTCTGCTTCGCCTCGATCTTCCTGCCGTTGGTGAGCCGCGTCTTGGTAATCCGCTTCCCAGGCTCTTTCCGCGAGTCGTACCAGACTTCGACGCCACCCAGCTGGGCGCGTTCCTGGCCACCCGCCACCGCCCAGTCGAGCGCGGTGAGGAGCGTGGCCCCCGAGATCGAGAGCTTCACGAGCTTGTTGCCGAACGGCTGGACCTGGAAGAGATCGCCGTAGGTGACCGTTCCCGCGGGCAGGTCGGCGCGAATGCCGCCGTTGTTCATGATGGCCACATCGCCCCGGCCCACGTTCAGCTGCGCGTCGGCGATCAGGTGGCCGAGTGGGTATTCGTCCCCTTTGCGGGCGAGGGCGTAGCGGAGGGTGGCCACGGGACGCCGGGTCAGGGAGTCCACCTTCGCCTGCGCGTGCGCGACCAGACTCGCGACGGCGGTGTCGGCACCGACCTGGTCCGCGTACGCGTCGATCACCTTCGTGCGGACGGTGCAGCAGCGGCCGCCGGAACGGATGAAGTCCGCCACCGCCACGTCCCTGGCGTTCGAAGCCGCCTCGACGATTGGGATGCCATTCACGCGAGTGTCGACCCGCCGGTGCGTGTGTCCCGCCACGATCAGGTCCACCGACCCGGAGTCGAGCTGACGGGCCAGATCGATGATCTCGCCATGACAGGCGCCGGAATCACAGATCGCGCCTTCGTGCGCCAGCACGATCACGAAGTTCCCGGCTTTCCGCGCCGCGGGGAGCTCGCGCTTCACCGCCGCCGCGAGATCGCCGAAGGTCAACCCGACCACGTTTCGCGGATCGGTGCTCGTCGGCGTGGTGATGGTCGTCAAACCCATCACGACGATTTTCAGGCCGCCGCGGGAGATGATGGTCCAGGGCTCGATCCAGGGCGGCCGGGCGCCCGACGCATCGGTAATGTTCGCGGACAGGAAGGGGTAGCTCGCTTCGCCCATCCGGGCGCGCAGCGTGTCGATGCCCCAGTCGAACTCGTGGTTGCCGAGCGCGGCGGCGTCGATCTGAAAGTCGTTCATCGCGCGGATCACGGGACGGCCATACGCGAAATTCGATATCGGTGTGCCCTGCATCTCGTCGCCGCCATCCAGTCGCACGGCGGTACATCCGCAGTCCTTCGACAAGGAATCGATCCATACTTTCAGCGCCACTGCCCCGCCGACCAGGCGCCCTTGCGACCAGTCCCAGGTGCGTGACGCGAGCTGGCCATGCAGGTCCGTAATGGCCACGACCCGCAACAGCGTCGAGTCGACGTTCGATACCTGCGGCGCCGCCGGCCCGAAGGTCTGACGCACCGCAGTGTAGGCGGGCATGAGGATGGACCAGTTCCGGTGATAGTACGCCGCGGCCGTGACGTTCACGTCCTTCTTGATCTCCGCCGCGAGGAGATCTCGGATGTCCTCCCCCCGGTCGTAGACGACCTTGGCGCCCTTCAGCAGGTCGTACCCTCCGCCCCCGACGGCGCGATAGTTCGACAACGCGATCGTGAATGAGTCCACGCCCGTCACCGGACGCCCCTTATAGAGGAGGCCGCGAATGCGCTGGCCCTCGGGTTGGCTCAGATCGATCTGGTAGTCGACCCCGGACACGATGTCGTAGTTGTAGCCGGCCACCGCCGGGTTGATCACCGGCTGTCCCGGCACATAGGTCCGGAAGTACTTGGCGCTCTGCTCGAGGTACTCCTTCAGCTGGCGACCCGTGATCCGGACCGCCATGAGCGTGTTGTCGTACGGATAGACGCCCGCGAGATCCCGGAGATGGATCTCGCCCGGGAGGGATGCGCCCGGATCGAAGGACGGCGTCGCGGAGAGATCGGCACCCGCGTGACGACGCATGACCTCGTTCACGAAGTCGATCAGCGGCGTATCCTCCGCCCGCGAGTAGCGGCCATCGAACCCCGCCTCGGCGTTGCCGAGCGTCCCGCCGGCCCAGATCCTGACGCGGTCGTGCGACGGGGCCTCCCGACGGACGAAGGAGGGCAGCTCGGCGACGCTCGCCAGCGGGATCAGGTCCGCCCGGATCTGGTCCACCGCCCACTTCCCGCCTTCCCGCTTGAGCGAGACGTGCACCACGGACAGCGAACGGCCCCAGAAGCCCGGTTGAACGAAGTGGACTCCGTTGATCACGCTGTCCTTCACTTCGCGATGCGTGTGGCCAAAGACGACGAGGTCGGGCTTGGACGTCATGCCCGCGAGCACGGCCGCGTTGTTCTCCGGCCCGACACCGGTCGTGTCATATGACGAGGGTTCGTTCAGGCCCGCGTGTACCAGCACGAGCTTGAAATCGACGCCCTGCCGGTCCAGCCCAGCGAGCGCGGCGGGGGCGGCCGCGGCGATCGGCAGCACCTTGATCTTGCCCGCGAGCTGCTGGCGATCCCAGACCGCGACACCGGGGGTTGTGAATCCGGTAATGCCGATCCGGATACCGTTGCGGACGATCACGGCGCTCGACGAGAACAGCGGTGCGTCGGCCCGCTCGGCCTGCGTCGCGGGGACCATGACATTGGCGCTGAGATACCGGAACGTCGCATCGGCGACGGAGTTGCGGAGCACATCGACGCCGAAATCGAACTCGTGGTTTCCCGGAGTCGCGGCGTCGTAGTCGAGCGAGTTCAGTGCGTCGATCATCGGATGCGGACGAGCCGGCGCGACGCGGCCGTAGTAGCTCGCAAACAGGTTGCCTTCGATCACATCCCCGGCGTCCACCAGGACCACCTGCCCCGGATACTGAGCCCGGAGGGTCGCCAGAATCGTGGCGGCGCGGGAAAGCCCGCCCGGGGCTTCGGCGTCGCGGACATCGTCCCACCCCAGCATGCGCCCGTGGAGATCCGTCGTGGCGACGATCACCAGATGGGCCGTGTCGGCGGCGGCGGGCGGTGTCGGCGTCGGTTTCGCGGCGGGCTTCGGGGCGGGAGTCGCCTGCAAGAGCAGCAGGAATGCGGCAATTGGTGTCATAGTGCGGTCTAAATTGCGAGAGCACTTGGCTTCGCGCTACCTTCGTCACAGTCGTGTCACGGGCATCCGGCAATCCTGCGTGGCACCGATATCTTCATGCGCTATGCCAACACACTTGAGTAACCGGTGAACCTGTCGGCGCGGGTTCTGGTTGTCGACGACGAGGCGGACATCACCGCCCTGGTCGCGTATCATCTGGCCAAGGCGGGCTATCGGGTGAGCACGGCCGCCTCCGGCGTCGAAGCGCTCAACGCGGTGCGCGAGGAGCGCCCCGATCTGGTGGTGCTCGACCTGATGCTTCCGGGCCGGTCGGGATTCGACGTGCTCACGGACCTGCGTGGCCGTCCGGAAACCAAGGACGTCGGCGTCGTGCTCCTGACCGCCAAGAAAGACGAGCCCGACCGCATCAAGGGACTGTCGCTCGGCGCTGACGACTATCTCGCGAAGCCGTTCTCTCCCCAGGAATTGGTACTCCGCGTCGGCGCCGTGTTGCGCCGGTTGACGGCGCCCGCCGTGAGCGCGGGCGGTGTCCTGGCCGCCGGACCCGTTCGTCTCGACGTGGCCGCACACAAAGCCGAAGTGGATGGCGAAGCCGTCGATCTCACGGCGACCGAATTCCGCCTGCTCCGCCTGCTCATCGAACGCGAAGGCCGCGTGCAGGACCGCACGCAGCTCCTCGAGACGGTCTGGCGCGCGCAGCCGGACATTCAGACCCGGACGGTCGACATGCACGTCCAGCGGCTCCGCACCAAGCTTGGCCGCGCGGGCTCGTGCATTGAGACCGTCCGCGGCGTGGGCTACCGCTTCCGCACGCCGATCCCGCAGCCCGCGGCCCGCACGAAGAAACGCTGATGCGGCTGGCGACACGGTTTTTCCTCGCCACCAGCGCCCTGGTGACGATCGCGGTGGCGACACTCACGATTTCCACTGACCACACGCTGCAGCGGGAATTGGGGACGCGGTTCGAGGCCGCGCTCGAGAGCGACGCGCGCCTCATTGCGACCCAGGTACCGGCCGACTCCACCAAATGGTCCGATGCCGCCCACCGGCTCGGCGCCCTGATCGGCCGCCGGGTCACCTTGATCGATCCGACGGGCCGGGTTCGGGGCGACGCGGATTTTCCCCCGGAAGCCCTGCCCCATCTCGAAAACCATTTGATGCGTCCCGAAGTCCAGCAGGCGCTCCGGCAGGGCGTCGGCACCTACCAACGGCTTTCGGTTTCGACCAATGAGCGGCAGCTCTACGTCGCGGTGCGCGACGGTCCCCCGGGGATCGCCATCGTCCGGGTGTCTGCCACCCTCGCGAGCGTGGACACGGCGGTGTGGGAGACGGAGCGCACGATCCTCGGTGTCGGCGTCCTCGCCGTCCTGGGCGCCGCGTTACTCGCGTGGATCACAGGACTCTCCCTTTCCCGGCCGCTGGTGCAGCTCGCGGGGAGCGCGCGGGTCATCGCGGCGGAAGGAGAGCCCGTCTTCCCCGACTCCCGCATTCGGGAAGTGGCCGATCACGTGCGCGCCCTGCGGGCGATGCACGAGGAGCTCCAGAGCCGCTTCGCGGAGCTGCGCCGGGAGCGCGAGGAGTCGCGTACCCTCGTCGAGTCCATGACCGACGGGGTCATTGCCGCCGACGCCGCGGGCCAGGTCGGCACCTGTAATGCCGCCGCCCGCCGGATGCTCGGCCGGACATCCGACGAAGCGATCCCCGAACTCGCCCTCCTCTTTCTCGAAAAGGGGTCGCGGGACTTCGTCCGCGACGTCGTCGCGGGGAAGGAAGTGGACGAGCGCGAGTTGATCGTCGGAGGACGGGTCCTCCTCGGAACCGGCCGCATGCTGCCCGACGGCGGCACGCTGTTCGTGCTGCGGGACGTCACGGCCCTGCGCCGTCTCGAAACGGTCCGCCGGGATTTCGTGGCGAACGTGTCGCATGAGCTGAAGACGCCCCTGACCTCCATCGCCGGGTACGCGGAGACGATCGCGTCGGAGGCTGAGGCCGAGTCCCCGGCGCGGCACTTCGCCAGCACCATTCTCGCGAATGCGAAGCGCATGCACCGGCTCGTCGAAGACCTCCTCGATCTCTCGAGAATCGAGTCGGGTGGCTGGCGCCCCGTGCCGAGGGTGGTGGACCTCAATGCCTCCGCCCGGGATGCTTGGACGCCCTTCGCTGAGGCCGCGGAGGATCGCGGGGTGAGCTTCGCCCAGAAGGTGCCGGCGTCGCTCACCATCGCCGTGGATCCCGATGCCCTCCGGCAGATCCTCTCGAACCTCTACGACAACGCGCTCCGGCACACGCCGCGGGGCGGCACCATCACCGTCTGGGCGGCTCCCGCGGGCGAGGGCGTGGTTCTGGAAGTCCGCGATACCGGCTCCGGGATCGGGGCCGAGCACCTGCCCCGCATTTTCGAGCGGTTCTATCGCGCGGATCCCGCACGCTCCCGCGACCAGGGAGGCACGGGCCTCGGGTTGTCCATCGTGAAGCACCTGGTGGAGGCCCACGCCGGCCGGGTGGATGCGGAGAGCGCGCCGGGGCGGGGAACGACGATTCGCATGGTGCTGCCGCCACCGATCTCCGTTACACAGTCGTAGCACTGCCTTCACTCCCACTTGACGCCTCACGCCGATTCTCATTGGCGTGCGAATCGCGTTGGTTTCAGATACGTATGCGCCACAGGTGAACGGCGTCACGACGGTTCTTCGCCGGATTGTGCGAGCCGTCGGAGATGCCGGACACCTGGCGGCCATGGTCGCGCCGGCATATCCGGGAGGGCACCCACCCGATCCGCTTGAGTTGCGGGTGCCGTCCCTGCCCTTCCCGCCGTACCCCAGCATTCGTCTTTCCCTTCCCCTGACGCGCCGCATCAATCGTTACCTCGGCCATTTCGACCCCGATCTCGTGCACGTCGCCACCGAAGGCCCCCTCGGCGTCGTGGGCCGCGCGTGGGCGCTGAAGCATGACGTACCGCTGATGACCTCCTTCCACACGGACTTCCCCCGGTACGCGCGTGACTATCGCGCCGGGATTCTGGAGTCCGCGGTGTGGAAATGGCTGGCCTGGTTCCATCGGCCCGCGGCCATGACCCACACGCCGGGCGACGGGACGCGCGACGAGCTCCTGGCGCACGGCATCGCACAGGCGGTGGTGTGGGGACGTGGAGTGGATTCGACGCACTTCAATCCTTCACGGAAGACCGCGGCTTGTCGCGAGTGGCTCGGCGGCACGGCGGATTCGGCGATCGTCCTGCACGTCGGCCGCCTGGCTCCCGAAAAGAACCTCGACGTGCTGGCGGATGCCTGGGCGCTGGCCCATGCGGAGCTGGGAGACCGGGTCACCTTCGCGCTCGCGGGAGCCGGCCCGCTCGAGCGGCGACTCCACGCCCGCCTCCCGTTCGCCAGGCATATCGGCTTCGTAGACCGCGAAACACTGGCCACGCTCTACGCCAGCGCCGACCTCTGTGTGCTTCCGTCCAAAACCGAGACCTGCGGCCTGGTGGCCCTCGAAGCGATGGCTTCGGGACTTCCAGTGGTCGCGGCCAATGCCGGTGGATTGAAGGAAAGCGTGAGGGACCGCGAGACGGGCTTCCTGGTGACGCCCGACGACGCGCGTGGCTACGCCCATGCGATCAGAGAGCTGGTCGATCAGTCGCTCTTGCGCCGCGAGTACGGCGCGGCGGCCCGGCGCGTCGCCGTGGAGCGTGACGTGCGCCCGGAGGATGCCGAGCTCCTTGCTCAATACGCCGCGGTCAGCGGCAAACCTGAGAGGACTGCATCGTGCGCCGCGTAATCCTGATCCTGATCGACGGGCTCCGGCCCGATGCCATCACGCCGAGCATCATGCCGTCGCTCGACGCCTTCGCGCACAACTACACCCTCGCGCTCCGCGCGACGACGGTGCGGCCGAGTACCACCGTGGCGGCGCTCGCCTCGCTCGCGACCGGCGTCGGTCCGGCCAACCACCGGTTGGTCGAACCGGGACTCGGCTTCCTCGGCAGGCTCGGCGGACTTCGTCCCGTGGCCCGCGAGCTCGGCAAAGGGGGAGTCCCGGTAGACGTGGTGAGCGGCGAGCTCGCGATGGGTGCCTGGCCCATCGCTCAGGCGCTGGCCTCGGCGGCCGGTGTGCGCAAAGTGGTGTCCGGTGGGCGGACGCCGCTCGACGCCGCGACGGCAACCAACCAGATCCTCCTCGAAGGTGAAGAGCAGGCGGTGTTCGTGTACCTCCCCGACTGCGATCGCGCCGGACATGCGTACGGCTGGATGTCGCCGGAGTATCTCAAGGCCGCATCCGCGGTCGATGTCGCGGTGGGACGACTGACGGGCTGGGTGGACGATGCGCTGGTGATGGTGCTCGCCGATCATGGCGGCGGCGGCGTGCGCCCCGACGACCACGACGAGCCCCACGAGATCAACGACCACATCCCGCTCATCATCGGTGGCGTGGGCGCGACCCGGAAGCATCAGCTCACACGGCCCGTGTCGATTCTCGATGTACCGGCGACGCTCCTTTGGTGGTTCTCCCGTCCCATCCCGCCGTCGTACGAAGGGCGGCCCATCACCGAGGCGCTCTCTCAGCCGGCCCGTCCCGTGGAGGTGCTCGCCTGAGCCGCTGGCTCACGCACCTCGGAGGCGCCCGGGTGACCCTGGGCGTGGGCGCGGTCCTGCTCGCCTTCAGCCGCGAGCGCCATCTCGGGGTCGCGGTGCTCGTCGCAAATGCCGGCTCCCACCTCGCGGTTCAGCTGTTGAAGCGTGCGGTCCATCGGCCCCGGCCCTGTGATGCCAATGGCGTCCCGCTCGCGCTCGTCGATCTTCCCGACCCCTACTCATTTCCCTCGGGACACGCCGCCGCCGCCACCGCCGTCGCGACGTCCATCTCCCTGGCACATCCGGCTCTCGCACCCGCGCTGCTCCCGCTGGCCATCCTGATCTCCCGCTCCCGGGTTACGCTGCGAGTCCATCATCCAGGCGACGTGATCGCGGGGGCGGTGTTGGGTGCTTCAGGTGCCATCGCCGCGGCGACTCTCCTCTAGGCAAATCGCTTTGTAACAAAGTGTTAGAGCGTTGCGCGGCCGTGACGAATCGGGGCTAACTTCCCGGTTTGAGGGCCCGATGACCGCCATTCCACTGACAATTGCACCCCACGCGGACGCCTCAACCCGAGGCGCGGCGAAGCACACCGCGCCCCGCATCGCCGCGATCGATATCGGGACCAACTCGATCCGGCTGGTGGTGGCGGAGGTACAGCCGGACGGCTCGTACCGGATCCTCGACGAAGATCGGGAAATGACGCGGCTGGGGCACGGCCTGTACGCCGAAGGGCGCATCGGTGAGGAACCGATGGCGCATTCGCTCCGCGTCCTCGGCCGCATGAAGGCGATCGTGGAGGGGTTCGGGGTCCACGAGCTCCGCACCATCGCCACCAGTGCCGTCCGCGAAGCGTCCAATGGACGCGAATTCGTGCGCGAAGCCTGGAAGCGCTGCCGGGTCCGCGTCGACGTCGTGCCCCCCGAAGAGGAAGCACGCCTCGCCCTCCGTAGCGTCCGCCGGCACTACGACATCGGGGATCGCCGGACCGCCATCGTCGACATCGGCGGCGGCTCGGCCGAAGTGGTGCTCGCGGTCGGAGGCCTGGTCGAGCTGGTTGTCTCCCTGCCCCTCGGCGCTGTCCGCCTCACCGAGCACTACGTCAAGTCAGATCCGCCGCGCGACAAGCACTGGAAGGCCCTCGAGCGCGGAATCGCCGGTGTCATCAAGGAAGGCCTGGGGAAGGTCCCCTTCGTAGCCGAAGTAATGATCGGCTCGGGAGGGACGTTCACAAACATGGTCGAGATGGTGCAGTGCGAGCGCGAAGGCAAGGCGGGAAGTCCCCGCGACTACCCGCTGGCGCGCGCCGAGGTGACCCGACTGCTCGATCGGCTGCGCGAGACGCCCCTCGCGGCACGCCGCGAAATCCCGGGCCTCAATCCCCAACGCGCGGACATCATTCTCGCCGGGGTCGCCGTTGTCGACCGCCTCGCCAGGCGGCTCGGGACCCAGCGGGTGCTGGTCAACGACCGCGGCATTCGGGACGGTGTGCTCCTGGCGATGATCGACGAGCTCCCCGGCATGGCCCGCCCCCGCCGCGTGGCGCCTCCCGACCGGATGGACTCGGCCCGCCGGCTGGCCCGGCAGTGCCGCTCCAACGAGCGCCATTGCGAGCGCGTAGCGGCCCTCGCGGTGCAGCTGTTCGACTCGCTGCGCCGGCCCTTTGATCTGCCGCAGGAGGGCCGGGAGATCCTGCTGGCGGGCGCCCTGCTCCACGACATCGGCTACCTGATCAACCATGAGCGCCACCACAAGCACGCGTACCACCTGATTATGCACGGCGATCTTCCGGGCTTCTCGGCGCGCGAAGTGGAGCTCATTGCGAACGTGGCGCGCTACCACCGTCGCGCCGCACCGAAGAAGGCCCACGCCAACTTCGAGCGCCTCAGCAAAGACGAGCGTCGGCTCATCCGCCGGCTGTCCGGCATCCTCCGCATCGCGGACGGCATGGACCGGACGCATGGCGGCGTGATCAAGACCGTGCGGGCCCGCACCGACCGGAAGAAAGTCCGGATCTCGGTGACCGCGTCGCGCAATCCGTCGATCGAGCTCGATGATGCCCGGCGCAAGAGCTCGCTGTTCGAAAAGGCTTTCAACCGCTCGCTCGTGTTTTCGATCCCGCGAGCCCGCAGTAGCGCCAGGAGAGGTAAATGACTGACCGCGCCCCCGCCGCGTACCCCGCCGACCACTATATCAACCGCGAGCTTTCGTGGCTCGAGTTCAACGGCCGGGTACTGGAAGAGGCGGCCGACCCGACCAATCCGTGGCTCGAGCGGCTCAAGTTCGTGTCGATCTTCAGCTCGAACCTGGACGAGTTCTTCGAGATCCGGGTGTCGGGGCTGCAGCAGCAGGTCTACGCCGGTGTCGAACCGCAGGACTTCGGGGCGGACGGCATGGCGCCCGCGGATCAGCTCGCCGCCATCGAGAAGCGGACGCACGAACTGGTCGCGAGTCAGTATGCGGTCCTCTCCGGGGAGCTGTTCCGCGGCCTCGCCGACGTGGGGATAGAGCGGGTCCGCTGGGCCGACCTGACCCCCGCCGAGCGCCGCCAGGCAATCGGGTATTTCCGGGCCAGCGTGTTTCCGGTGCTGACGCCCCTGGCCATCGACCCCGGCCATCCGTT
This sequence comes from Gemmatimonadales bacterium, assembly GCA_035631315.1. Classification (GTDB taxonomy): domain Bacteria; phylum Gemmatimonadota; class Gemmatimonadetes; order Gemmatimonadales; family GWC2-71-9; genus 40CM-2-70-7. The sequence goes on from DASQIZ010000107.1 coordinate 139,994, forward strand.
CCCGCACGTCCACAACAAGAGCTTGAACATCGCACTCCTGGTGGAGCGCAAGAACGGCGGCCTGCCGCGCCGTCACTTCGCCGTGGTGCAGGTGCCCGCGGTGCTCGACCGCGTGATGGTCGTCTCCCGGGCCGAGAAGAAAGTCCGCTTCATCCTGCTCGAGGACGTCATCGCCGAGCACCTGGGTGAGCTGTTCGGTCATCTGAAGGTCGTGAACCACACCGTCTTCCGGGTCACCCGCAACACGGACCTGTCGATTCAGGAAGACGACGCCGAAGACTTGCTCGAGACCATCGAAGAGAGCCTGCGCCAGCGCATGCGTTCCGACCCGGTGAGACTCGAAATCTCCGCCGACGCCGCGGACCTCTTCGTCGACATGCTCACCGAAGCCCACGACCTGGAGCCACGGGACGTGTACCGGGTGGACGGGCCGGTGGACCTGACTGCCTTGATGGCGCTGTACCGCCTGGAGGGATTTGGAAGCGCGAAGGATGAGCCCCTCGTCCCCCGGGTCCCCCCTCCCTTCGCGACGGCGGCGGACGACCTGTTCCAGGTAGTACGGACTCGGGATGTCCTGGTCCACCTGCCCTACGAGTCGTTCAACTGCGTCGTGGACTTCATCAACCAGGCGGCGGACGATCCTCAGGTTCTGGCCATCAAGCAGACTCTGTACCGCACGTCAGGCGGGAGCCCGATCATCGCGGCGCTCGCGCGGGCGGCGCAGAACGGCAAGCAGGTCACGGCACTGGTGGAGCTGAAGGCGCGCGCGGACGAGCAAGCCAACATCGCCTGGGCCCGGATGCTCGAGCAGGCCGGCGTCCACGTGGTGTACGGCATCGTGGGGCTGAAGACGCACTGCAAGGCGGCGCTGGTCGTGCGTCGTGAGGCGGAAGGCATCCGCCGCTACGTGCACCTCTCGACCGGGAACTACAACCCGGCCACCGCCCGGCTCTATACCGACCTCGGGCTCTTTACCGCCGACCCGGATTTCGGCGAGGACGTGAGCGCGCTCTTCAACCTTCTGACCGGGTATGCCGAGGGCTACGAGTGGAAGAAGCTGCTGGTCGCGCCGATCGATCTCCGCGAGCGCATCATCAGCCTGATCGAGCGCGAAGAGCAGCATGCCAAAGCGGGCCGGCCCGCACGGATCATCGTGAAGATGAACGCGCTGGTGGAATCCTCGGTGATCGACGCGCTGTACCGGGCGTCCACGGCTGGCGTGCAGATCGACATGGTGATCCGCGGCATCTGCTGTTTGAAGCCCGGCCTGCCGGGTGTTTCAGAGCGCATCCGGGTCACCAGTATTGTGGATAAATTCCTGGAGCACAGCCGCATCTTCTATTTCGAGAATGGCGGCGCCCCCGACGTCTGGCTCGCCAGCGCAGACTGGATGCCCCGGAATTTCTGGCGTCGCATCGAGACCGTCTTCCCGGTGCAGGACGACAACCTCAAGCTCCGCATTGTCAACGACATCCTGCGTCTGGTGCTTGCGGACACCGTGAAAGCGCGTGAACTGCAAGCTGATGGGACCTACCGTCGCCGCGCTCCGGCGAATGGGGAAGCTCCAGTACGTTCACAAGTTGCGTTGCAGCTCCTGGCCCGCGAAGCCTCGCGTGACAAGAAGGCCGACACTCGTCCCAAGCTGGTTCCGGTGGTGCGTCGACGCCCCGACACTGATCCCACTCCGGGTTCGGGACGGGCCCGCACCCGACGCTGACAGCACTCTCGGCAAAACGCTTCTAGCCGACCTCCCGTTCGGGGGACAGATTCTCCGTATGCTCAACGACACCACCGAAGACCGACGGCACTGGCTCGTCGACCGCCGCCGCCGCAAGAATCGCCGGGTGAAAGCCGAGCGTCGTACCGGCGAGCGCCGCAAGGAGTCGCGCGACGTGATCATCGACCGGCGGGCTGGTCGCGTTTCGGAGCGCCGGTCAGGCGTCCATCGCCGGGTGGTGAAGAGTGAGCGTCGGAGCGGCGCCGAACGCCGCGATCGGCCCTAGACGGCCCAACCCAGAAAAAATTCCTTAGTGACTGCTTTTCCCCGCGACCTCCCGGGCATGCCCACCTGGGATGGCGTGAGCGAATTGGCTCGTGTCTACCTCGACGACGCCCGTCGCGCCGCGCCTGGTATTGGGGCCCGTCCCGACCCGGATGCGCTGCATGACTTCCGGGTTGCCCTCCGCCGGCTTCGCGGGCTACTCCGTGCCTATGGCGCGCCTGTGGGCCCTCGGATTCCGAAGCGGCTGCGTCGCCGCCTGTCTGCCGTCGCCGATTCGACCGCTGCCGGGCGCGACGCGGACGTGATGCTCGCATGGATCGCCGGCCAGATGAAGGGGCTAACGCGCTCGGAGCGGATCGGCGCCCGCTGGCTGGCGGAGCGGATCAAGACCCGCCGCGACGCCGACCCCGACGCTCGGCGGCTCCCGAATCGCTTCGATCGCCTGGACCGCCGTTTGCGGAAACGTCTGACCGCGGAGGCCCGCACCACCGGCGCGCCCGCCGGCCCGTCGTTTGCCGGCACCACGGCACGCCTGGTCACAGATGCGGCGGTGGCGCTCACGGAATCACTTCGCGAGATCCGCTCACCCAACGACACCGAAGCTGCGCATGACGCGCGATTGGCCGGCAAGCGCCTGCGGTATCTCCTGGAGCCGGTGGCGGATGCAGCCGCCGGGGCCCCCGCCCTCATCGAACGCCTGCGGTCCCTGCAGGAGGTGCTCGGCGAATTCAACGAGTGCCAGGTGATCATGGAGGAGATCGGCGAGGCGGTGGAGTCCCTCGGGGCGTCGCGGGCCCGCGAGGCGCACGACCAGCAGGTGGAGGGGAAACCGCGGCCGCGGCTGAAACGTGGCCGTGAGGATTCGGGTCTTCTGGCGCTCGCCCGGCGCGCACGCGCCCGCCGCGACGACCTGTTCTTCCAGCTGCAACCACAGTGGTTGGGGGATCGGGCGGCCGAGGTGATCCCGCTGGTTCGCGAGGGTGTCGCCACCCTGACGACCAGGCGGCCCGCACCCTACGTCATCGCCCCGCGCATTCGGCGGTATCAGCGCCACCCCACGGTGCCCGCGGCCGGCGCTTAGGCCGGCGGGGCGGCATTGGGCGCGGCCCGGGTCCTCGCCCCATCGAGCAGCCCGCCCGGCAGGCTTTCCCGCAGCAGCAGCACCGCGCCGGCCAGCGCGCCGACGACCAGCGAGTACGCCCGCCACGCCACCAGGAGCACCGCGAGAGATCCGGGTGGCACCCGGCCATCGAACCCCACGACAAATCCCAGGTCCACCGCCCCAGCTCCGGCCGGGATCGGTGCCAGGAGCAACCCTGTCGTAAGCGCGAACGCCGCGACGGCGAGGTCCGGAAACTCGAGCCCGGGAACACGCGCCAGCAGGACCGGCAAGATGGCGGCGCGCGATACCAGCGAGACTCCAGAGAGCGCGACCACCGCGACCATCACGGCGGGGGGATGCGAACGCATCCGCCGCCAGCTCTCCCGCAGGCAGGCCACGAGCCGGCGGGCCGTGCGTGGCCACACGTGATGCAGCACAACCAAGGATCCGCTGATGAGCAGCAGCGTGACTCCCAAGGCACCCCAGGCCGTCGGTGAACGGGTCAGATGCGACACGGCGCTCAAGAGCCCGGATGCGCGGGATGCGAGCGTCAGCGCGATGGTCAGCCCCGAGAGAACGAAGATCAGGGTATCGGCCACCAGCTCCGACCCGAATGCCGCGATGGTGGCAGGCGGTGACGCACCGGCCCGCGTGAATCCGAAATAACGCAGGGGCTCACCACCGACACGCGCCGGCGTCACCGCGGCCATCGCATCCCCGCACGTATTGATCACCAGCGCCTGGCGGATCGACACCGGCAAGAGCAAGCGACTGCGCAACGCGCGTGCGAGCACGTCGCACAGACAGAGCAGCAGGGCGCCGGCGTGCTGGTCGAGTCCGATCGACAGGACATCCATTACGCCGCCCTCGCCGGCTGCACGTAGATCGTCGGCTGCACGAACTCCACCTCCAGCACCTCGCCACCGGTCTCCGGCAGGAACCTCGGCACCACCAGCCATTGCACGCCGACGCTCAGCAGCAGCCCCGCCAGCGAATCGACCGCGAAGTGATTCTGGGTGTAGATGGTCGCCCCGAGCACGCCGAGGGTGATCACGATGCCGGCGATGCCGAGGCGCCAGTGCCCCAACCGCCAGAGGATCCAGGTCAACGTGACGGATCCCGCCACATGCGAGCTGGGGAACGCCGTGCCCAGAGAATCTCCGGAATTCTGAATCGCGTGGTTGATCTGGAACACCAGTCCGCCGCTCACGCTGTCCGGGAACGAGACGTGGAGAAAGCCGGGGCCGGTGGTCGGCCACAGTGCATAGATCGCAAAGCACGCCAGGTAGGCGGCCGCGATCCGGAGCACTCCTTCCCTGCGCATGGTACCCCGGGCGACGATCAGCAACACCGGGACGGTCAGGAGGAGCGGGTAATACGAGAAGTAGAACAGGTGCATCATCTCGCTGAAGGCCCGCCCCGGCAGCGCCGCCAGCCAGGCCGTGTTGAGGTGCACGCCGAAGACCGACCGATCGAGCCAAACGAGCGCCCGGTCATCGATCAGGTTGTTGAGAAAGAGCCCGTGCACGTCAAGCTCCCGCCAGAACGCGCAGATCCACGCGAGCGGATAGAAATCGTAGAACCGGCGCAACCACAACTGACCGGGCGCCGGTGCCCGGGCGAGCAGCCAAGGGACGCCGAGGGCGATGCTGTGCACCACCACCAGCCAGCGCGCCGCCTCGTGTTGGGGAACGAGAGGCGCCCAGCGCCCGATCAGTATCAGGTTGTACGCCGCCAGGATCCAGTCGACAGTGCGGGGATGCCCCGACCGCGGCAGGATGCGGGCGGTGTCCGTCATCCTGCGTGGCCCGCCTTTTCGAGCGCGTCCGCAGGCGGGTGCTCGGGAACGAACGGGTACCGGTGCTGAACGAAGTAGGCGACCGGAAAATCTTCCGGGTACTGGCGGTCGGTGAGACCAAATGGTCCCGCCTTGAGCACCGAGCGATCGGGGAAATACGCCGTGCCGAAGAGCCAGTCCCAGAAAGCGAACTTGGTCGAGAAGTTCCGGCCCTGTGCTTCCGGAGTGGTCGCGTGGTGCCAGCGGTGCATCTCGGGGCCGTTGATCACGTACTGCAGACGGCCCAACCGGACGTCCAGGTTGGAGTGGATGAACATCCCCCAGATGGCCCCGATCGCCCCCTTGATCACGGCGACACTCGGCGCCGCGCCGAGGAGCACGATCGGCGCGAACTCGATCGTCTGATTGATGAAGATCTCGAGCGAGTGCGACCGCACGCCCGACAGCCAGTCCACGTCCTTCACGGAGTGGTGGGCCTCATGGAGGCGCCACAGCCAGGGAGTGTGGTGCTGAAGCCGGTGGAAGAGATAGATGTAGAGATCGTGCGTGACCACGAAGAACGCGATCTGCAGCGCGATGGGCCAGCCGGACACGAGATGTAACCGGGACATGCCGGTCGCCCCGTCCATCCAGAGAATCAGCCGGCCGATCACGACGCCGAGCACATAGCTCTGCACGAATCCGTACAGGAGCAGGTCGTTCCAGAACCCTGCGCGGAGCCAGTGCTGCCCGGCATTGTAGGGGAACCGCCGCTCCAGGACCGAAAACCCGATCCCGGCGGCGACGACCGCGACGAGCGTCCACAGCTCGACCCCGTTCATTACCCGACCAGGGCCTGGCCCGCGGGACGCGACGGGGGCGTACCGCGCAACCGGCGCAGCGCACCCATCTCGCTCTCGTACACCCGCTTCACGCCGTCCCCGATCGACTCTTCGATGGCCCGGACATCCCGCACAAGGCGCATGAATCCGCCGATCTCGACCGAGGCGGCCTGGTCGGAGCCCCAGAGCGAGCGGTCGAGGGTGATGTGCCGCTCCAGGAAGCTGGCGCCGAGCGCGACTGCCGCGTACGTCGTGGCGAGGCCGGTCTCGTGACCCGAGTATCCGATCGGGACACCCCGGTACCGCGATGCCAGCGTATCGATCATCCGCAGGTTCAGCTCGCGCGGCGGGCACGGATACGTCGACGTCGCGTGAGCGAGGAGCAGCCGGTCGCGCCCGAGGACTTCAATGGCGGCGTCGATCTCATCCATCGTGGACATGCCGGTGGACAGCATCATCGGCTTGCCCGTCTTCCGGAGGTGCCGGAGGAGATCGAGGTTGGTCAGGGTCGCCGAAGCGATCTTGAAGAACGGCGGGTCGAACGCCGCGATGAAGTCCACCGCCTGTTCGTCCCAGCACGACGCCGTCCAGGCGATCCCACGGTCTCGGGCATACCGGTCGAGCTCGGCGTATTGCGCGAAGTTGAACTCCACCTTCTTCCGGTATTCGAAGTAGGTGATGCGTCCCCACGGCGTGTCGCGCTGGAGGTCCCGCTGCTCGGGAGGTACGCAGAGCTCCGGCGTCCGCTTCTGGAACTTCACGGCGTCGCACCCGGCCGCGACGGCGCCGTCGATCAGCTTCTTCGCGAGATCGAGTGACCCGTTGTGGTTGATGCCGATCTCGGCGAGGACATAGACGGGCTCCCCGTCCCCGATGGCCCGGTGGCCCACCGTCACCCAGCGGCGCGACGGTTCCGGGACCAGGCGGATGGCGGGACCGTCGCTATCGCTCGGCGCGATCCCGGCACTGCGCGCCGCCAGAATCGCCTCGGCCACATCGCGGAACGCCCCGCGACCACCGCCGCGACGCGCCACGAAGTGGACCGCCTGCCGGACCGAGGTCTCGGCATTCGCGGGTGCCGCCGAGAAGCCCACGGCCTGCAGGACCTCGAGGTCATTCACGTCGTCGCCGATGAAGCCGATCTCCTCGAGGGAGAGCCCGCGCTCGGCGGCGATCCCCTCGACCACGGTCCGCTTGTCGACGGCACCGTGGTGCATCTCGGTGATCCCCAGCTTCTTGGCCCGCTGTGCGACAATGGGTGAGTGCTCGCGGGTCACGATCCCCGTTTCGATGCCCGCATCCCGTAAGCGGGCGACTCCCATGCCGTCGCGCCGTGAGAACCGGAGCATGCCTTCGCCGTCGGGCGAGCAGTAGACGGAGCCATCCGTGAGCACGCCGTCGCAGTCCGTGAGCAGCAGCTTCACGCCGGCGGCGCGGGCGATGAGCGTAGTGTCGAGTGGCAGAGCGGTCATCGTGTGGGTCCTCAGCACGCGGTGAACCCGCCGTCCACGACCAGCGTCGCGCCGGTCATGTAGCGGGAAGCCTGACTCGCCAGAAAGACGATTGCACCCCGGTAATCATCCGGAGCGGCCATGCGGCCCAGCGGCGTCCGCCGGGCGTATTGCGAGATGAAATGGTCAGGCTGGCCATTCTCGACCCCGCCCGGCACGAGCGCGTTGACGCGCACGCCTTGCCGGCCCCAGCGGGCGGCGAGGTGACGGGTCAGAGAAATCACGGCGCCCTTCGATGCGGGGTATGCGGGCGCCTTGGTGAATCCGGGCTTCCCGTCGGGCCCTTCGTACAGCGCGGGGTCGGGGCCGACGAGGCCATAGGTCGAGGCGACGTTGATGATGCTGCCACTGCCCTGCGCGGCCATGTCGGGGCCGAACACTTCGCACGGCAGGTAGACGCCGGTGACGTTCACGTCCATCATGCGGCGCCACCCGTCGAGCTCCAGCGCATCGCCGTTCCGGGAGCCGGCGTCCTCTACTTTGTCGTTAAGCGCGGCGTTGTTGATGAGGATGTCCACTTTCGAGAACCGGGCCTTGACGTCGGCCCGCAGCTTCTCGAGCGACTTCGCATCGGTCACGCTTGCCGCCGCGGTATGCACCGCACCGACACCCGGCACGGCTCGCACCGCCTCGGCGACCTTCGCCATCCCCGGCTCGTTCAGGTCGACCAGCACGACCGTCGCGCCCGCTTCAGCGAGCGCCAACGCATGCTCACGGCCCAGGAGCCCGGAGGCTCCGGTCACCACCGCGACCTGACCTTGCAGTGAGAATCGGGAGAGCCCGTCCGATTCGGCCGCCGCCTTCGGTCCCCTGGGCTTCGTGTTGAACCCGCTCGCCCTGCGGAACGACGGCTCGATGGGCGCGCCCTTGATCCGGGCCCGCACATCGCCCGCCCCGAGCGCTTCCTTGAGGATCGGCAACACCTCGGCATACGCGCCGAGGATGTGATCGACGTCCTCGTCATCGTGCGCGGCACTGACGACATGACTGCCCGACCAGAGCACGCCGCGGCGGAGCAGCTCCTGGTGAACCAGACTCTTCGAGAGGAGCGGATCGGCGCCGGAGAACGCCAGGAGGGAGCGGCACCCGGCACCCTGGCACTTCACGCGGTCGGCGAGGCCGATGGATTCGGCGAGGGCGTTCACCCCGTCCCGGATCCGGCCCCCGACCACCGCCAGGTGACTCGGAACGTCCTCGGCCACGAGGGCGTCGATGGTCGCCTGCGCGGCCGCGAGCGAGAGGGCTTCCCCTCCGAACGTCGTGAAGAAGAAAACTTCCTTGTCGAACAGCCGCATACAATCGGCCCGGCCCGCGAGCACCGAGAGCGGCATCCCGTTGGCGACGGCCTTCGAGAACGTCGCCAGATCGGGACGGACGCCGAAGTGCTGCTGCGCGCCGCCGACCGCGAGCCGGAAGCCGGTCCACATCTCGTCGAAAATCAGGAGGGCGCCATGGAGCGTGCACCGCTCCCGGAGCAGCTCCAGGAACCCGGCGTGCGGCTCTTCGAACACCATCGGCTCGAGGATGACGGCGGCGATTTCGTCGTCCATGGCCGCCAGGAACGAGTCGGGATTGTTGTAGTCGAAGGTGAACGTGTCTTCCCGAACGGCCTCGGTGATGCCGGCCGCCCGGTCGGTCGTCCCCACGAACCAGTCGTGCCAGCCGTGGTAGCCGCAGCAGAGCACCTTGCTCCGGCCCGTAAAGGCGCGGGCGAGACGGATCGCGGCGCTGGTGACATCCGCGCCGGTCTTCGAAAAGCGCACCGACTCCGCGCAGGGCACCACGGCCCGGATCTGCTCCGCCACCTGGACTTCCAGCGGATGCATCAGCGAGAACGTGATCCCGTCGTCCAGCTGACGGCGGATCGCCGCGTCGACCGCGGGGTGCCCGTACCCGAGAACCAGGGGACCGATCCCCATGGTCATGTCGAGGTAGCGCGTACCGTCGACGTCCCAGACATGACTGCCCCGACCCCGCCGCACGTACTTCGGCGACACGCCCATGACATGCTGGCCGGGTCCCTTGGCCATCGTCTGGGTGCCGGCGGGAATGAGTCCTCGGGCCCGCGCCCACCAGGCTTCGGACTCGAGGGTCTGCGGGAGAGGCGCGGATTCGATGAGGGCATCAAGCATAGACGGAGACCGGGATCCGGCGATGGAGTGTGGAAGACACCCGGGCGGCGATCGCCCCGGGCGTGAAGACGGTGTCGGCAAGGACGTCGGGGAGCATCGCGGGCGTGAACCAGCGATCCCGGCAATTGATCGGGAGGACGCGGGCGTGGACCCCGGCGCGGACCAGCAGCTCCGCGACACTCGAGTAGAGTCCGCCCGTTTCGAAGTGATCTTCGACGGTCACGAGCAGGGTCGTGTGACGCGCGGCATCGAGGACCGCCTCCTCGTCGAGCGGCTTCGCGCTGCGGACGTTCACGACCCGCGCCGTGCAGCCGTCGGCCCGGAGCCGGTCGGCCGCTTGCCACACTTCGCGGAAGAGTGCGCCCGAGACCAGCAGGGTCACGTTGTCCCGTTCGCCGGCCTGGAACACTTCGGCGCGCCCGATTTCGAATGGCTGGTGCGCGGTCACGGCCGGCCGGTCGCAGTAGCGGATGTACCAGGGGTGCGGATCGGACAGGATCACGGGAAGCCCGGTGACCAGGTCCTCCAGGTCCGCGGGGCAGAACACCCGCATCGAGGGAATGCCGCGCATCAGCGCGACGTCCTCGAGGGCCTGATGCGTCGGACCGTTCGCCTCGGAGAGCACACCCGGCACCGCGCCGACGAGCTTCACCGCCAGTCCGGGAATCCCGACGTCGGTGCGAATGAACTCGAACGCCCGCATGGTCAGGAACGTGGCCAGGGCGTGCACCACGGGGATCCGTCCCCGGAGCGCGAGACCCGCCGCCATGCCGATCATCGTCTGCTCGGTGATGCCGGTGTCGAGAAAACGCGAACCCAGCTTCGCGGGCAGACCCCGAATGGCAGCCCGATTCTCGGCGGTGACCACGATCAGACGCGGATCCTTCTCGGCGGCGGCGAGGAGGGTCGACTCGTAGGTGGCCATCGTCGTGCTCATCGCACCACCAGGGGTTCGCTCTCGAGCTCGGCGGGCGCGACGCCCTCGAGCTCAGCCACTAGCGCCTCGACTTCAGACGCCGACAAACGGACGAACCAGCGGTCCGCGCGGGCCTCGATGCTCGGCAGGCCACAGCCGCGGATGGTGCGCGCCAGGATGACGCTGGGGCCTGTACCACCGAAGGGCAGTTCCTGGAACGCGGCGTGGATCTCGTCGAAGTTGTGCCCATCGACCGTCTGCACCGAACATCCGAACGCCGTGAACTTGTCGGCGAGCGGCTCGAGCGGGATCAGATCTTCGGTCCGCACGTTGGCCTGGAAGCCGTTCCGGTCGACCAGGAGCGTCAGGTTCCGGAGTCCGTGGGCCTTGGCGACCAGCAGGGCTTCCCAAATCGATCCCTCATTCAGCTCGCCGTCTCCCACGAGAACCACCACCCGGTTTTCGCCATGCGAGATGCGGATGTCGTAGGCGATGCCCATCCCCACTGACAGCAGGTGGCCGAGGGAGCCGGAGTGGAACTCGACACCGGGGACGTGCCGGTTCGGGTGCCAGTAGAGATGGTCCTTCGGCGACAGGTGGTTTTCCAGCCGCTGCCGGGCGATGAAGTCGAGCTCGGCGAGCGTGCCGTAGAGCGCCGGGACGTCGTGGCCCTTGGACAGCAGGAGGTAATCGCGCTTCGGATCGTCGAGGTGGCGCGGGTCCACCCGCAGGAAATGGCGGTAGAGATAAACCAGGAGGTCGGCGCAGGAGAGCGAAGCACCGAGGAAGCAGCCTCCGCCCCCGGCCATCCGGATGGCATGCCGGCGGACGTCACGCGCCAGACGTTCGAGCTCCTGGCGGTCGAGGTCCGTCATCGCGATCCCGCCAGTTGCGGCTCCCGGCCGTGGAGCGCCGGCAGCTCGTCGAGGTGCGCCTGGTACCACGCGACGCCCCGATGCCGCTCGTTGAGCGCAACGACTTCCGGGTGCAGATCGAGGAACCGGCGGACATCCCGCACCGTGTACCGCGGCTTGATCCCGGCGAGCGCCTCGTCGACGCGTCGGATGACTTCGTAATCCTCTATATAGTCGAGCACGACGCGGTGGCTCAGCGCGCAGTGCTCTCCCGTCTCCCAGATCACGTTGCCGATCCGGAAGCGGTCGGGCTGGTTCCAGATGAACGGGGTGGTGTGTTCCCGCTCGAAGGGCTTCCGCGCTTCTTCCCACGCGGTCGCGAGCGCGTCGATGCTCATCACCTCCACGTCGAAGCCGTCCGGATAGGTGGCGGGGTGGAGGTTGGAGGCGTAGTCGAGCGCGTGTGCGTGCGCGAGGTAGTAGGCGAGCACACGGTCGATGACCGCCGGGTCGATCAGGGGGCAGTCGGACGGGATTTTCACGACGTGGCGGGCCCCGAACATCCGGGCCACGGCGAAATGACGGTCGAGCAGATCGGTCGGATGTCCCTGATAGCAGGTGACTTTTGCCCGGCCGGCCAGCGCGACGATCTCTTCATCCGCCGGGTCGGTCGTGGTCGCCACAACCACGGTGCCCGCGAGACGCGAAGCCTTCACGCGCTCGAGCATCCGTCCCAGGATGGTGGTGTCATACAGCGGGAGGAGCACTTTGCCGGGCAGACGGGACGACCCGGTGCGCGCCTGAATGACGGTGACCACATCACCGCTCACGACGCCGCCCTCAACTCGGGAGCCGCGTTCGCTTCGTCGAGCACCTGCCGGCAGACGTGGGCAATTCTCCGCGCGGAGGTCCCCCCGTTCTGCACGGGCAGGAGCCGGGACAACTCCTGGAGATCGAAGTAGCTGTGGCATTCCTTCCCCAGGGCCAGTCCGACGTAGGTCACGGACGACCACTGGGTGATGAGGACGTCGCAGTTCGCGATCATGTGGTGGACGTTCCCGTCCACGTGAATCGTGGCGTCCGGGAGAACCTTGCGGATTTCCCTGATGGAGCGGCGGGCGTTCTCGTTGGGATGAAGCTTCACGATGACTTCACGCCCGCGTGCAACTTCCTGTACGTGATTGAAGAAGGCCCGGCGGTCATCCCGCTTGAACGTTTCGCGGGTGTCGGACGTGGCCACCAGGACGTAGCCGTGATGGGGGAAATCATTGTCCCGGTAGGCGCGGCAGTTGTCGAAGTTCGGGATGCCCGTGACCACCAGCCGGTCCTGGGGCACGCCCTTGGAGATGAAGAGGTCGCGGTACCCGTCCGACGCGACGCAGAACTTGGTGTAGGCGAGCGACAGGCCGGTGGCGGCGGTGCTCGCGACCCAGCGCGGCAGCCCCAGGGACTTCACCAGCGTGTACCCGAAGTTCTCGGGGTCGGTCATCCCTTCCTGGACGAGCACGACGGGGCGGCCCCGGATGTTCCGCTGCACGATCAGGTCGGTGCAGGTCACGATGAGGTCGTAGGGACCCTGGTCACCGCGCTCGTCGAGGGGCAGACCATGGCGCGCCAGGTACTCATCGGTGTGGCGGCGCATCTGCCCGCCCAGGATGGTGAAGTCCAGCCAGCCGTGGCGGGTGAGCCAGTGGAGAAACCCGTCACAGTAGAAGGGGGTGAAGGAGGGTTCGACCCCTTCGAGGTTGGCGGCGATTTCGTGCATCATCGTGGTCTGATTCAGCGACCCACAGATGAAGAGCACGCGCGGAGCGGAGGTTCTCATCTGCACGGCGGAACCTACGCGCTGAAAGTTTTCGGCCCGCCTACGGGGATGTAACTGAACGGCAACAGTAGCCGCGGGGCGGCACCCGTTGCCGATCGCGACGCCCCGTTACACAATCGTTACGTCAATCGCCCGACTCTGTGATTTGAAAGGGCGTTTGTAACACGCGAAATGAAGAACCGTTTCCACGCAGTTCTCCAAATCACTCCCCTGGAGGGAATCTTGAACGCCTCACTTCGCCGCTTCATGCTCACCGCCGGCTTCGCGGCCCTGGTTGCCGCGCCCGCCGTCGCGCAGAACTCGGCTCCCGCCGCGCCGCAGGTGGCGGTGGGCGGCGTAGTCTACGCCCAGTACTTCTATCAGCTGAAGGACACGGCAGCGCATTTCAACGCCTTCGACGTCACCCGGGCGTACCTCAACGTGATCGGTCATTTCTCGGGCGGCATCACGACCCGCGTGACGGCCGACATCGCGCACAGCGCGGCGGTTGGTGCGTCGCAGACGTTCCGGCTGAAGTACGCCTACGCCGGTTGGAACCCTGAAGGCAGCGACCTGACCTACAAGCTCGGTCTCTTCCAGACTCCGTGGCTCGACTGGGAGGAAGCGCTCTGGGATTACCGCATGGAAGGCGCCACGGTCTTCGATCGCGCCGGGTACCTGGCCTCCTCCGACTTCGGCATCGGGGCTGACGGCAACATCAATAAGGAGCAGGTGGACTTCCAGGCCGGCATTTTCGACAACGGTAGCTACTCCACCGGCTTGGGTGACCAGCGCAAGAACATCCAGGCACGCCTCTCGGTGCGGGCGATGAATACGGATGATGCCAGCCGGGTGGGCGGCCTTCGCGTTACGGCCTTCGCGCTGGTTGGCAAGCCGGTCACGGGAGGCACCCAGTCGCGCTTCCTGGGCATGGTCTCCTACAAGTCGAAGACCCTGACCTTGGCGGCCGAGGGCGGCGTGACGGATGACTCGCTCAGCGCCAGCGCCGCGCCCACGAAGGGCCAGGTCATCAGCGCCTTCGGCGTTTATCACTTCACCGACTCCCCGGTGGCCCTGATCGCCCGCTTCGACAACATCAAGCCCAACAAGGCCGCGCTCTCCACGGTCCCGGGCTTCACCAACACCCGGCTCATCGCCGGCGTGTCGTACCAGCTGACCACCAACGTCCGGCTGCTCGGCGACGTTGACTTGCTCTCGTACAAGAACGGCTCGCCGACCCCGGCGGCCGAAGCGGCTCGCGAGCTTGCCCAGTTCCAAGCCCAGTTCACGTTCTAAGCGGGGAGACGACACGACATGAAGAAGCAGCTGACCGTCGCGGTGCTCGCCATGGGAGCCTTTACGGCCCCCCTGGCGGCACAGACCAAGATCACGGGTGCGGGATCGACGTTCTCGAACATCCTGTACACGGATTGGATGCAGACGTACAACAAGGCCCACGCCGATGTGCAGTTCAACTATCAGTCCATCGGCTCGGGCGCCGGGATCCGCCAGTTCTCGGACAAGACTGTGGATTTCGGGGCCTCCGACGCTCCCATGACCGATTCGGCGATGGGCGCGATCAGCGGCAACGTGCTCCATATCCCCACCGAGTTGGGGGGCGTGCCGCCCACGTACAACATCCCGGGCGTGACCGCGCAGCTGAAGTTCTCCGGCCCGGTGCTGGCGGACATCTTCCTCGGCACCATCACGAAATGGAATGACGCCCGCATCGTGGCGGACAACCCGGGCGTGAAGCTGCCCGATCAGGACATCGTGGTGGTGCACCGGTCCGACGGGTCCGGCACCAGCTTCATCCTTACCGACTTCCTCTCCAAGGTGAGCCCGGATTGGGCCTCCAAGGTCGGCAAGGGCACGGCCGTGAACTGGCCGGTGGGTCTGGGCGCCAAGGGCTCGGAAGGTGTCTCCGCGACGGTCAAGCAGACGCCCGGCGCGATCGGGTACGTCGAGCTGGGCTACGCCCTGGCGAATCACCTGCCGGTGGGTGCGGTGAAGAACAAGGCCGGCAAGTTCGTCGCGGCCTCGGTGCAAAGCGTCACGGCGGCCGCCGCTGCGGCGTTGAAGACCATGTCGCCGACCACCGACTTCCGGGTCTCGATCACCAATCCGGACGGGGCGGACGCGTATCCGATTTCGAGCTTCACGTGGATGCTGGTGCACAAGGACTACGAGGACGCGGCCAAAGCCAAGGCGATCGTACAGTACACCTGGTGGGCCGTGACCACCGGGCAGGAGCGCTGCGGCGAGCTCGGGTACGCCCCGCTGCCGAAGGCCCTGCAGCCCTGGCTGGAAGCGCGGCTCAAGACCATCACGGCCGGTGGCACCGCCGTGTGGAGCGGCCCGGCAGGCCGGTAACTCCCTCCAAACCGACTGTCGGCGCTACCCCCGAAGGTTGGCTACTTCGGGGGTTTCGCCGTCACGGGGGGGTGACGCAATCGTTACAAACCCGTGATGGTAGGGGAAACCACCCCCGGTAAACTCTCCCGCGCGATGTCCACCACGTTTCCCCAGACAATTACTTCAGCGCCCTCGGAGCCGATGGCTCCTGCCTCCACTCTCAGCGCCGCTCCCCGTCCGACGCGGCGCCACTACGGCGACCGGGTCTACCGGTGGCTGCTGACCGCCCTCGCCCTCACGCTGCCCCTGCTCCTCGTCGCCATCGTGGCCGAGTTGATCGTCAGCTCGTGGCCGTCGATTCACAAGTTCGGGTTTTCGTTCATCTGGACGTCGGTCTGGGACCCCGTGGGCGAGGTCTACGGCGCGGCGCCGATGATTTTCGGCACCCTGGTCTCCTCGCTGCTGGCGCTCGTCATCGCCGTACCGCTGTCCCTCGGCGTCGCGATCTTCCTGACCGAGTTCGCGCCCAAGTGGCTCCGGCAGCCGGTGGCCTTCCTGGTGGAGCTCCTGGCGGCGATCCCCAGCGTGGTCTATGGCCTCTGGGGCATCTACGTCCTGATCCCCCTGCTCCGCGATTACGCCGCACCCCCGATTCGCGCACTCCTGGGCTGGACCCCGCTGTTCAACGGCATCTTCTACGGCAACTCGATGCTGGCGGGCGGCATCATCCTCGCCATCATGATCGTGCCCTACATCGCCGCGATCTCGCGCGAAGTGCTGCTCGCGGTCCCCGCCACGCAGCGGGAGGCCGCACTGGGACTCGGCGCCACCCGCTGGGAAGCCGTGTGGGGTGCCGTCCTGCCGTACGGACGCGCCGGCATCATCGGTGCCGTCATGCTCGGCCTGGGGCGCGCGCTCGGTGAGACGATGGCGGTCACCATGGTGATTGGAAACCGGCACGACATCGCCCTTTCGCTCTTCCAGCCCGGTTACACCATGGCCGCGGCCATCGCGAACGAGTTCAGCGAAGCCACGTCGACCATGTACTTGTCGGCGCTCTTCGAAGTCGGGCTCGTGCTCTTTGTGATCACCATCGGCGTGAACGCGTTTGCCCGCCTACTGGTCTGGCGCGTGGCGCGCGGCACCGCCGTGGGAAGCAAGGCCCTGTGAGCATCCGCGTCGCCACGCGCCGCATCAAGAGCGGGTTCTTCACCGGCCTCGTGGTGTGCCTCTGCTTCCTGGCGGTCCTGCCCCTATTCCTGATCTTCGCGGATCTGGTCCACAAGGGCGCGTCGTCCATCAACTGGGACTTCTTCGTGAAGATCCCAGTCGCCGCGGGACAGTCCGGCGGCGGCGTGTCGAACGCCATCGTCGGCACCATCATCATCGTGATGATCGCCTGCGCCGTTGGTATCCCGATCGGGATCGGGACCGGCCTGTACCTCGCCGAATACGGCATCGGAAAGCTGGGCTGGTTCGTCCGGTTCCTCGCGGACGTCCTGAACGGCACGCCATCGATCGTCGTGGGCATTTTCGCCTGGACCTGGTTCGTGAAGCCGGTCCACCACTTCTCCGCGCTGGCGGGGGGGGTCGCCCTGGCTCTGCTGATGGTGCCCATGCTCGCGCGCACCACCGAAGAGATGCTGCGCCTGGTGCCGAATTCCCTCCGGGAAGCCGCCCTGGCGCTCGGATACCCCCGGTGGCGCACGTCCCTGTCCGTGATGGCGCGGGTGGCACTCTCCGGGATCGTGACCGGCTCGCTCGTGGGTGTCGCCCGCGTGGCAGGCGAGACGGCCCCTCTGCTCTTTACGGCGCTCGGGAACATCAATTTCGATACGAACATCAAAGAGCCGATGCAGACGCTCTCGCTCCAGATCTTCACCTACGCCACCGGGCCCTTCGAGGACTGGCACCGTCTGGCGTGGGCCTCGGCCCTCGTCCTCATGTCCCTCGTGCTCGCCCTCGCGCTGGCGGCCCGCTGGGCCACCCGCAAGCGGTATGGCACCTGAGACCCTGGTGCAACTCGAGACCCGCCGCCTCTCCGCGCTGTTCAACCGGAACGTGATCGTCCGGGAGGTCAGCCTCCCCTTTCCGCGCCACACGGTGACGGCCATCATCGGCCCCTCCGGGTGCGGCAAGAGCACATTCCTGCGGTGCCTCAACCGGATGCACGAGCTGTCCGAGGGCGGGTGGGCGACCGGACAGGTGCTCCTGGATGGCCACGACATCTACGGCGGCAGCCTCGAAGCCGTCGACGTCCGCCGGCAGGTCGGCATGGTCTTCCAGCGGCCCACGCCGTTCCCGACGATGTCCATCTACGACAACGTCGCCGCGGGACTCCGCGTGAATGGCCGGATCCCCCATAAGCAGATGGACGAGATCGTGGAGCGGGCCCTCAAGCAGGCGGCCCTCTGGGACGAGGTGAAGGACCGGCTCAAGGGCAGCGCCGTCGCCCTCTCAGGCGGCCAGCAGCAGCGCCTGTGCGTGGCGCGGGCCGTGGCCCCCGCCCCCGAGGTCCTGCTCCTGGACGAGCCGACCGCGGCCCTCGACCCCGCCGGGACCCAGCGGATTGAAGAGCTCTGCACCGAACTCAAGAAGCGGTATACGATCGTGATCGTGACGCACAACATGCAGCAGGCGGCCCGGGTGTCGGATTTCACGGCCTTCTTCTATATGGGCCGTCTGGTCGAGGTCGGCGCCACGCAGCAGATGTTCACCAAGCCGAACGACCCGCAGACCGAGGCCTACATCACGGGACGGTTCGGATGACCGCCCCGACGGCGCATAACGCTCCGGCCGGTACTCCGGTCCCGGCGGTCCAGCAGCACTCGATCTCCGCGGGGAGCAGCGGGCCGCCGGTGCTGGACGTGCGGCAATACGGATTCTGGTACGGTCAGCGACAGGCGCTGTTCGAGCTGGCCCTGACCATCCCGCGCCAGGCCGTGACGGCGCTGATCGGGCCCTCGGGCTGCGGGAAGAGCACGTTCCTCAGGTCGATCAACCGGATGAACGAGATTCAGGCGGGAACAAAGCACACCGGTGATATCCTTCTGGAGGGTGTGTCGGTCTTTTCGCCGGGAATGGATCTCGTCGACCTGCGGCGGCGGGTGGGCATGGTGTTCCAGCGTCCCAACCCGTTCCCCAAGTCGATCTTCGATAATGTGGCGTACGGCCCCCGGCTGAACGGGTTGTGCCGTGAAGGGGAGATGGACGCGCGGGTGGAGGATGCGCTGCGCCGGGCAGCCCTGTGGGATGAAGTGAAGGACCGGCTGCATGAGTCGGGCACAGGCCTGTCGGGGGGGCAGCAACAGCGGCTCTGTATCGCCCGCGCCCTCGCCAACAGCCCCGAGATCCTGCTCCTGGACGAGCCCTGTTCGGCGCTGGACCCCATCGCGACCGAGCGGATCGAGGAGCTCCTGGTGGAGCTCAAGAACGAGGTGACCATCGTCATCGTCACCCACAACATGCAGCAGGCGTCCCGGGTGGCGGACTTTACCGGCTTCTTTTACCTCGGCCGCCTGGTCGAATTCGGTGAGACTTCACAGATTTTCACAATGCCGAAAGACGAGCGGACCGAGGCCTATATCACCGGGAGATTCGGATGAGCCAGCAACCAAACGCGACCGAGTCGGCACGACCCGGCGCCGGCCACCGGCATTTTCATGATGAGCTGGCCGCCCTGAAAGCCGACCTGCTCACCATGTCCGCCGAAGCTCAGGACGCTCTGCGGGAAGCCGTGGACTCCGTCCTGCACCGCGACGCCGCCATCGCCGCCCGCGTGATCGCGGGCGACGCGCGCGTCGACGCGCTCGAGCTGTCCATCGAAGAGCAGGTGATCAGGCTCCTCGCCACACAGCAGCCCATGGCGAAGGACCTCCGGCTCCTCATGGCCGCCCTCAAGATCGCCAACGATCTGGAGCGGGTGGGCGACCACGCGGTGAACATCGCGCAGTCGGCGGAGCGGTTGATGGCGTCGCGCTCTATCGCGCCCGAGCCCGAGATCATCGAAATGGCACGGCAGGCGCGCACCATGCTCGCGGATGCCCTCGAAGCCTTCGTCCGCGGCGATGCCCAGGCCGGACGGGCCATCTGCCGCCGCGACGACGGGGTCGATGCCCTGCACCGCTCGGTGTTCCGGATCCTCCTGACCCACATGATGGAGGATCCGCACATCATCGGAGTCGGGATGGATCTCTTCCTGGTGAGCCGGAATCTCGAGCGGGTGGCGGACCTGGCGACGAACATCGCGGAGGACGTGGTCTTCCTCGTCGAGGGGAAGACGATCAAGCATCATGCGGAAGAGTAACGAAGACGCGAAGTCGCCAAGTCGCTAAGTAGCCACTTACCGGCTTAGCGACCTGGCGGTTTGGCGGCTTTTCGTGAACAGTTTCACCAGCACCAATCCCGCAATAAATCCGCCCATATGGGCAAAGACAGCCACCCCTCCCGTATCACCCTGCCCTCCGAGCGCCGGTAGTCCGCCAAGGAACTGCAGCAGGAACCACCAGACCAGCATCAAGTAGGCGGGCACCGTGATGGTGGTGAAGAAGATCACGAAGAAGACGAGGGTGTGGACCTTCACGCGGGGGAAGAGCAGCAGGTACGCGCCCATGACGCCGGAGATCGCCCCCGACGCGCCGATCATGGGGATGGCCGAGTGGGGCGCGGAGATGGTTTGGGCGGCGGCGGCCGCGACGCCGGAGAGCAAGTAGAAAACGAGGTAGCGGGTGTGCCCCATCGCATCTTCGATGTTGTTTCCGAAGATCCAGAGGAACCACATGTTGCCGAGGATGTGGAACCACGACCCGTGCAGGAACATCGAGGTGAAGACCGTCAGATAGTTCGGATGGCCGGTGGTGACGCACGCGTATCCCTGCCCGAGTGGGGTCGACACTCCTGGCGGCAGGCTTCGTAGGATTTCCCCGGGGGTGAGCCCCCACTGACACGTGGAATAGGCCAGCGCATGGGCTGATCCCGCTCCCTGAAAGAAGACCCAGACGAGCAGGTTGGCGACGATGATTCCGACCGTAACGGTCGGCGTCAGGTCGGTTGGATTGTCGTCTTTATAGGGGAAGAACATGCCGTAACCCTATGCATGACTTGGGGCTTGTCAATCTGCCGTTTTGGCGCTTTTCTAAGGCATACGGCTTGCTTCTAGCGACCCCCGGAAGCTCGTAGGCATCAATAACCATGGGTAAGGAGTCGCCGGTTTATGGCTGAGAAGATCATCGGCATCGACCTCGGCACCACGAACTCGGTGGTGGCCGTGATGGAAGGTGGAGACCCCGTCGTCATTCCGAACGCCGAAGGCGGTCGGACCACCCCGTCAGTCGTCGCCTTTACGAAAGACGGAGAGCGGCTGGTGGGTCAGGTGGCCAAGCGGCAGGCGGTCACCAACCCGCAGAACACCATCTTCTCCATCAAACGGTTCATGGGGCGCCGGTCGAACGAGGTCACCCAGGAGACCCAGCGGGTCCCCTACAAGGTGGCGTCGGGTCCCAACGACCTCGCCTCGGTCGACATCCAGGGCAAGCGGTACACGCCCCCTGAGATCTCGGCGATGATCCTCCAGAAGATGAAACAGACGGCGGAAGACTACCTCGGCCACAAGGTCGAGAAGGCCGTCATCACCGTCCCGGCGTACTTCAACGACGCGCAGCGCCAGGCCACGAAGGACGCCGGCAAGATCGCCGGCCTCGACGTGGTCCGGATCATCAACGAGCCGACCGCCTCTGCCCTGGCGTACGGGCTCGACAAAAAGAAGGAAGAGAAGGTCGCGGTGTACGACCTGGGTGGCGGCACCTACGACATCTCGGTGCTCGAGCTGGCCGAGGGCGTGTTCGAGGTGAAGTCCACAAACGGCGATACCCACCTCGGCGGCGACGATTTCGACCAGAAGATCATCGAATTCCTGGTGGCCGAGTTCAAGCGTGACCAGGGCATCGACCTGTCCAAGGATCCGATGGCCCTGCAGCGCCTGAAGGAAGCCGCCGAGAAGGCCAAGATGGAGCTGTCGTCCGCGATGCAGACGGAGATCAACCTCCCCTTCATCACGGCCGACCAGTCGGGCCCGAAGCACCTGAATCTCACGATGACCCGGGCCAAGCTGGAGCAGCTGGTGGACGATCTGGTCCAGCGGACCATCCCCCCGATGGAGCAGGCCCTGAAGGACGCGGGGTTGAAGCCCGGCGAGATCGACGAAGTCATCCTCGTCGGCGGTCAGACCCGGATGCCCAAGGTGCAGGAGGTCGTCCAGAAGTTCTTCGGGAAGGAGCCCCACAAGGGCGTCAACCCGGATGAGGTGGTGGCGATCGGGGCCGCGATTCAGGGTGGCGTGCTGGCGGGCGAGGTCAAGGACGTCCTGCTGCTCGACGTCACCCCCCTCTCGCTCGGTATCGAAACCCTCGGCGGCGTGACCACGGTGCTGATCCCGCGGAACACCACCATCCCGACGAAGAAGTCGGAGGTGTTCTCGACGGCCGAGGATACGCAAACCACGGTGGAGATCCACGTACTGCAGGGCGAACGGCAGATGGCGCGGGATAACCGCACCATCGGCAAGTTCCAGCTGACGGGGATTCCGCCCGCACCGCGCGGCGTGCCGCAGATCGAGGTCACGTTCGACATCGACGCGAACGGCATCCTGCACGTGTCGGCGAAGGACAAAGCGACCGGCAAGGAGCAGAAGATCCGGATCGAAGCGTCGTCCGGACTCGGTGACAAGGACATCGACAAGATGGTCAAGGAGGCGGAGGCCCACGCGGCGGAGGATAAGGACCGCCGTGAGGAGATCGAGCGTCGCAACCGCCTCGATGCGATGGTGTACGAAGTCGAGAAGAACTCGAAGGAATGGGCCGACAAGCTCGATGAGGGCTTGAAGACCCGGCTGAACCAGGCGGTGGACGGCGCGAAGCAGGCGTTGCGCGCCGGAGACGCCGCCGGCATCGGGAAAGCGCTCGAGGAGCTGCAGCAGGCCTATTCGGCCGCGGGCGCATCGCTCTACGCGCAGTCACGTGGAGCGGATCCCAGCGCGGCGGGCGCCGCGGGAGATGCCCCGCCCCCGGGCGGAGCGGAGCAGCCGAAGCAGGAGAACGTCGTGGACGCGGACTACGAGATCGTGGACGACGACAAGAACAAGAAGTGATCAACCCTTAACGCAAAGCGAGATGGCGATGTCGGTACGCACTCGGGATTGGCTGAAGTTTGTTTCGCTGGTCGGCGTGGCATTCGTATTCGGCTTGATGTTCGCGTCGGCTCTGAACCTTACGCCGCAGAGCACCGCGGCGGTGCTTCCGCATCTGCAAATGGCGGCGCAAACCCCGATTCCTCAAGGCCGGTCGGCCGCGCAGATCGGTGATGCCTTCGTCGCCATCTCGAATCGCGTCCGCCCCGCGGTGGTGTACGTCTCCTCGGCGCGCACCGAGCGGGCGGACAACAATTCGCAGGTTCCCGCGCCGTTCCGGGACTTCTTCCAGATCCCGGGACAGCCGCGGCGCCCGCAGGTCGAAGAGGGCTCGGGCACCGGATTCATCGTTTCCTCTGACGGCTACATCCTGACCAACAACCACGTCGTCGCCGGCGCCGACCGGGTCAACGTGAAGCTCTTCGACAAGCGCGAGTTCAAGAACGTGCGCGTCGTCGGCACCGACCCGCAGACGGACGTCGCGGTCCTCAAGATCGACGCCTCGAACCTGCCCACGGTGACCCTCGGCAATTCCGACTCGACGAACATCGGGGAGTGGGTGCTGGCGATCGGCAATCCGTTGGGTGAGGAATTCGACTTCACCGTCACCGCCGGGATCGTGAGCGCCAAGGGCCGTCCGTTGCTCGGCCTCGCCCGCGGCGGCCTCCAGATTCAGGACTTCATCCAGACCGACGCGGCCATCAATCCCGGCAATTCGGGCGGCCCGCTCGTGAACATCAAAGGCCAGGTGATCGGCATCAACTCGGCCATCGCCTCCGGCACCGGCTATTACACGGGCTACGGCTTCGCCATCCCGATCAATCTGGTGCACACCGTGTTCGACCAGCTCGTGGCGTCAGGCCACGTGACCCGGTCCGTCATCGGAGTCAGCGTCACTGACGCCGGCGAGGCCGATGCCAAGGCCGTGGGACTGCCGGACTCGGACATCCATGGCGTCGTGGTGGACGACTACACCGGAGACAACTCGCCCGCGAAGGACGCCGGGATCGAGCAGGGAGACGTGATTACCGCCCTCGACGGCCAGCCGGTCAACTACACGGCGCAGCTCCAGCAGATCATCGGGTTCAAGAAGCCGGGAGACAAGGTCGCGGTGACATTCTGGCGTCAAGGAGTCGGACAGAAGACGATTTCCGTGAAGGTGATCGGCGCCAGTTCCGACATGGACAAGACGCTGTCGCGCAGCAACAAGAGCGACGGGAGCAACAACGGTTCCGATGAACCGGCTTCGACACCGCGCACGGGCGGCCGCGTGCTGGGGATCGGCGTGCAGCCCCTCACGCCCGACGACCTGAACCAGGACAATCGCCTGGCGCGCGTGTCATCCTTCGGCGGCGGCATGGCGGTGACCAGCGTGTCACCCGAGGGCCCCGCCTATGGCCTGCTCTTCACGCAGGATGAGGGCCCCCTCTGCATCGTCATGAACGTCAATGGCAGGCCGACCCGGAATTGGGAAGAGTACCGCGCGGCGATCAAGGATTTGAAGCATGGACAGGTCGTGACGTTGCGGGTCTTCCAACTCGGCCGGGATGCGGGCGCCGAGAAGATCGTCCGGCTGGAGCTTTAGAGGAGCATCACGACGGCGACAGCCGCCAGCCAGGCGATGATGATCCCCTGGCCGACGTACATAATCTGAGACGTTTCAGCAAACAGAACCGCCGCGGCGACGTTGATCAGTCCCGTGGCGGTTCCTGTTTCTGCCAGCCAGCGGCCGAAGACCTTCCCCACCCGGATCCCCCGCGAAAGTACCACCAGCGCCACCCCCATCGTGAACGTCGCCAGCCGCTCGGCCGCGAGCCCAAAGGGATGAATCCCGGCGTAGAGCGCCTGCGTGCCCGGATCCGCGGGGGTCTGCGCCAACGTCCACCCCGTCCCCACCATCAGGAGGACGTTCAACGCCCAGATCCCGAAGCCGAAGGTCGCAAGCATGGCCCCGGTGCGCAGGAGCGACGCTCCCGGCGTCTCAAGGTGCCGGGCCACCAGGCCGAGGATTCCGGCCTGCATCAAGGGGAAGGAGAACAGCAGGGTCCAGTGGATGAGACGCCAGTGCGGAGTACAGGCAATGGTGGCGAGCTGGGCCGCCGCGTCACCCGTCAGGAACGGGTGAAAGAGCCCGGCCGCGCCGAACGCGAGCGCACCGACGAGCAGACTCCAGGCAGACCACCGCGGAGATCTCACAAGCTCCAATCTAGCCCCCGGCAAGGGAGCGGATATATTGCGCGAAACGCCCGAAGGAGCGGCGATGAACAGCCGGTTCAATCGGATTTTGCGCGAAGGGTTCGTCGGAGGATGCATCGGGGCGGCCGCGGTCGCCATCTGGTTCCTCCTCGTGGACACCATCGATGGCCGCCCCTTTTTCACGCCCGCCATGCTCGGCAGCGCCGTGTTCTGGGGCGTGCACGATCCCGCCAACGTCATCATCGAGTTCTCCCGCATCGTCGGCTACACCATGATCCACGTCTCGGCCTTCGTGGTCGTGGGCGTGATCGCGGCCTGGCTGGTGATGAAGGCCGAGGAAGTGCCGCATGCGATTTTTCTGGTGATCGTCCTGGCGTGCTTCTTCGAGTTCGGGTTCTACATTCTGCTGGCGGTGCTCGCGCCGCCTCTGCTGGGAGCGCTCACCTGGTGGAGCGTGGCAGTCGGGAATGCGATCGCGGCGGCGGGAATGGGCGGCTACCTGTGGCGCATGCACCCGGCGCTGGCTGAAAACCTCAGGCGGCATCCCCTCGGGGAGACGGCGGACGGGGAGTGATGCGAGGGCTGGTGGGGTAAGCCTCCAGGGGGACGGCCCGGTCGGCGTCCCCCTCGGCCGTCCCGGTCGTCTCGGCCCGGGCCGCCCAGCGGAACCAGATCACCGTCATCGCTCCCCAGAACCAGAGCGTCCCCGGCACCCACATCATCAGCCCCCCGTACTGCTGATCCGCGACCGGCGAGAGCCCCCAGACCCGGAGCGGCGCCTCGACGTAGAACTGATAGATGGGCGTGTCCGCGAGCGTGATCATGGCCCCCACCAGGGACATCGGGAGGCCCAGCAGGAACAAGTAGACCATCTGCATGGG
Source organism: Gemmatimonadales bacterium (assembly GCA_035631315.1). Taxonomy (GTDB): domain Bacteria; phylum Gemmatimonadota; class Gemmatimonadetes; order Gemmatimonadales; family GWC2-71-9; genus 40CM-2-70-7. The sequence continues at coordinate 165,549 of DASQIZ010000107.1, forward strand.
ATAGGACGCCCGCGGCAGCTCCGGGACGGGTGACAGCACCGGCCACCACATGACCACGCTGGTCGCGATGAAAATCAGGTGCTGCACGATGTGCAGGTTATGGTGCCGCATCGCCGGCTCGTAGAACCGGGGGAAGTGCCAGAAGACGATCGTCGCGGAAAAGATGATCCCGCCCAGGAGCGGTTTCGTGATCGCCCGGGCCAGCGCCATCACCCACCGGGGCTTGAGCAGCGGCCGCACCACCCAGGCCGGCGTGCCGAACAGGAGGAGCGGCGGGAAGACCAGTGTGAGGATCAGGTGCTGCAGCATGTGGGCGCTGAACAGGTACGTATCCGACAGATCGTGTAGCGGCCCGTTCAGGGAGAAGAACAGCACCAGCACTGACGCCCAGAACGAAACCTGGCGCCAGACTGAAGCCCTGGTCCCTCCCCAAAAGAGATAGAGCCCGCCGAACAGCGCGAGCCCGATCACCACCGACGGATGGACGTCCCAGGCGTCCCAGGGAGCGGCGGGTGGCGTCACTTCAACACGAACACCTTGAAGAGGAACATCAGCGCCATCGCCATGCCGAACGCCAGGAGCAGCGGGCCGCCGAAGATCATGGTGAAGAAGCGGTTGTCCATCTTCAGGTGCATGTAGAACATCACCACCAGGCAGAACTTGATCACCGACAGAATCAGGAGCGCCGGGACCAGGATGGGATGGAACGTGGGCACGTAGAATACGCCCACCTCCAGCACCGTGAGGATGAACAGTACCGTCGCTACCCGGATGTACAGGCCGGCGGTCGGGTGCGGATGCTCAGTCGCGTGGGTCTCAGCCATGGTAGACCGGTTGAATGAGGTACACGACGGTGAAGATGATGATCCAGATCACGTCCACGAAGTGCCAGTAGAGTCCCGTGATCTCGACCGTCATCGCGTTCTTGGACGTCAACTTGCCCTGCATGGCCCGGACCCACAGGGTGAAGAGCCAGAGGACCCCCACGAAGACGTGGGCGCCGTGAGTCCCTGTGAGCACGAAGAACGTGGTGCCGAAAAGGTTCCTCTGGAGCGTGAGGCCATGCTCCACGAAGTGCGAGAACTCCCAGACCTGGCCCAACAGGAAGATCAGCCCGCCGATCACCGTGCCCATGAGCCAGACCTTGGCCCACTTCATGTCATTCCGCTGCACCGCCGCCAGCGCCAGCACCATCCAGAGCGACGACATCAGCAGATCGAACGTCGAAAACGACGTGAAGGGAATATTGAGAATGTCCTGGGGGTAGGGGCCCTGCAGGCTTCGATGACTGTAGATCAGGTAGGTGGATATCAGCGTCGCGAAGAGGAGGCATTCGGACCCGATGAAGGCCCAGAACGCCATCTTCCGGCTGTCCAACCCCATCGAGGTATGGTGACCCTCGGCAGCATGCGTGGCCGCGGCGTGACTCATCTCAAACCTCGAAGGGCTCGAAGCCCCACTTGAAGATTCCCACCAGCAGGACCGCGGCGGCGACGAAGGCCAGCCAGAGCTGACCGGAAATGAGGGACGTCGCGAGGAGCGGAAGCCCCGACGCCGCCACGAGGGGCCACCACGAGCCGTCCGGCACGTGGATGTGGCCGCTCGGGGCCCTCTGGGCGACCGATTCGGGCTCGTTCCACAGCGGCAGACGCGAATGCACCGTGGGAATCTGCGCGAAGTTGTAGACCGCCGGCGGGGACGACGTCGCCCACTCGAGCGTGGCGCCCTGCCAGGGGTTGTCGCCCGCGATCTTACCCTTGGTGCGGGTGCGGATGATGTTCCAGATGAAGATCAGCATCGACACGGCGATCAGGAACGCGCCGATCGTCGACACCAGGTTCAAGTCCGACACGCCCAGGTCGGGCGAGTAGGTGTAGACGCGCCGGGGCATGCCCAGGAGACCGATGAAGTGCATCGGGAAGAACGCGAGGTTCATCCCGATCAGCATGAGCCAGAAGTGGGTCTTGCCGAGCGTCTCCGAAAGGAGGCGTCCCGTCATCTTCGGCCACCAGTAGTACATGCCAGCGAAGAGCCCGAAGACCGTCCCGCCGAAGAGCACGTAGTGGATGTGCGCCACGACGTAGTAGGTGTCGGTCTGCTGCAGGTCGGCCGGGGGCGACGCGTGCGTCACACCCGACAACCCGCCGATGATGAACATCGCGATGAAGCCCACCGCAAAGAGCAGCGGCGTATCGAACCGGATCTGTCCGCCCCAGAGCGTCGCGATCCAGTTGAAGATCTTCACGCCCGTCGGGATGGCGATGAGCATCGTCGTCGATGAGAACACCGCGTCCGCGATGGGGCCGAGGCCCACCGAGAACATGTGGTGGCTCCAGACGCCCCAGCCCATGAAGGCGATCAGGATGCCGGAATAGACCACCACCGTGTACCCGAAGAGCGGCTTCCGGGAGAACGTGGGCAGGATCTCCGAAACCACGCCCATGGCCGGCAGAATCAGGATGTAGACCTCGGGGTGCCCGAAGATCCAGAATAGGTGCTGCCACAGCACCGGATCGCCGCCACCCGACAGCTCATAGAAGTGCGTCCCGAAGAACCGGTCGAACATCAGGAACGCCAGCGCCACCGTGATCACCGGGAAGGCCGTGATCAAGAGGAACGACGTCACCAGCGTCATCCAGGTGAATACCGGCAGGCGCATCATCTTCATGCCGGGCGCCCGCAAGTTGAGGATGGTGATGACGAAGTTGAATCCGCCGGCGAGCGACGACACGCCCAGGATCTGCAGGCCCAGCAACCAGAAGTCGATGTTGGGGCCGATCGAGTACTGGCGCTCCGTCAGGTTGGCGTAGCCGAACCAGCCGCCATTCGGCGCCACCGACATGCGCCCGGCGTGGAAGAGCGGTCCCACGAACCACGACAGGTTCATGAAGATCCCGCCCAGCAGGAACACCCAGTAGCTGAAGGCATTGAGCCGCGGGAACGCGACGTCGCGGGCCCCGATCTGCAGCGGCACGATGAAGTTGAAGAACGCTACCGACAACGGCATCAGCGCCAGGAAGATCATCGTCGTGCCGTGCATCGTGAACAGCTCGTTGTACGTCCGCGCGTCCACGATGTGGCCATTCGGCTGCGCCAGCTGCGAGCGGATGAGCAGCGCTTCGATGCCGCCCACCAGGAAGAAGCAGAAGGCGGTCCAGAAGTAGAGCTTGCCGATCCGCTTGTGATCGACGGTGGTGATCCAGCTCTTCAGTCCGGTGGGTTCGGTCATTTGAGGCTCATCAGGTAGGCGACGATGGCCTGCAGATTGGCCTGAGGCAGGTTCATGTCCATCATCACCGCCCCGGGCTTCCGGGACGGTGCGTGGTTTACCCACTGAATCAGGTCGATCGAGTCATCCGGGAATGTCGCGCCGGCGATGGTCGTCCGGCTGGCCAGATGGGTCAGGTTCGGTCCGATCATGCCCGCCGATACGCCCTGGATGGTGTGGCAAGCGATGCAGGCCCCGTGCGCGAAGTCATCCTTGCCGGTGGCCTGGATGGTGTTCGGCTTGGGATCGACGGGCGGCTGCTTCTGGTTCGCGACCCAGGCATTGAAAGCCGAGTCGGTCTCGACGAACGCGCGGAGCCGCATGTTCGCGTGGGAGTCGCCGCAGAACTCGGCGCACTGGCCCATGTACTCACCCAGCGTATCGGCCTTGAACACGATGTGGTTCACGTGCCCGGGCACCACGTCGCGCTTGGCCGCGATCGCCGGGATCCAGAAGCTGTGGATCACGTCATTCGAGGTCATATCCAGCGCGATGGTCTTGCCCACCGGGATGTGCAGCTCGTTCGCCGTCACCACGCCCAGATCGGGATAGCGGTACTCCCACCACCACTGGTGACCGATTACCTCAACCTTGAGGGATCCCGCCGGAGCGGGCGCCTGCGTCGCGAAGATCGTCCGGATGGTCGGCACCGCCACCATCACGAGGATCAGCACCGGGGCGAGCGTCCAGGTGATCTCGAGCGCCGTATGACCATGGGTCGGATGCGGGACCGGCGCGCCGGGCTTGGCCCGGAACCGGATGAGCGCGTAGACGAGGAGCCCCTCGACCACGACGAAGACCGCCGTCGCCCACGCGAAAATGCCCGTGAACAGGTGGTCGATCGCGAACCCCAGATCGGACTTGGGGTGCAGGGTGGTTTGGGGGAAGGGCCCGGCACAGGCTCCGACGGCCAAAAGGCCGAGGAGCAGCAGGCCGGGAAGGCAACGTTGGATGAGGCGATAGTGTCTATGCACGAGGGCGATCGTCCTAGTCGTCCGAGAAAAGGCGCCAAGAAGGTAACGCGCACCGGGCTCGCAATCAACGATACCGAAGTGCATTTTCACGGGCCGCCAAGCCGTGCCGCGGGCCGTCTCGGGCCGTCACAACTCGATTCCGGAGACCAGCATGCAACGCCTCCTCGCCGCGGCGCTCGTTCTTGCGGCCATCCCCCTTCCCGTCCGGGCCCCCGTTTCTAAAGACCGTGTCGCAGACGCTCCGGGGCTTGGCTATTACCGGTTCCCCGCCCTGCATGGCGATTCCCTCGTGTTCACGGCCGAGGGAGACCTCTGGACGGTGGACGCTGCGGGTGGGGTCGCCCGGCGGCTGACGAGCGGACAGGGCGAAGAGACCAACGCGACCATCTCCCCGGACGGGAAGACCATCGCGTTCGTCGGGTCGTATGAAGGTCCGGCGGAGATCTACA
>DASQIZ010000108.1:0-2069 GCA_035631315.1 Gemmatimonadales bacterium
GATGCGAACGGGACTTCCCGAGGGTTCGGTGCAGCGCGAGAAAGCCGAGGAAGTATGGCCCGGGATCGCGAGAAGCTACGCGCTGGCGAAAAAGTACAAGATCAAGACCGCATGGGGTACCGACGTTTTGTTCTCGCGCGCTCTTGCGCAGCGCCAAGGCGCCATCCTCGCCTCGCTCGGGCGATGGTACACCCCCGCCGAGGCGCTGATCATGGCGACGTCGACCAATGGCGAATTGCTGGCCATGTCGGGCAAGCGCAATCCCTATCGGGGAGCCAAACTCGGCGTGGTCGAAGAAGGTGCGTTCGCGGACCTCCTGCTGGTCGACGGCAACCCGCTGGAAAACCTTAATCTCGTTGCCGATCCCGGCCGGAACTTCGTGGTGATAATGAAAGACGGCAAGGTATACAAGAATTCACTAAAGTAAGTGCTCGATTCGGCGGCGCAGGATCCTGGTGCTGTCATGTCTATAAAAAGGAGGACGTCAATGAAGAAGGCATTGTCAGCGACAGCGAGCATTAGTGAGACGCTTCGGCGGCTCGTTATCGCTCCTGTGATTTCGGGCGGGGTGATCTGTGTAAGATCGTACGTAACATCACACCCGTTCTAAGGCACTGCCGGCGTCTACCCGCTTGGCACAGGATCGTAGTCATCCGCATAGCGTTGCTCGACGATCCAGTTCCTGTTCTCGCCATAGCCGAGGTTGCTCATGGCCTCCACGAAGGCACGGAGAGTCGTCGACTCCTCAATGTTTCGGACCGTAGGGCTCAGATACCCAAGACGGGCCGCGGCCCTCAGCTGGTCCTGGTCTGGGGCTGACCGACGCCGATCCGGATGAACGCGCGGACGGAGCTCCCGCCCCTACCGCGAAAGCCCGTTTATGGCCCTGCCGCCCGCGAAGAGGCTCTGCGGCTGATGAGCGAAGCCAAACGGGAGAAGATCAACTTCGGCTGGTCCACCAAGACGAACCTCTGTCGCATGGCCAACGGGGAACGGCCGCTGAGTTACTCGGTGTGGGAGGGGGCGCAAAAGTACGTGAGGCAGGTCGCAGGGAGCGGAAGCACGAGCAGGATGTACAGGAACGGCCTCTGCAGGTCCGCGTCGTTGCCGGCAAGGGTTCCAGCTCGGGTGGCGGCGAGGCTCACCGACGTGAGCCCGAGGCCCCGGCGTCAAGAGAGGATAATCGACATCAACGCCATCCGGCGACGGTCGCCTGATCTCGGTCTCGCTCATCCTCCTGCGCGAGCTGGCGATCCCCGAGGCCGTTCAGTCCCGCCGTGTCCGCATCGACGGCGAGGCCTCCAGACTCGTCGAGCTCTTCGGCCTCTTCGACGAGTTCACCCTGATGTTCGAGATGGTTGAGCCGAAGCGGTCCGCGTGAAGCTCCCGATTACTGCTCCGCTCCCCACGTGTAGCTCTCGTTGATGGTCCAGCCCCGCGAAGTGAGGTTCCTCCGTGCCAGCGGCGAGGCCCGGCCCGAGAGAAAAAGGATCTTCTCCGGCGCCTGGAAATCCTGCATGGGCACTATGCGGCCCAGGGTATCGGTCCAGGAGATGTAGTCCACGGGAGCCGGGAGCACGAGCGCGCCCGACGCCGTCTCCCCTTTGATTGGCCCCGGCGCCGAGACCTTGGCGATGCGCGCCACCGCCTCGTGATAGCGGGCCAGCATGTTCACGGACCCTACGACGAACTTCACCTCGTCCTGCGTCTCCGGCACCGCCGCGAATTCAATGACCTGGTCGCGCCCCGGCACATCCTTGAGCCGGTCGAACGCCAGAGCGAGCGACCACAACGAGCTCAAGGAGTATTGCGGATTCTCCATGAGCGCCCGCACCTGGTCCGGGGTGGCGCCGGTCTCGCGGAACTTGGCCTCGGCCATGTTGACGAGATCACCCGCGGGCGTGTCCCACACGGCGCGATTGGTGGCGCTCACCGCCGTCATGGCCCCGGAGTACGGGACTACGAAGAAGAACAGGGCCTGAATGCCTGCGCGTCCGGAGAAGGCGACCCAGGCCACGTTGGTGAGCCGCTCAGAGAGGACCAGATTGGTCGTGTACGGATCGACCCCG